>JBAZWP010000009.1:0-23570 GCA_041660345.1 Minisyncoccota bacterium
CAAGAGCAGAAAGAGTTCTCAAATGTTCTATTTCATAAAGCACATTTTCTTGTGCCATGAATTGTGACAGCTGGTTAGTAGTGAAAAATTCTTTAACACGAGCCTGGAGTGGACGTTGATTGATAATCTGTATAGGCATTGCTGTATCAACATCAATAATAGACATACGGTCTTGAATGTTTCTCTTGATTTGCATCATACCCGTACGAACTTTCTGTTGTAAGATTTCTCCAACGAAGCGTACACGTCTCTGGCCCAAGTGGTCTATATCATCGGACTTCGCATCGGGAGTATTGTTCAGACTAATGATGTGAGCAATCACCGTGACCAAATCATCCTTAGAAATCGTGCGTCGAGCTAGGTCTTCTTCACTCATCCCCTTCTCGAAACGCTTGTTGAATCGGAAACGACCAACAGGAGAAAGGTCATAACGCTCTTTGGTAAATAGAGAATCGATGTATTCCTTCGCATTGTCGGCTGTGGCCATATCACCATCACGGAGGCGTTTGTATATTTCGATATAAGCATCACTTACACTCTTCGCAGTATCTTTCGCTAGAGATGCTTTGACTGACTCTAGTACTAGAGGGTCCTTGTCAAAAGCTTTCAGAATAGCTTCATTATTTTCATAACCCATCGCTCGGAGGAGTGCTGTCGCAGAGAACTTTCTTTTCTTGTCGATTCTGACATATATCGCACCATCTGCTTCGGATTCTATTTCTATCCAAACTCCACGAGCAGGAATAATCTTCGCACCGAAACATCTTTTACCCTTGTTTTCTGATTCGGTAAAAAATACGCCGAAACTTCGTGCAAGCTGCGGAACGATAACGCGTTCAACACCGTTGATGATGAAAGTTCCGTGGGCGGTCATGAGAGGAAGCTCGGTCATGAAGATTTCTTGTTCTTTCACTGTGCCTAAAATTTTATTAGACAATTTCACTCGCGCCTTCAGAAGCCCTTGGTAAGAGAGCTTGTTCACCTTTGCATGGTTTTCATCAAACTTCGGCTCGCTCAAAGAGAAAGAAGTGAACTCAAGTTCGAACTTCTTCCCAGAATAGTCAGCGATTGGAGAAAATTCTTTAAAGATTTCCTTAATTCCCGTCTCCACTAACCAGGTGAAAGATTTGACCTGGGCTTCGATCAAATTAGGAAATTCTATTAATGGCTTCTTGTACCTTGAGAAATACTTCTTCGGACGAGTAGCTTCTTTTTGCATATTTTACTAGACCCAAATAAACAAAAAAACGAAAGAAAAACAAGTGAAAATATGCTTTTCTTTAGCTTCTTTAATTTATTGAGATATTATGATTAAGATAACCTATTAATACAAACAGATTGCATCCAGCACTCAATCAATGAATCTCAAATAGCCTACTCTATTTGTAGCCTTTTGTCAAACATTATTTGGGGATTTTATCTCCCCTTTTTCCATTCGTCGATTTTAGCCCGGTGGCCAGAGAGCAGAACCTTCGGCACTCGGTAATTCTTACCCTTATATTTAAGTATTTCGGGGCGAGTGTAGACTTCACTGCTTGATACCCTCTCCTCTTCAAGAGATTCATATTTACCCAAGACTCCGGGAATCTGACGAGCAATGGAGTCGATTAAGACCATTGCTGGTAGCTCACCACCAGTCAAGACATAATCCCCGATTGAGATTTCTTCAGCCTTTAAAATTTTCTGCACGCGTGCATCGATGCCTTCGTATCTACCAGAAATCATAATTATATCTGTATATTTTTGTGCAGACTTCTTCGCATAGCTCGTATCAAACTTTTTACCCGATGGAGAAAATAAAATTACTTTTGTGGTCTTTGGATTTTTAATTTTTATTTTTGCAAAAGCTTTCAAGAATAATTCTGGACGTAACACCATCCCCGGGCCACCACCATAAGGTCGGTCATCCACGCGCCTTTTGGGTTCACAAAAGTCCATTGGATTATAGAATTTTATCTTTATTTTTTTCGCCTGTATTGCGCGACCCAAAATCGACTCTTTGAGATAAGAATCGAACATTTCCGGGAAAAGTGTAATTATGTGAAAAACCATAAGTGTATTATACAACAAAAGAGCGAATACAAAGGTTTTCGCAATGGGAGGCTACTGTATTGCCCATAAGAAAATCTTTGTATTCGCTCTTTTTAAAAAACTATATTCCTTTTAGGTCTTCCATTGCCTGGTCGACGGTTTTCATTGGGTTTGGAGCACTCATTGGTCGCTCACTTCTTTCTACCCTCTCTGGTCTCATACTGCCTTCTGGTTCGTTAATCTTGAGGTTAACTCGAGCATTGTTCTTCATGCCGATGATTCGGAGAAGAGTGCGGATAGCCTTCGCAGTGTTACCCATTCTTCCGATAATTTTACCCATATCAGCAGGGTTGACAGTTAGAGTGATGAGCACGCCCATCTCGTCTACTGTTCTGTCCAACTTCACATCATTCGGATTGTCGACTAAAGCCTTAACTACATATTCTAGAAATTCCTTATCAGCGTCTTGCATAAATTTTTAAATAAAAACTATTAATTTTATAAGATGCAGTGTTCCGACATAACTGCTCTTCTATAAGTATACCGAATTACTTTTTAGCTTTCAACTCCTTTCTCTTTTGAGTTGGTTTCTTTTTGGGTAGAACATTGATTTTCTTGCCCTTGATGACTCCTTGGTGAACCAAGAAATTGTGCATTGTATCAGAAACCTTGGCACCCTTACTCATCCAGTATTCGATTCGGTCAGTCTTGAAAACCGCTTCACCCTTCTTGGGATTATAAGTTCCAATGATTTCTAAGAACTTTCCACTCTTAGTACTGTTCTTGGAATCAGTTAAAACAGCCCGAAATGCTGGGTCGTTCTTCCTTCCTATTCTTTGTAATCTAATTTTTAACATGAGAAGAGTGTAACACAAATTATAAAAAAGGCAAACGAAAAACCGCTGGTCCCTCGCGTGTCTGGATGACACGGAGAAACCAGCGGTCGATGCTGCGGGAGCTATGGGGTGCGCGATGTGCGCACCGTCGTCCCCCCGGTGTTGACCCGCGTCGGTCCAGAATTCCCTCCGGAGATACCCCAGTTCCAGCCACCACCGGAACCAGTTACGCGGGCGCCCGGCTCGGTGTTGACGCCGTTGATTACGATGCCGAGACTCTGAACCTGTCCCCGGGAGTCGTAGAACCCGACCCGACCGGCGGCGATACCGGCGGCACGGGCCTCCTCCGTCCCAAGAACGCGGATGGCATCCACCCCAGCGAATCGCAGTGCGAACATCGCGCTGCAGGTCGAGACGGGTACCATTTCGGTGCCGGCCGTCGTCGTCACGGGGATGCTCACCGTGCCCACCGTGTGCGCGTTGCACACCGGCGGAGTCATGGTCATCCTCTCGATTGAATCGACAGGTGAGCGGCGCGTTGCGCCGCAGGCGGTCGTCGCCAGGGCGAGCACCGCGAGGAGCAGTTTCCTGAACATGTGAACCATTCCTTTTTCAAGAGTGAAGTGAGTTTTGCGCCCTATGCGCTCTACCCACCCCACTGACAGGCTTTATGTATAAAGTATAGCATAATTAAGCCCTGTTGTCAAGTTGGGATTTCTGTGCTATCCTTAATAATAATGAAAGAAAATAAGCATAAAAATGAAGGTAAAAAGGAGGGAATTATAGCCGTCACGGCCAAAGGTCTGGGCTATGTTGTCATACCAGGATTAAAGGAAGATATTGAAATTGATAACAAGCACCTGCACACTTCCCTGCACGGCGACACGGTAGAGATTATCCTCCACCCTAAAATGCACGGCCGACAAACTGGCGAAGTGATTCGTATTATTTCTCGCGCAAAAAATGCTTTCGCTGGAGTTCTGGAGAAAGAAGGCAGTGTCTTCTTCCTAAAGCCTGATGACAATAAAATGTATACCGATATCCTCATCCCCGAGAAAGCCCTCGGTGGTGCGAAGTTGGGGCAAAAAGTTTTCGTACAATTAGTTTCTTGGCACGATCCGCGCAAAGCTCCAGAAGGCAAGGTAGTAAAAGTCTTAGGTAAGCCCGGCGACAACAATGTCGAGATGCAAGCGATAGCTCTCGAGAAGGGTTTCGCCGCAGAGCTTCCTCACAAGGTAGAAGACGAAGCTAAAAAAATAAAATTAGGTGGTATTAAAAGTACGGACTATTCTGGCCGTCGAGATTTCCGTAAGACGCTCACTTTCACCATCGACCCATCGGATGCGAAAGACTTCGACGATGCGCTGTCATTTCGTCTTGCATTCAAAGAAAATGGAGAAGAAGAATACGAAATAGGTATACACATTGCTGATGTATCTTATTATGTCCGACCTGGTAGCGACCTGGACCGTGAAGCACGCGAGCGTGGCACATCTGTCTACCTCGTCGACCGCACGATACCGATGCTTCCAGAAATCTTATCAAATGATTTATGTTCCCTAGTGCCCAACAAGGACAGACTCACAATGAGTGCGGTTTTCATAATGAATAAAAATGCAGAAGTCATGAGTTCCTGGTACGGACGCACTGTTATCCATTCACAGAAAAGATTCACTTATGAAGAAGCTGAAGTTTCTATAAAGAAAATGGGTTCTCCCCTACACAAAGAATTAAGTATTCTAAATAACCTAGCGAAAAAGTTAACCAAAAAGAGATTCGAAAGCGGAGCCATTTCTCTCGAGCAAGAAGAAGTGAAGTTCGTCTTAGACGGTAAGGGTGTGCCAATCAAAGTTATTAAAAAAGAGCGTGGTGATAGTAATAAATTGATTGAAGAATTTATGCTACTCGCCAATAGAAATGTGGCAGAAATAATGGCCAAGAATATCAAGAAGACCAAAGAGGGTGCCTTCGTCTACCGTATCCACGACCTACCAAGTAGAGAGAAGATGGAAGACTTGGCCTTCTTCTTGAAGGGTCTCGGTTACAGAGTCTCTATGAAAAATGGCATTATCCCCAACGAACAAATCAACAAACTCCTAGGGAGCCTGGCGGGGAAGAACGAGCAAGACACAGTGCACCGTGCAGTCATTCGTTCGATGGCGAAAGCGATTTACTCCACAGAAAACATCGGCCACTACGGGCTGGCCTTCGAGTACTACACTCACTTCACCTCCCCCATCCGGCGCTACCCAGACGTAATGGTACACCGACTCTTGGTGGACTATCTAAATAAGAAAAAAATCAGTGCCGATGCGGTGAAAGAATATGCGAAAATTTCTAGAATCTCCAGCGAGCAAGAGAAGCGTGCTTCCGATGCTGAACGGGCTTCGATAAAGTATAAACAAGTGGAATATATGTCCTCGCGTATTGGCTCGGTCTTCACTGGCATCATCGCCGGGCTTAAAGAATGGGGCATCTATGTAGAGGAACGCGAGACCAAATGTGAAGGCTTGATACGTATGCGTGACCTCCGAGATGATTTCTATATTTTCAATGAGAAAAAGCTCGAATTCGTAGGCCAAAAAAAGAAAAAGCGATATCGCCTGGGAGATGTCGTGAAAATAAAAGTGAAGAATGTGGACTTAGAAAGAAAAACGATAGATTATATCTTGGTATAATATGCGAAATACAAGAACAGAAAAAATAAAAAAATTACTACTATCGGTAATGATTATCATCACCCTGCCTCTTGTTCTGAATTATATTTTCACAGAAAATTCTGCTTATAAAAAGATCGATAACCAAGCTCAGGTTATCAATATGCTAACAGGTGAAATAACCGAGCAATATTTCTATTTTTCTAAAAACAATAACTTGAAGCCGAAGGTCAAGGCAGACGCCTACACCGTCGGTGACCTCGATACTGGAGAAATAATTATCTCGCAGAATGGAGACAAGGTATACCCCATCGCATCTCTCTCAAAATTGATGACTGCAACTATAACTAAAGAAAACCCCAAAGAAGGACTAATCACTTTTAATAAAAAAATACTAGCCACCGAAGGCGAGAACGGCAACTTTCGTCAGAATGAAAAAATCGATATCAAAGAAATACTCTATCCCCTTCTACTCGAATCCAGCAATCACGCTGGTGAGGCTATCGCCGGATATTTCGGCCGAGATGTTTTCCTGCAGAAAATGAATGAAAAAACGAAAGAATTGAAAATGAACTCTACTTCTTTCGCCGACCCGACGGGCTTGTCAGCCAAGAATCTCTCGAACACTAAAGACCTTTTTAAATTAACGAAATATATCAAAGATACATATCCAGAATTACTACAAATCACCACCGAAAAAAGTTATAAAAATAAAAATCATATTTGGTTCTCCAACAACCAATTCTTAAATAACGAGGGCTACCTCGGTGGCAAGAGTGGCTACACCGACAAAGCCGAGCAAACGGTTGTCTCTACCTTCTCTCTGCCACTCGGTGAAAAAAGTTCACGCAACATTGCGATAGCGCTACTCAGTAGCCCAGATCGACGTAAAGATGTAGAAAACATGGTGAAGTATCTAAAAGGTAATATCTACTATGGCGAAGAAAAAGATGCGAACCAGAATTGGGTCAAAGCGAAAGCCCCAGCCGAGGACGTAGATTATAACGGTGAACCAGTGGAAATCGCTTTCTTGGGTGACATGATGCTCGACCGCGGTGTGAGGAGCTCAGTGAATAAAAACTACAATGGAGACTATTCGAAATTGTTTAGTAAAATGGGAATCTTGAAAAATTTCGACATTGTCTTCGCCAACTTAGAAGGCACCGCATCAGACCAAGGCAAAGATATACGCAACTTGTATTCCTTCCGCATGGATCCTTCTGTCATCCCAGCACTTCGCGGGGCTGGTATTGATATTCTCTCAATGGCGAATAATCACGTCGGAGATTGGGGTCGTGATGCTTATGTAGATACACTTGCAAGATTAAAAGAGAATGAAATAGCCTATACAGGTGGTGGCCAAAATATTGAAGAAGCTAAACAGCCCACCATCATCGAGAAAAATGGTAAGAAGATTGGTTTCCTCGGTTTCTCTGATGTGGGGCCAACTTATATGAAAGCGACAGAAAATGAAGCCGGGGTATTGCTAGCAAGTAACCCAGACTTCGACACGATAATTCGAAATGCTAAAAAACAAGTTGATTATTTAATAGTTTCTTTCCACTTCGGGGATGAATATAAGACTAAACATAATGAAAGACAAGAAACTCTAGCTCATAGAGCCATCGATAACGGCGCAAAGATAGTTGTCGGACATCATCCACACGTCATACAAGACACAGAAGTTTATAACAATGGCTACATCGCTTACTCGCTCGGCAACTTCATCTTCGACCAATACTTCAGTTCGGCGACGATGGAGGGTATGCTACTCAAGTTGAAAATCAATGCTGACGGTAGTATGACGGCACAGAAAAATACTGTTAAATTAAACAGGGTTTTCCAACCTGACAATATCATCCGTGGCAAAGAAGAGAAGATAAAGTTTGTAACCCCCAAACCTCCAACTAAAATTATTTCGCAATAGAATTTATTTTTTTCCAACCAATTCTGGAAAATTTACCCAACCTTTATTTTTATAGAATCTAAACGGATCAGATGGCCAATTAGGATGTTTTTTTCTTTCTTGGTGATACCATTTTTGAACATTCATTTCCCCGGGATACAAAGTTCGTACTTCAGTCTTAAAATCTTCAAAAGAAAGAAATTCTTTTTTAAAGAAATTTTCTTTTCCCACCAATTCAGGCCAATCAATCCAACCTTTGTCTTTGTAGTATTTATGTGGTGCAGAATGCCAATTAGGATGTTTTTTTCTTTCTTGGTGATACCACTCTTTTACGCTTCTATCTCCTAGATATAAACTTCGTACTTCAGCTCGAAATGTTTCAAAAGGAAGATACTCTTTTTTGAGAAAATTTTCTTTCCCAACTAGTTCGGGAAATCCTACCCAGCCACTACTTCCATAATTATCCTTTGGATTGGACGGCCAATTAGGATGTTTTTTTCTTTCTTGGTGATACCATTTTTGAATATCTCCATAACCTGGATACAAACTTCGTACTTCATTTTGAAAATCATCAAATAAAGGAAGATCTTTTTTTAAACGATTGTCCACACCAACTAATTCTGGTAATCCAAGAAAACCTTTATCTCTATACGTCCTAAATGGATCAGACGGCCAATTAGGATGTTTTTTTCTTTCTTGATTATACCAACCAGAAACATCTTTCTGCCCACCATACGAACTTAATACTTCAACTTGGAAATCTTCAAAAGACGACCATTGCTTTCTTGTTGGATTTTCTTTATTAACTAGTTGAGACCAACTAATCCAACCTGTATCTTGGTAGTATCTATCTGGCGCAGAATGCCAATTGGGGTGTTTTTTTCTTTCTTGATTATACCAACCAGAAACATCTTTTTGCCCACCATATAAACTTCGTACTTCGTCTTCGAAATCACTAAAAAAAGGATAATCTTTTTTAAAACGATTATTCATACCCACTAATTCTGGGAACCCAATCCAACCTTTATTTTTATAAAATTTCGATGGCAAAGAATGCCAATTAGGATGTTTTTTTCTTTCTTGGTAATACCATTTTTGTATATCTCCATGGCCTGGATACAAACTCCGTGCTTCATTTTGAAAATCTTCAAAGGGCAGCCAGTTACCTATTTCTCTTGTAAATTCAGAAGAAGTAAATTGTCCACCAAGTGCTTGCGACATATTTTTTCTCCAAGAATTTTTGTGCTCAATTCTTGCGCCAAGATTTGGATTTTCTTTTATAAGTGATTCTTTTTCTTCTTTAGTTTTTGAATCCAATTCTTCTATTGAAATATTTAATTCTGCAAGTTTTTCAGCATCAAAAACATAACTCGCATTACCAACTTCTTCACAAATATAAATAATTCTTCCAAGCCCCGAGACTTCAACTCTTGTATAGGACGTCTGTCTCACCATGTCAGGAGTCACTATTCCTTCTGTGATTTTAGTTTCTTCGGGCTTGATATCGAAGTCATGCTCGATAAGATAAAGTAAGGTCACAAGCCTCGGTAACTTTTTTCTTTCTAAACCTTTCCCATTTCCATTCTGTATGCCATGATTGAAGTTTCCTTGCGGTGGAGTGATTACTGCATCTGTCTTTTCTACATTAGTAGCGACGTATTCTTTAATAGATTCTATTTTTTCTTTAACTTCATAAATAGATTCCAAAACTTCAGAAATATTTGGCAAGTCTAAAACTTTAAAAGCTTCATTCTCTTGTTCCTGTATTGTCTGAACATTCTGACCTTCATGGGGAACAAATACTTTATTTGTTCTATATTCTTTAAGAATTTCATCTGTGAGCTTAATGGTATTGTTTAAAGCTACATCAGCAAAAGTCTCGATATTTTCTACCGTAAGTGGTGAATTTAAAATACTATCTAGCTTGTCTTTAAAGAGCTTTTTTAGAGCCTCGATATCTTGGGGTTTTTTAGGTTCTGTTCTGGGTAATGCGTCACTAGGCATATAGCCATTGTATAAAAGGCAGAGTTATATTGCAAAGAACTACTTCGCAATAGCGGTGGCTTCATCGAACTTCACTGAGAGGAGCTTGGAAGCTCCGTCGGCGCCGATGGTGACACCGTAGAGGATGCCCGCGCGAGACATTGTTTCGCGGTTGTGAGTCACGACGATTAGTTGTGAATGTTTCGAGAGTTTTTCGAGCATGTCTCCATACTTTCTGGAGTTAGCTTCATCGAGAGCGGCATCCGTCTCATCAAGCACGAGGAACGGAGGTGGATTGACCTGCGACATAGCGAAGAGTAGAGCAATAGAAGTAAGAGAGCGCTCGCCACCAGAGAGAGCGTGCAGTTCCTTCACCTTTTTGTGCGGTAGAGAAACATTGATTTCTATCCCCTGCTCGAAGATGATGTCGTCGTCATCGAAAAGGTTGGCATCTTCTTCATCTTTCCTCCTTCTTTTGTTTTCCATTATGACATTGAGCGAGCCGTGTCCACCACCGAACATCAGTGAGAAGAATTCTTGAAATTCTACGTTTATCTTCTTGATGCCTTCTTTGAACTCGATATCAATTTTCTCTTTCAAATCTGCAATCAACTTCTCAATCATCTCCATACTAGCTGTCAGGTCAGCCAACTCTTTCTCCAAGAACTGGTCACGTTCAGTCATTTCTTTATATTCTTTCATCAAGTCTCCTCCGCCACCGAGACCAGCATCCTCAAGCTTGATTTTAATTCTTTCAATCTTCCTCTTCTGCTCTTCTTGGATATGCCGATCAGCCACGCCATCAACTTGGTAATTTTTGTAAGATAAAATATCTACGCCGATGAGTATTTGACCCTCGCGTATCTCAGTCTCGAAGGCTTCAATTTCTCGAGAGAGGTTTATTTCTTTGACGGAAATTAATTCTAGGGCTGAGGTGAGTTCTTGATGGCGAACCTTGAGGGAGAATTTCTCTCTTTCTTGGTCACGAAGCTTTTGAGTGACTTCGGTTATCTCTTGCTTCAATTTTTCAGCCGTTTCAGACAATTTCTTCTCTTCCTCGACGACCTTGTTCATCTCTGCTAGGACAAGCCTCTGAGTGGTCTTGTAGTTTTCAATTTCAGAAGTTTTATCCTCCTTGGAACTGTTCCCTTGCTGGTTGAAACGATTAATGATTTCTTTTATCCGGCGCAGGATACCTTGAATTTCAGAAAAGTCATGCTTGCTTATAGCCTCGTCGACAGAGCTGTTGATTTCTGAAACTATTTTCTTCATTTCCTCGCTCGAAATCTCGACAACTTCTGCCACACTTTCACTCCTATGTTCCAGGGCCTCAATCATACCTTCGATACGGCCGAGCTTACGTTCGATTTCACTCTTTACTCCATGAATTTCGTGTATTTTAGTTTCGATATTTCTGAGTTCTTTTATTTTCTCATTCTCCTCTTTATTGCCACCACCCTCCGTGAGGGCGATCTGCTTATTGAGACTCGACAACTCTCCTTCAATTTTATTTTTATCCTGAGCTAGGTGATGCTTCTCTTTCTCTAAATAAATACTTTCTTGTTTAAGGTAAACTTTGTACAGAAGAGAGAGTTCAGCTTGCATCTCCTTGGCTTTCTCTAATTTCTCAACTTGTTTCTTTAAGAAGTTTAGGTGTGGAGCATTCTCACGACGCAAAAGTGAGACTTCTTTCATATTAGCCTCGGTGCGCTCGAGCTTTCTCTCGGCTTCTTTGATCTTCCATTGATAAATCTTAAGACCCAGAGCATCTTCCACCATCTCCTTCCTATCTTTCGGACTCGCATTCAAGATTCTGTCCGCTTCACCTTGAGAGATGATGTGGTGCCCAGAGGAGCCAACATTCACTGAGGCTAGAAGGTTGTGTATGTCCTTCAAGCGCACTTCCGAGCCATTTAAAATATACTTATTCAAACCATCGCCATAAACTTCTCGGCCGATGCTTATCGTATCAAAATCTAAATTTATATTTTCTCCTCCCTCGTTGCTTAATTTAAAAACTTTATCAGAATTATTAAAATGAATTGTCACCTTGGCGTGAGAACCTTGGGACAATTTCTTGGAACCCTTGAAGATGAGGTCGAGCCCCAGCTTACCACGCATCGACTTCATCGACTGTTCGCCGAGGACGAAGCGTATCGCTTCTACTACGTTGGACTTACCCGAACCATTGGGTCCGACAACAGCGACGATAGAATCTGGAAACTCTAAAATTGTTTTATGAGCAAAAGATTTAAAACCATTAATGTCTAATGTTTTTAAACGCATATTAGTCGAGCCAGTTTTTAACTTTTAATGCAGCCTCCGCTGCGGCTTGAGCTCCTTCTTGTTTAGACTTGCCTTTTCCTTGAGCTATCAAGTCGCCGCCGAAGTATATTCCCACAGTAAAGTTCTTCTCATGGTCGGGGCCCGACTCACTGAGTACCTTGTAAGCTGGAGTAACGCCGACGAATTCCTGAGCCTTCTCTTGCACCAGCGACTTCGCGTCGCGCCACAATTTATTCTTCACTATATCCTCAGTGTGAGGCAAAATAGTTTTCGTGATGAATTTCTCAGCCACTTCATAACCCTGGTCTAGATACACTGCACCGACATACGCCTCGTAGGTATTGGCCAGAATGTATTGGCGAGCCTTGCCATTATCTTTATTTTCACCTTTCGAGAGAAGCAAATAGTCATTCATACCAACTTCAAGAGCTACCTCAGAGATAATGATGGCGTTCACGAGGGCAGAGCGGATAGCCGTCAGTTCCCCCTCGGCATAACTGGGATATTTTTTATAAAGAAAGTCCGTCACCACTAGCTCGAGCACTGCGTCACCTAGGAATTCTAGGCGTTCATTGTGAGAAAGCCCAACACTAGGATTTTCATTTATATAAGAACGGTGAACGAAGGCTTGCTTCAGCAAGCTTTTATCTTTGAAAACTATTTTTGTCTTTTTCTCGAAATCTGTAAAATTAACCATAAAATTATTGTTTACTATTTAATATCTCGATTGCCTTAGTAATGAGTGGAATGATATCATTGTAGATTCTTAGGTCTGGAATTTCAGCAAGTTTGAACCATTTAACACCATCGAGTCCCCCAGAGGATTCGAAGATAAAATCTTGATATTTACTCTCCGCCAAGAAATAAGAAACCTTCTTCAATATTTTACCTTTTTCTGGGTGCGAAGCGACATACTCATTCTGCCCCAAGAATTGCTTAATATCAATATCGAGACCGATTTCTTCCTTGATGCGTTTAATGGTGCCATCTTCGTCACTTTCCCCTGGGTCAATATGCCCCTTGGACAGTGTCCAGTAACCGAAGACATCGTGGACGAAAGCAAAATAGAAATCATTTTCCTTCTTTGCATAGATGAGGGCGCCACCGAACTTCTCCACTGGAAGCTTGGTGATATCTACAGGTTCGTTGTTTTTCTTTTTACTTTTTTCATTCTTGCCTGGTTCTCCAATCTCCTTATAGACTGCCCCGAGCACACCATTGATGAATTTGCCAGAGTTCTCTCCGCCGAAAGTTTTCGCCAATTCGATGGCTTCGTTGATGGCAACTTTGGGAGGCACCTCCTTGCGGTCACCGAAAAGAAGCTCGGTTAGTCCGATGCGCAGAATATTGCGGTCCACAATAGAAATCTTGTCGATGGGCCAGTCGGGGGCGGCTTTCTCGATAATCTCGTCAATCACCGACTTCTTTTTCATTATTTCTTCCACCAACAAAAAGACGAATTTGTCGTCTTCGAGTCCAGGGGCGAAAGCTTTGAGGTTGCGAGCTACAGATTCTTTTAGGTTAAAATCTTTGGAATTTTTGAAATCCCATTCGAAAAGAGTTTGCAGAACTATTGATCTTGAAAGGTGCCTATTTGCCATTGTTTAAAAAACAAAATTACTTTGCTTCGGCCTTCTTTGCTTTGGCTTTCTTCTGTTTCTTCTCAGTCTTTTTTATCAAATCTAGAACCTTGTTCCCGCGATAAAAACCACAAGATTTGCAAACAGTGTGACCCTTTTTTAATTCAGTACAATTCTCGCACTTGATAAAAGACCCACTCTTCAACGCATGATGTGAGCGGCGATTAGCTGTATGCGATTTTGTATGTCTCATTCGTACTACCATAATGTCCTTTATAATAGCATATAAAATGACAAAAGCAAATTGGCACAAAAACCTAAAAATGCTATCATAAAAAGATGAATAAAGAAGATAAATTGAGTGCTACAAGGCACACCCTAGCTCACCTCTTGGCTGCTGCTGTCGGAGAGATTTATAAATTCGATAAGATTAAATTAACCCTAGGGCCAGCTATCGACAACGGCTTTTATTACGATATCGACTTCGGTGAGGAGAAGGTCACCGATAAGGACCTGAAGAAAATCGAAGAAAGAATGAAGAAAATCCTACCCAAGTGGACGGAATGGGAATCTAAAGAAATAAATAAAGACGAGGCCATCACCTTCTTTAAGAATGAGTACAAAGTAGAATTAATAAATGAAATAGCTGAACGTGGAGAGAAAATCACCATTTATACTTGTGGTGGATTCACAGATTTGTGCCGTGGTGGACATAGTGAACACCCGAGCCTTGATATCAATCCTGACGCCTTTAAACTAGACCGCATTGCTGGAGCTTACTGGCGTGGAGATGAGAAGAACAAAATGCTGACTCGTATTTACGGTCTAGCTTTCGAGACTAAAGAAGAATTGGATGCATATTTATTACAGCGAGAAGAAGCAGAGAAAAGAGACCACAAGAAATTAGGCAAAGAATTAGACCTCTTCGTATTTTCTGAACTTGTTGGTTCAGGTCTTCCCCTCTGGACACCCAAGGGAACAATTTTAAGAAATTTATTGGATGATTTCGTCTGGGAGCTACGCCAGAAACGTGGTTACACCAAGGTTGAAATTCCTCACATTACTAAAAAGGAATTATATGAAAAAAGTGGACATTGGGACAAGTTTAAAACAGAACTGTTTAGAATAACGACTCGTGAGGGACACGAATTCGCGATGAAGCCGATGAACTGCCCACATCACATTCAGATTTTTGACCGCAAGCAATGGAGTTATCGAGAACTTCCACAAAGATATTGCAACAGTACGACCTGCTACCGCGACGAACAGACGGGTGAACTCGCCGGACTTTCTCGTGTCCGAAGTTTCACTCAAGATGATGCTCATGTTTTCTGCCGAATGATTCAAGTAAAAGATGAATTCTTGAAAGTCTGGGATATCGTACAAGATTTCTATAAGCCATTCGGCTTCACCATGCGTGTCCGACTTTCTATCCACGACCCTAAACAAGCAGAAAAATACTTAGGTGGTGCCGAGAGGTGGGCACAAGCTGAATCAGTCTTGCGAGGAATTGTTACCTCAAAAAATGTGGACTGGTTTGAAGGTGTGGGAGAAGCTGCATTTTATGGCCCCAAACTCGACTTCATGGCTAAAGACGCTATTGGGCGAGAATGGCAAGTTGCGACAATCCAACTGGATATGAACCAACCAGAGCGCTTTGATTTATTCTGTATCAATGAGAAAGGTGAAAGAGAACGACTAGTTATGCTCCATGCTGCTATCATGGGCTCGATTGATAGATTTATGTCTATTCTTATCGAACACACCGCTGGCAACTTCCCTCTCTGGCTCGCGCCTGTGCAAGTAAAAATAATTCCGGTACGAGAAAATCATAACGCTTATGCACAAGAAATATATGATTTACTTTTAGCTAACAATATTCGTGCAGACCTAGACAAGAGTGAGGGCAATCTCGGTGGTAAAGTTCGCGATGCGAAAAATAACAAAATGCCTTACTGGATAGTCATCGGCGACAAGGAAGTTGAAATGAGTAAAGTCACCCTCGAATCCCGCGACGCTGGTAATCTCGGTCAAATCTCCAAAGAAGAACTTATCTCGAAGTTTAAAGAGGAAATAGAAAATAAGAAATAATTAAAGATAAACTATTGGAATTTTAAGCTCTTGTGCTTTTTCGTGTTCCTTTTTTGCACCAAAAGAAGATTCCCACCCGGGGATAAAATAGAAAGCAGAAATAAGTCCAGCATTGAATAAAGGGAAATAAAAGTCCGTTAAGATGTTGTGTAAATAGTCTCCTTTCGCCACCAACTCATCTTGCAGTCTCTGCATCGTAGATTCATAAGGCATTTGGTCGAAAACGTTTAACCCCTTATTTTGTAAGCTGATAACGGTTTCATTAAAAACTTTGAGGTTTGCTTCCGTAGAACCGAGCCCACCAGTCGTTATCGGACCACAAACCTGTACGAAAGGTTTCGGCATTCTTTCTATTATTCTTTCTGCTACCGCAAACAAATCTTTAACTGTTCGTGAGTTTTCAACATCTTTGAAATCTTTTTCAGTCCAGTATCGAGTTGTCGCTTCACTAAACTGCATATTAGATATCAATTTCAGCTAATTTGGCATTTGATTGAATGAAAGATTTTCTTGGAGGAACTTCGGAACCCATGAGAATGTCAAAGATTTTGTTTGCTTCTTCGGCATCGTCGATGTCTACTTTTTTCAAAACGCGATTCTTCGGATCCATTGTTGTCTCCCACAATTCTTCTGGATTCATTTCTCCGAGACCCTTGAAGCGTTGAATATGTATTTTTGTAGATTTAGTCTTTACCTCTTCCTCTGTTTCCTCTCCCTCAACTGTTTCGGCGCCATCTATTTCTTGAATCTCGCTCACTTCAGCACCCTTACCGACGATTTTTAATTTTTGTTCATCGGTGTAAGCGTAAAGAATTTCTTTACCTCTTTTTATTTTATAAAGTGGTGGTTGAGCGATGTAGATATATCCAGCATCGATGACCTGACGGAAGTAACGATAGAAGAGAGTTAGGAGGAGTGTACGGATGTGTGAACCGTCGACGTCCGCATCGGTCGCAATAATTATTTTATGGTAACGCATTTTCTCGAGGTCGAAAGTGTCCCCGATGGATGTGCCCATCGCGATGACGAGAGCCTTCACTTCTTTTGAAGCGAGCATTTTGTCGATGCGAGCACGTTCAACGTTTAAGATTTTTCCACGGAGTGGGAGTATGGCTTGAGTGCGTCTGTCTCTACCCTGCTTCGCGGAGCCTCCCGCTGAGTCTCCCTCTACTAAGAATAGCTCTGATTCGGAAGCGTCTTTAGTCTGACAATCAGCCAACTTGCCTGGTAAGGTCATCCCTTCTAGGGCACCCTTTCTTAGGACTGAGTCTTTGGCTGCCTTGGCTGCTTTACGGGCCTTAAGGGCCAAAATTGACTTATTTATGATGGTTTTAGCGTCATCTGGGTTCTCTTCCAAGAAGGCAGAAAAGGCCTCTCCGAAGACCGTAGCCACGGCACTCTGGGCCTCCATACTACCGAGTTTGCCCTTAGTTTGACCTTCGAACTGTATCTCACGAAGTTTGACGGAGATGACAGCAGTCAGACCTTCGAGAACATCGTCTCCGGTGAATCCACCTTCAGACTCTTTCATCATTTCATTTTTCTTACAATAAGTATTGAGGGTACGAGTAAGTGCTGTCTTGAAACCAGTAATGTGTGTACCACCTTCTCTGGTATAAATATTGTTAGCGAAAGGAACGATACGGTCGATAATGTCGTCCACGTACTGCAACGCGACTTCAACGCCCACACCCTCGACTTCTTTCTCAACATAAAAAATATTATTGTGTAGTGGTTTCTGAAGTTTGTTGTAATACTTCACGAGTGACACGAGCCCACCTTCGAAATAAAATGTAACTGATGGAAGCTCGAGCCCGAGTTCTCGGAAATAGAAAACATCAGAGGCGTCAACTTTCTTCGCGTCTGCCTCTCGTGCATCGATAACTGAAATCTTCAAACCTTTCACGAGGTATGCCTGCTGGCGAATGTGGTTGATGATTGTACTCCAATCAAATTTAATATCACCGAAAATTTCTTTATCTGGTTCGAAGGTGATTATCGTGCCGTGAGCCTTCGAAGAACTTATCTTCTTCACTGCACCCTTTTTCTTACCTTGAGAATATTCTTGAGCATATTTACCTCCATCTCGGTGCACTTCAGCACGACAATAAATAGACAAGGCATTCACAACCGACGCACCGACACCGTGCAGGCCTCCTGAGACTTTGTATCCGGTACTATCTCCGCCGAACTTTCCTCCAGCATGAAGAGTGGTCATGACGGTCTCTAATGCAGAAACTTTCGTCTTCTTGTGCATATCAACAGGGATACCTCGGCCATTGTCGACTACACGAATACGATTTTCTGGGAGCATAACAATCTCGATGTCATTACAAAATCCTCCCATCGCTTCGTCGCGAGAGTTATCGAAAATTTCCCATACAAGGTGATGCAATCCATCTGGACCTGTCGTACCGATATACATTCCAGGGCGCTTTCTGACTGGTTCTAGGCCCTCTAAAACTGAGATATCAGAGGCGTCGTAATGGTGCCCTTTTGCTTCTTTTTCTTTAGCCATATATATCTATTATATCAGAAATTTAAAGGATATGCTAGTAATTCCATAAGCCTTTTGGGGGTAAACGAGAGTGGGGGTCGACGCATGACGTCGACCCCCATTACAGTCTCGATTTCGAACACACAGCAGAGACTACATTCTGTGCGCCAGCCCACCCCTACAACGCACCAAGAGTCGGGAAGGGTCCGGGATCTCTCCTACCCTCCAACTTGGTGATGTACCAACGAATCTGCGCTCCCCGCAGATGACGGCGGTCGATCTCAGCTGCCCCACGATTCCATGGAGTCATTTCGAGGCGCCGAAGTTCAGCGTGAAGCTCTGCCGCGGTCATCTCGGACAGAGTCTTCGTAGCTGGTTGCGGAATACAAGCACACTCATCCAGCAACCTGTTGGCGATGTGAAGCTCGCGAGCTTCAGCGTGATGACGTTCTCCCATCGTACTACCTCCCCCGGAAGGAGCAAAAGGATATGAGGAGCTAAGGTGGGCTCACTAGCTCATATCCCAGAAGAACAATGTCCCCAAACGAGAACACCAGCCTTGTTTAGGGGGCTGGTGTTTGAGTTGTAAATTGTGTTGGAGTGTTTACAGCGCAAAAATCAGCCCTCTAAGGGGAGCGATAAATGTGAGTGTAAACTTCACGGAATTATTTATTTGTAAATTCCTAACCATGTTTTTAATATAACATTTATAAAAAAAGTAAAAAGTAAGTGATGTGGAAAACTATCTTACCTGCCAGCCTGCATTTTCTATTATCTTTTTATTTATTTTTTCCATCACCTCGTTCACTTCCTGGTCGGTGAGAGTTCTGTCGTATGACTGGAAGACCAACCTGAAGGCATAGGACTTCTTGCCATCCTTTTTGAATTCATCGAAAAGCTCTGGTCCCCTCACCACCATCTCCCCCATATTATCTTTGATTATTTTCATCACTTGATTGCTCTCCACATCTTCAGGAACCCATAGAGACACATCGCGTGCAATAAATGGAAAGAGTGACCACATTGTCAAAACGGAGCCCTTGGTGATTTTCCCGAGCGAGGAATTCGGCTCGGCCGTACGTAGTGAGGGGAAATTACCAAGGGCGGAGTTTTTAAGAGCCAAAACTGCTTCGCTTAAAGTCATTTCTTTTACTTCTTTTTTATTCCCATAAGCCACGTGTAGTTCTTCGCCTCCTTTAGTAAATACTTTGCCAATTTCAAAAACTTTCACTTCTTTTGTTCCTAGAAGTGGTAAGTTATTATTGTTTAATTTTATAGATTCTTTCAACCCATCACTCAGATTCGTTCTTAAAAACTTTTTGTCTGATGCTGAGGCGAGCACCGACACTTCCCCCTTATCTCGAAAAGTATAAGTCATAACTTCGCTATAACCCTCATTTAATAACTTCTCTCGTGCGAAAGACATTTGAGAAAAGGTCTCATTTAATTTGGGGGTGAAATCTATCTTGGGTATATGTGGGGCGACCTTGTCGTAGCCCATAATTCGGCCGACCTCTTCGGCCATATCTTCTTCAATATTCAAATCTAGACGCAGTGGCGGAACAATAATTTCAAAATTGCCTCCCTCGTTTTTATACCCTATTTTATATCTCTCCAAGATATTACCTACTTCTATCACAGAGACATCGACACCCAAAATTTTAGATATTTTAGCCACCGAGAAAGACAACCTATTTTCTTTTTGTTTGTTTTCGTAAATGTCTACAACATCTTCAAACGTAGCCTCGGGACACATCTCAGCAATGAGAGCGGAGAGTTCAAGCATTGCATGGTCGCCAAGTTCTGGTGACAAATCATTTTCAAATCTTTTCTTGGCATCGGTGAAGATGTTTAAAGATTGGGCGGTTTTACGGACAGAAGTCGGATCGAAGTTGGCAACTTCCAATATAATATCTGTCGTATTGGCATCAACTTCGGCAATCTTTCCACCTTTTACACCGGCTACGGCTAAAATATTTTTTGCATCAGCAATGACCAGGTTCTCGGCGCTGAATTTACACTCTTTGTTGTCGAGCGTCGTCATCGTCTCACCATCTTTCGCTTGCCTTATCACTAATTTGTCTTTTACTTTATTTAAATCGAAAATATGGGTTGGCTGGCCGATATTGAACATTACAATATTGGCCGCATCCACCATATTGTTAATGCTTCTTTGCCCGACAGATTCCAGATGCTTGACCACCCAGTCCGGACTTCCGCCCACTTTTACATTGCGGATAATCCTGCCCATGTACCGACGACAATTAGGAGAATCAACTTCAATCTTCAATGAAGTTTGGACTGATGCTGGAACTTTATATTTTGGTGTTGGGTCAACAAGGTCGATATTCAGCAAGTAGGCCAGCTCTCGAGCCACACCGTAATGTGATAGCAGGTCGTGGGCTCTATTTGGTAGAATTTTTATATCAAAAATCCAATCGTCATCTTGCCCCATCTTCCTCTTTTCAATATCTTCCACTTCACAAACATGGTAGGTGAAAATGTCTGCCAATTTTTCTGGAGTTGGAGCGTTAGGGATATACCATTTTAGCCAGTTGTAAGAAATTTTCATCTTAGGGTTGCAAATTAAAATTGATTGAGTCTTAAGTCTCCTTGGTAAAATAAACGCACATCCGGAATATCCCATTTAATCATGGCGATGCGGTCGAGCCCACCACCGAAAGCAAAGCCTTGCACCTTGGCAGGGTCCAGCCCAATATTCCTCAAGACATTCGGGTGGAGCATACCAGCACCCATCATTTCGAGCCACTTGCCACGAAACTTGGCGAAAACTTCAATCGAAGGTTCGGTGAAAGGAAAGAAACTTGGACGAAATTCCACAACGACATCTTCACCTAGCATCTTTTTATAAAAGTGAGTCAAGACTCCTTTCAAGTCTGCAATAGAAATATTTTCACCAATCATCGCTCCATCAATTTGGTAGAACTGCATTTCATGAGTTATGTCAGTTGCTTCATTGCGGAAAACTTTCCCAATCGAAATAAAAGCGGCGGGCAGTCTCCCCTCCTTGCCTGCTTGTTCGAAAGCCCTGGCGGTAACTGTCGTGGTGTGGGTGCGCAATACACTTTCTTTATTGTCTTTTATCCAAAAGGTGTCTTGCATATCTCGCGCGGGATGATCTTTGGGGAAATTCAAAACACCGAAGTTGTACCAATCATTTTCAAGTTCCGGACCTACAGCTACTTCAAAACCGAGCTCGTTAAAGACTCCGTAGGCTTCGTTAGCCAGCACAGAGAGTGGATGTTCGGTTCCCCTTGTTTTTCCTTTGTCAGTCATAAGTCCATTCTAGCAAATTAGCTTTTGGTGAGCTACTTGTATACTTCAGACATTTTACAATATTCACAATTTGTATTTTTGCCATAAGAATTGTAATCACATGGACGATTTAGCCATTCCCCATTTTTTATAAATTTGTCATAGTCGGAAATATCTTTAATCAAGAGATCTATCTCGTCTCCACTAATGACATGGTCATAGAATGCATCTTTCTTATTTTTTGCTTCTAAGAATTCCAGGCGACTCTCGCGCACATCTACTCTCCACTTCGGATTTTGTTTTATTAAATAGGCGTACATCACTAGCTGGCGTAAGTAGGTGCTCATTCTGCCCTCTTCGTCGAGCTTTTCAATCTCGCTCTTTTTGCGCACACTGCCTGTTTTGAAATCAGTCACTCGGATATTATCTTTATCGAGTCTTTCTATTAAATCGATTTTACCGTAAAGATTAAGATGTGGAAACCTTTCATCTTTAACCGAAACGCTTTGTTCATTTTCTCTCTTTAGACTTATCTCCGGCAACCTCTCTTTGGCCCACTTGGAAATAATCCTCATCACTTCCTTGTCTTGTGATAAATCTTCCAACTCTTTCGCTGATGGCTGGTGGTCCATTTTAAGGATTTTATCAATCACGGAGTGTACAGCGTTGCCGAATTCTAGGCTAGTCGATTTCGGCTCTGGTAATTGAAGTAGATTTCTGAAGTACCATTTCCAGGGGCATTCGAAAAAATTATTAAGGAGTGAGACCGATACATATCTATCTCGGTATTTCTGGGCAACGAGTTTCTGTAACTTAGACAAATCAGGGCGCTCTGATTCTTCCTGGGCGACAACTTTTGCTTTCTGCTTTTCCAGAATCTCTGGAGGTAGGTCGGCGATTACTCTAGCCACCTCTTGCTCACTACCCCGGGAAGATTCTAGGGCATATGAAAGGGTGCAAAATCTCTTGGCACGAGTGATGGCCACATAGAGCTTGCGTTTAAACGCATCGACATCACGCTCCTCTACCCTCTCTTTTATCTCTTCTGGCAAAGTAAAGCCCATACTCTTGCCCGAGTTAAGTGATCGTTCATCCATATGTGCAATCCAGACATAATCAAACTCCAAACCCTTAGAAGAATGCATCGTGAGAACTTTTATCCCCTCTTTCGGACTTACTACGAGTGGTACATTTTCACCATATAACTTTAATTTCTCTAAATACAAAACAAATTCAGAAAAGGTTATTTGGGGGTTCTTGACCTTTTGCTTATCTAACAATGACAACACAGTATGCAGTATGTCCTTGCCCGAAATAAGTTCACCTTTTTCCTTGCTATCGAAAAATTCTTTACAAATTTTTTCGATTAATGGTTGTAGGTCGCTATTTTGATGATTTTCTTTTAAGAAATTTTTCCAATTTAAAATTTTCTCAACCCATTTCTCTTGATTACTGGTTTTAAAAAGTGAAGGATGTCCATCAAGCAAGGTCTGAAGCGAGAATTCCCGCATATTTTGAAGAGCAAAGAATTGGTGGGCCTCCAGTGGCTTGATGCCAGAGAATTTATCGAAAAATGATAGAACGAATGATGGCGTATCTTCGCTGTCTATTATTTTGAAAACCCTTAAAAGCGCATTCATTTCCTCCTGTTCGAAGAGGTTCAAGGCTTCTAAGGAAGATAGGGGTAAGCCTAGATTATGTAATATCTCCAAAGCATTGCGAACTTGTCTGTTCTTGGGCACAAGGATTGCGCATTCATTGGGATTTACCCCCTTCTTTATTTTTTCTTTTATGTCGAGACCGGCCGCAATAATTTCATCAGCTTCAGTATTTGCCTCTACCAGACGAATGGGGTGATGCTCTTTGCTCTGGCTCACGAGCTTCTGGTCAGACATCACGCTCTGTAGCAGGGAGTGAGAAACATCGAGAATAACTTGCGTCGAGCGATAGTTATCAAGAAGTGGGATGAGTTTAGCGTCTTTAAATGTTTTCTTAAAACCTCGAAAGTGATCAATGGACGCACCACTAAATCCATATATCAGCTGTCTGTCATCACCAACTACAAAAACGTCGGGCCGCTCCACCTCACTCCAAACTTTCGCCAAAAACTCATTCTGCACACGAGAAGAATCTTGATGTTCATCTATCAAAACATATAAATACTTCTCCCGTATTTCTGATACTGCACTTTCAGAGTTTTCAACAATTTTCACTAGTGACTCGAGAATATCATCATAATCAAAAACATTCTTCTCTTTTTTTGCCTCTTCATAAAGTTTTATGAACTTTACTATCACGCGACTTCTCTCGAGGCCCTCTATCTGTTTCGAAACATCTTTCTTGAGCTCACCCTTACTCTCACCCCTCGTGGATATACTACTTTCATCATTTTCTAAGAAAGATATTTCCCGTTCAACCGCTTCCGCA
>JBAZWP010000010.1:0-23409 GCA_041660345.1 Minisyncoccota bacterium
CTGGTTCTCCTGGTAGTTATATTATGGTTCTTTCTACCTCTACTTCTACTTCGGCCATTACGTTATCAAACAATGGTGGGGCGGTGATATTATATGCAGCCAATGGGACTGTTAATCTAAGTAATAATTCTGGAGCCAAGGCCCTTAATGGAAAATACATCCATTTAAATAATAATGTTGAGATAGTTTATGATAGTGGTTTGGTGAATTCAAATTTTGTAAGTGGCCCTTCGGGTTCATATAGTGTGTCTAGCTGGAGCGAAACTGAGTAAAACAAAATATGTTACAATAGTTTCATGCTTAAAAAGATTATTATCGCTAATTGGAAAATGAACCCGCTTACTCTTAAAGATGCGGAAAGACTGTTGGTTGGTATTAACAAAGAGCTTTCTAAAATTAAGAAAACAGGAATTGTCGTTTGTCCTCCTTTCGTCTATTTAGAAAAATTAAGAAAGTTAAGTCGTAAAGTTTCTTTTGGAGCACAGGATGCCTTCTGGGGAGAAACTGGAGCCTTCACTGGCGAAGTCTCGGCTTCGATGTTGGCTGAGATTGGCGTGAAGTATGTAATTCTGGGCCACTCAGAGAGAAGAGCCCTAGGGGAGAGCAATGAGACTATAAACAAAAAACTGAAAGCTGCTATTTCCGCTGGGCTCTCACCCATACTTTGCATTGGTGAAAACGATAGAGACGAAAATCATGAATATTTCAATTTCGTGAAGAATCAATTATTGGCTTGCATCAACGGTATACCGAAAAATTTACTTTATAAAATAATCATTGCTTACGAGCCCGTCTGGGCTATCTCGACCACAGCCAATCGTCGTGATGCTTCTCCAGCCGATGCCAAAGAGATGGCAATTTTCATTCGCAAAATACTTTCCGATAAATTAGGCACTGGGATGAAAATGCCTAGAATAATCTACGGCGGCTCAGTCAACAATCGTGACGCTGGCGAATTCCTAACCCAAGGCGGAGTTGATGGACTCTTGGTAGGGAAGGCGAGTCTCGACGTGAAGAAATTTACTGACATTATAAAAATTGCAGAAAATGAAAACGATTAAAGATATTAAAGACCTAGAAGGTCAAAGAGTTCTCGTTCGCGTAGACTGGAATGTTCGTGTCGAGAATGGCCAAGTTTTAGACGAATTTCGTATTAAAAAATCTCTTCCAACCTTGGAATTCCTGAAATCTCGTGGCGCTAAACTTATCATTGCCACTCACTTGGAACCTGTCACTACATCAATGGAACCGTTTAAAAAATATCTACCTGAAGGTGCCGAACTTTTAGAAAATCTACGTTTAAATCCTGGCGAAGAAGCCAATAGTGAAGACTTTGCCAAATTTCTCGCCGGGAAGGCAGACATTTATGTCAACGAAGCTTTCTCTGTTTCACACAGAAAACATGCTTCAATCATCGGCGTGCCGAAGTTTCTCCCATCATATATAGGATTGCAGTTCGAGAAAGAAGTAGCGGAACTTTCGAAGTCCTTCAATCCGCCCAAACCATTTTTTATAATTCTCGGAGGGGTAAAATTTGAAACCAAGCTTCCATTGGTTGAAAGATTATTACCTTTGGCAGACTTCGTGTTTATTGGTGGTGGTATGGCCAAAGCTGCAGCGCTCACCCCACTTGTCGATAATCCAAAAATATTTTTCTGTGTTGGTGATAGTGCAGCAATTGACGCGAACCCTGAAACCCTAGAACTTATCAGAGAAAAAGTTAATGCCTCAAAATTTATTTTATGGAACGGCCCACTTGGGAATTATGAGAATGGGTATACAGACGGCACTCTTGCTTTAGCGAAAATCCTGGCTGAAAGTGGCAAGGAAGTTGTCGTGGGTGGTGGAGACACTCTCACCGCCATAGAAAAACTTCAAATTGTCGATAAATTTTCTTTTGTCTCGACTGGTGGTGGAGCTACACTAGATTTCCTAGCTAATGGCACATTACCCGGGATTCAAGCTCTTAAATAATATTTTTAGATATTTTTTCTACTGCATCCAAATTTTCTTCTTTAGATAGTGTTTGGGTAGAATATTGAGGTAAATTATCATCCAAGTGTCTTGGTATTAAATGTATGTGGAAATGCGGTATATCTTTTCCTATTACTGTCACTTGCACGTAGTCACATAGCAATCCCTTTATCATTGCCCTCATTATTTTTTTTGATATTTTGAAAATTTCTTCAATTATTTCATCTTCAGTATCATGCATCCAGGTAGAATGTTTTTTGGGTATTACCAGAGTGTGTCCCTTGTTTACAGGATTAATATCCAGAAAAGCAATGAAGTTGGAATCTTCATAAACTTTACTGTGGGGAATCTCTCCTCTTCCAATTTTGCAAAATATGCAGTTGTCCATAAGTATATTGTAGCAAATTGTGTTAAAATTTCACTTATGCAGAAGTATGGCGAATTGTTAAGAATTCTTTTAGAGAAAAGGGGAATAAAAGACGAGAAACAAGCAGAAATTTTCTTAAACCCAAGTTATGAAAGAGACCTTCATGACCCCTTTCTCATGCGTGATATGGAGAAGGCATGCGTGAGGCTTTATGAAGCGGTAGAAAACGAGGAGAAGATAGTAATTTACGCCGATTATGATTGTGATGGTATCCCGGGAGCGGTGATATTGACTGATTTGTTTAAAAAAATAGGTTATAAAAACTTTGAAATATACATACCTCAACGCAATTCCGAGGGTTACGGCTTGAACCTGGGGGCAATAAAACAATTCGCAGATTCTGGCATAAAACTTTTGATAACTGTCGACCTGGGCATCACAGCTGTCGCCGAGGTCGCTCAGGCTGAAGTAGATGGTATCGAGGTGATAATCACCGACCACCACTTACCACCGGAAGTTTTACCTCGTGCTTATGCAATTTTAAATCCGAAAGTCGATGATTACCCCGAGAAGATGCTCTGTGGTGCCGGGGTGGCCTTCAAACTCGTGCAAGGGTTTGTTAAAAAATATGGTGAATACTACAAAATAAATGAAGGATGGGAAAAATGGCTACTCGATATGGCTGGACTCGCGACTCTCTCTGACATGGTGCCACTTCTGGGAGAGAATAGAGCAATTGCCTCATTTGGTTTGAAAGTTTTGAAGAAGACACCTCGCCCAGGATTGCAGAAACTCCTAGGCAAGATGAACATTGATCAGCGGTATATCACCGAAGATGATATCGGTTTCATGGTGGCGCCACGACTCAATGCCGCTTCTCGTATGGATGACCCACTTCGCTCTTATGAAATCCTCTCGACCGACGATTCGGCGCAGGGTGGAGAGCTAGCGAATCATCTGTCGAAAATAAATGACGAGAGAAAGACAACGGTTCTCAGTATTATGAAAGAAGTTAAGAAGCATTTCGAGAAAAGAGAGTTGTCGCAAGTGATAGTAGTAGGTAATCCTAAATGGAAAGTCGGGGTACTCGGGCTCGTAGCAGGGAAGATAATGGATGAATACAAGAAACCAGTTTTCGTCTGGGGACAAGACGAGAATGATTGTTTGAAAGGTTCTTGTCGGAGTGACGGCTCTGTCTCGGTAGTGGAATTAATGACCGAGACCAGGGAATCTTTTCTCGAATTCGGCGGTCACGAGATGGCAGGCGGATTTACGGTAGTGAATGAGAAGATACATTTCTTGGAAAAAGATTTATCCACTTCTTATATAAAAATACAGGAAGGACAGTCCTTAAAGAATTCGGAAAGGACTGTCCTTCCCGAAAAGGTAGATATCGAAGGAGACCTGTCGTTAGTAAATATGAAGAATTGGAAGGAGATAGAGAAGCTCGCACCCTTCGGGCTCGAGAATCCCAAGCCCATATTTCTTTTCTCGGGTGTGCAGATAGATAAAATTAAAAAATTCGGGAAAAATGGCTCGGGAGAGCACTTGGAAATAATGTTTTCTGACGTGCACAACAATAAAGCGAAGGCGATTTCTTTTTTCTCTGGTATTGATTCCTTCAACGACACTTTAGCAGAAGGAAATAAGGTAAATTTATTAGCGACTTTTGACTTGTCGCGTTTCCGTGGCCGTGAAGAGCTTCGATTGAGAATTGTTGATATAATGTAATTTATGCAAAATAAAATCGTCATTTATACAGATGGGGCGGCGAAGGGGAATCCAGGCAGAGCAGGCTGGGGGGCAGTAATGCTGGTGGGGAAAGAAATTTTTGAAATTGGTGGACGTGTAGACCATGCGACCAATAATCAGATGGAATTAACAGCACCGATTGAGGCATTGAAATATCTTAAAAAGCATAAAATTAATGCCAATGTTGAATTTATGGCTGATTCGAAATATGTGATTTTGGGCATTACCGAATGGATTCATGGTTGGCAGAAGAACAACTGGCGCAATGCTGCCAAGAAGCCGGTGATGAATCGCGAGCTCTGGGAAGAGTTGTATAAGCTGACGCAAGAGTTTAAGCCGAAGTGGCATTATGTAGAAGGCCACGCTGGACACGAGCACAATGAGAGAGCGGATGTTATTGCCACCAGTTTTGCAGAAGGTGAACCAGTAAAACTTAAAAAATAATTTTTTACAATGCAGGATAGAGTATTCTATTCAATTTGTGTGGGGTTCATTGTTGGGATATTGTTGCGGTCTTTCTTTTGGGTGAATATTTATTTTGTAACTTTTCTTTTTCTCCTTTCTTTTATTTTGATTTTATTTACCTACTTTACTAAACTAAAGTGGCTAATGCCATTTTTTGTTTTTTCTTTTTGTATAGCTCTGGGGATTTTTAGGTTTTCTTGGGCTGACACTCCAGCCCCGCAATTCTTCGAAACGAAGGTTGGAGAGAGGGTTACATTGAGTGGTTTGATTATCGATGAGCCCAGCATCAGTGAGAATGGTCAGAAAATAATTATAAAAACACAGAATGATGGAGATGCGGTCAATATTTTGCTCACGACAGACTTCAATCAAGATTTTCAATACGGCGACGAGGTGAAATTTTCTGGCAAATTAGAAAAACCGGAGAATTTCCTAACCGACCAGGGGAAAGAATTCGATTATATAAATTATTTACGTAAAGATAATATTTTTTACCTGATGAAATATCCGCATCTCGAGATAATTTCTCGCGATGGGGGCAATCTGGTGAAAAGATCTCTATTTTCTTTCAAAGAAAAGTTTTTAGAGAAAATAAATTACGTTATTCGAGACCCGGAGTCATTATTTATGGGTGGGCTCATCTTGGGGGAGAAGTCGTCTTTCAACGAGTCCCTGCGACAGAGCTTCATCGATACTGGGACGATACACGTAGTGGCCTTATCTGGCTATAATGTGACGATTGTAGCTGAATACTTTATGCTACTCTTCGTCTTTTTACCCTTGAATTTCAGTATCGGGATGGGAATCCTGGCTATCATCCTCTTCGTAATAATGGCTGGTGGTTCTTCGACAGCTATCCGGGCTGGCATTATGGCCACACTAGTACTCATCGCCCGCGCCACAGGGCGTACTTATGATGTGGCGCGGGCTTTGTTCGTAGCGGCCATCTTCATGATGATTATCAATCCCTTCGTCCTCGTGTTCGACGTCTCTTTCCAACTTTCTTTCATCGCCACCATTGCGGTGATATTCTTCACACCGAAAATTGAGAGATATTTCCAGTGGATTCCTAAAAAATTCAATTTACGAGATGTCGTGTCGATGACACTCGCAGCTTATATCTTCGTTCTGCCATTTATTCTCTATAAAATGGGTAATTTATCCTTAGTTGCTTTGCCAGCGAACATCCTCATCTTGCCATTCATCCCTCTCACTATGCTTCTGGGCTTTCTAACTGGCATCACTGGGTTTTTATTTTATTTCTTATCTGTGCCTTTCGGATATTTAGCCTACTTTTTCTTGCATTACGAACTATCAGTCGTTTCCTTCTTCGCTTCTCTGCCATTCGCCTCATTCAACATATCAAATTTTCCTTTGTCGGGCACAATTTTAATCTATCTGTATCTTATATACATACTTTTCGGCCGAAATATAAAAAACTTTTTCATCCCAGAAAATCAATAAAAGATTTTTTAGGGGTTTTGAGGCTGGCGAGCCGAAAACTTCAGGATTTTTTAAGCTTCAAAAAATCCGTACCGTGAAAATCTTGTTATTGATTTTCTACATAGCATTTTTAAAGTTTTCTTCAATTGTCTCCCAATTGAGATTTTCAAAAAACGCTTCTACGTATTTCTTCTTTTCAGAGGTAGGGTAATCATAAACATAAGCATGTTCCCACATGTCGAGAGCGAGAATTGGGGTACAGCCCTGTAATTGCCCCAGGTGTTGCTCATCCACCCAAGAAGCCAGAAATCTCGAGTCCTTCTTGTCATACCAGAGAATAGCCCAACCTACTCCACGTGTAAGAGCCAGGTTTGTGAATTCTTTCATAAATGTTTCCATAGAGCCGAAAAGTTCCAATAATGATTTTTTCAATACACTGTCATTTTCTAAGTCTTTTGCTCCTCCAGATAGAGAAGAGAAATATAATTCGTGGTTGCGCATCCCATTGTATTCAAAACTAAATCTTCGGAATAATTCCCCCACAATATAAGCGTCTTTTTCACTATCGAGTACTGCCATTTTCTCCATTATGCCATTGGCATTTTTTACATAGCCAGCGTAGAGCTTCAAATGCTCTTCGACATTCTTCGCACTTATACCCTTTAGGGTGCCGATATTAAACTTTTGTTCTTCGAATTTTTTCATAGGATTAAGCCTCTCTGGGCTTTGTTAATTTATATGCTAACATTGTAACATGTTTCAGTACTGTAAAAAATACAGTCTTCTACTCACCACTCTGGTGCTCCTCCTCGCTACTTTTTACATTTTCTATCTTGATTTTCATAGCTCGCCCAAGAGTCTGAAATTTGTGATGCTGGACATCGGTCAAGGTGACGCATTGTTTATCGAATCTCCGACAGGTACGCAAGTTCTTGTAGATGGTGGCCCACCGAAAAAGGTTTTAAGTCGCCTAGCCCAAGTGATGCCCGCCTTCGATAGGAGCATTGATGCAATTATCATCACCAACCCCGACCAAGATCACATCGGAGGATTCCTCGATGTGTTGAGGGTTTATAAAGTGGGCAAAGTTTTCGAGCCAGGGACATATAATGATTCGAAAATTTATCAAAGTCTCCAACAAGAAATAAGAAATCGGAAAATTCCCAATATTCTGGCGAAGAGTGATATGCGCCTCAACCTAGGCGGGGGAGCCTACATCGATATTTTATTTCCCGACCGCGATGTCTCGCTCTGGGAGAGGAACGATGGTTCAGTGGTAGCTCGATTAGTTTATGGAGAAACTTCAGTGATGTTGACGGGTGATGCGACAGTCAAAACAGAGAAAATTATTTTAGCCGAAAATTCTGCACAAGATTTAAAGAGCACTATTCTGAAGGTTGGACACCACGGCTCACGCACTTCTACTTCGCGAGCTTTCGCGCAGGCCGTCGCCCCAACTTACGCCCTCATCTCCGCTGGCAAAGATAACAAATATGGGCATCCACATAGAGAAACCTTAGATATGCTGGACAAACTTGGCATAAATGTGTTGCGCACAGACTTGCTTGGGACTATTGCTTTTTCTTGTGATAGAATGTTTTTATGCGAGATAAAAAAGTAGAAAAATTAATAAAGGGAGAAGCGTTGAGGCAGAAGGAGGGTTTAGAATTAATACCTTCTGAAAACTATGTTTCAGCGGATGTATTAGAAGCTAATGGTTCTATTTTTACTAATAAATATTCTGAAGGTTATCCAGGTCGCCGATATTATGGCGGACAAGAATGGACCGACCAAGTGGAGCGACTCGCCATAGAGCGTGCTTGTAAACTTTTCAAATGTAAATTTGCCAATGTCCAGCCTCTCTCTGGCGCACCAGCGAACCTTGCTGTCTATGCTGCACTGCTTGAGCCAGGAGATACAGTGATGGGTATGGACCTTTCTCACGGAGGACACCTTACGCACGGACATCCGATGACCTTACCGGCGAAGATTTACAAATTCGTTACTTATAAAATGAAGAATCCAGATACGGGAGAAATTGATTATGAAGATATGAGGCGCGTTGCGATAGCTAATAAACCGAAATTAATTATTGCTGGTTTTTCTGCCTACCCAAGAACATTAAATTATAAAAAATTTGTGGAGATTGCTCACGAGGTGGGAGCTATCACGATGGCGGATATGGCGCACATTGCTGGACTCATCGCTGCAGGCGCATTACGCAATCCTTTTGATGATGGTTTCGACATCATCACGACTACCACTCACAAGACCTTGCGCGGACCTCGTGGAGGAATGATACTTACTCGTGAAAGTGAAGAAATTGCCAAGAAGATAGATAAAGCCATCTTTCCTGGCATCCAAGGTGGACCACATATGCACATCATCGCGGCGAAAGCCGTCGCCTTCGGTGAAGCGATGACTCCTGGATATAAGAAATATGCCAAGCAGATTTTGAAAAATATGAAAGCGATGGAAAAAGTGTTCCATAAGAATAAAGTTCGGATGATTGGTGGAGGCACCGACAACCACCTTATTTTAGCGGATGTCTTCGGCTCTCTCGGCGTCACGGGCAAGGAAGCGCAGACTGTACTTGATGAAGTGGGTATCACCCTTAATATGAACTCAATCGCAGGGGACACTCGCAAGCCGATGGATCCATCTGGTATCCGCTTCGGTGCACCAGCGATAACGACGCGAGGGTTCAAGGAGAAGGACTGTGCGCAAGTAGCAGAACTCATCATCAAGACCCTCAAGAACAAAGATAATAAAAAGGTGAAAGAATCTATCCACAAAGAAATTAAAAAATTGGCGAAAAAATTCCCAATTCCAAAATATTTCAAATAGGATATGGATTTAAAACTACAAGTTGGGGTGAAAATTTTACTAAAGAATAAAGATGGGAAATATCTTGTAGTTCGTCGTAGTAAGGACAAATATCCCGAAGCTGGTCCGCAGTGGGAAGTGGTTGGTGGGAGGATTGATCCCGGTACAACTTTGATAGAAAATTTAAAGAGAGAAGTTCTAGAAGAGACAGGGCTTACGATACAAGGTGAAGTTAAATTGATTACTGCTCAAGACATTTTAAAAACCCAAAAACATATCGTACGTTTAACTTATACAGGCCATGCAGATGGGGAAGTGAAATTAAGTGGAGAACACACTGATTTCAAATGGCTTTCCTTGGCAGAGATCTTAAAATTGGAACCACTTGATTCTTATACTAAGAAAGTCATCGAGAATTTCGATTTTTAATTTTAAAGCTTTTTTGATATAGTTCTTTTATGACTAGAAAAGGCCGACTCATAGTAATAGACGGAACCGATGGTTCCGGCAAGGCGACGCAGGTTGCCCTCTTGGTGAAGCATCTTGAGAAGGATGGCCATAAGGTAAAGGTGGTTGATTTTCCTGAATATTATAAAAATTTCTTCGGCAAATTCGTCGGGCACTGCTTGAGTGAGCAGTACTACAACTGGCTCAATGTGCACCCTAAGATTTCCTCAGTGATGTATGCGGCGGATAGATGGGAGTCTAGTGAGGAGATGAAGAGGTGGCTCTCGAAGGGCTACATCATAATAGCGAACCGTTATGTCTCCGCGAACCAGATTCACCAAGGGGGCAAGATTAAAGATACGAAAAAGAGGTATGCTTTCATTAAATGGTTAAATGAAATGGAATATGAAATTTTCAAAATTCCGAAGCCAGATATCACTCTTTATTTGTCTCTACCTACGAATATTGTTTTAAAACTTCTTAAAACTCGCGAGAGTAGTAAAATGAAGAGAGCGTATTTGAAAAAGAAGAAGGATGTCCACGAAAATGATGTGGAGCATTTAGTTAATTCTAGAAATAGCGCCTTGTGGCTCTCGAAAAAGATGAAGAATTTCATCAAGATTGATTGTGCACCCAAGGGAGAGATTCTACCTCGTGAAATAATCCACGACGCGATTTATGAAAAAGTTAAAAAAGTCATCAAAAAATAAACCTTTCAAAGTGGTTGTTATCTATGGGGCTCCAGCTGTGGGGAAGTTTACGGTAGCCAAGGAGCTTGCCAAAAATATTGATTTTAAAATTTTTCACAACCATGATGTTAGAGATTTTGTTTGGAAATTTTTTGCAAGACGTACTCCCGAATCAGATGTACTGGTAGAAGAAATTTCTTTTTTAATTTTTAAGCAAATAGCTGAAAATTATTTAGACACAATATTAACTCATACACATTCAACCCAATTTGTTTCTTTTACGGGTTTGACCAATGTTGGTTTTTATAAAAAAATTGAGAAGATAATTAAGAAACACGGGGGAGAAATGCTATATGTTCAGTTGGTAGCCAGTCCAGCGACTATTCTAAAGAGGACTAATCATCCCCACCGAAAAGTGTTTAAGAAGCTCACAGATGTTAAAATAATGAAACAAGCTCTTGAAGAGAAAGATTGGTTTACTCCAGCGAAACTTGATAATCAGATTGTCATTGATAATACCGAACTTTCTCCCGCTAAGGTCGCGCAGATTATTAAAAAACATTTCAAGCTATAATATGAAACTCAAAGTTAAAAAATTAAGAAAAGATGCGAAGTTGCCGACCCACGGGCACCCTGGAGACGCGGCGGTGGACTTCTACTGTGTGGAAGATGTTCTCTTCCCAGCTGGCAAGCAGGAGCGAGTGCACACGGGGCTGGCGATAGAAATCCCAGAAGGACACGTGGGCGTTATCTGGGACAAATCTAGCATCTCTTTCAACCTGGGACTCAAGGTGATGGGTGGTGTCATCGATTCTGGCTATAGGGGGGAGATTATTATGAACCTTCTGAATGTTTCTAATAAAGACGTTTTAATGCCCAAGGACCATAAAATCGCCCAGATGATAATCCAGAAGTTCGAACATTGTGATATTCTAGAAGTAGACGAACTATCGCAAACTGTGCGAGGTGAAGGTCGCGAGGGGAGTACGGGACATAAGTAATGCAAGACAAGATAAAAAATTTAATTAATGACGCGTTAAAAAATCTCGGTATTGAAGAGAACAACTTCGTCGTGGAACATCCGGAAGATTTGAAGAATGGCGACTATTCGACGAATGTCGCGATGGTTTGTGCCAAGAAGTTGAAAATGAATCCAAAAGATTTGGCACAAAAAATTACCAATGAGTTAAGTTTGGAAAGGGCAGTCCTTTCCAAAGTAGAAGCAGTGGGGGGTTTTATTAATTTCTATTTGTCTCAAGAATTTTTCGTCAGCTCGATTGAAAAAATTATCAAAAATCCGAAGTTCGGCGAGAATACTAACCTCGCTGGTAAAAAGTTTTTCATCGAGCACACTCAGCCGAATCCATTTAAGGAGTTCCACATTGGCCACTTGATGAACAATGCTATAGGGGAAGCGATGGTACGGATTGTGAAGGACAGCGGTGCCGAGGTGAAGGTGGCGAGCTATCATGGCGACAAGGGTCTCCATGTGGCGAAAGCTATCTGGGGTTTTCTAAAAGAGAAGAATTGGCAGATGAGCTATGCCCTCGGCGCCAAGGCGTATGAAGAAGGTGCAGAGGCTAAAAAAGAGATTGAAGATTTAAATAAAAAGATTTATGGAGAGAACGATGAGGAAATAAACAAAATATACGCAGAAGGCAGGAAGATTTCATTTGATTACTTCGAATCAATTTACAGAAAGCTCGACAGTCACTTCGATTTTCATTTTTATGAAAGTGAGGCAGGAGATATCGGTAAGAAATTAGTTTTAGACAATATGGGTAAAGTTTTCGAAGACAGTGAAGGGGCGGTTGTCTTCAAGGGTGAGAATTTTGAACCCAAGACTCATACCAGAGTATTCCTGAATTCTGAAAAGTTGCCAACTTATGAAGCGAAGGAAGTAGGCCTCGCTCAAATCAAGAAAGATAAGTATAAATATGATGAATCATTGACCATCACCGCCAACGAGCAAGACGCATTTTTCAAAGTTGTCGAAGTGGCTATCGGTGAAGTTTTCCCAGAATTGAAGGGTAAATTGAAGCATATTTCTCACGGTATGCTCCGACTACCTAGTGGCAAGATGTCTTCTCGTACGGGAGACGTCATCACCGCTGAGAGTTTAATCGAGACAGTCAAAGAGAAAACTAAGGGAGATGAGAGTGTGGCCATCGCAGCGATAAAATATATGATTCTTCGCCAGGCTATTGGGGGTGACATAATTTTCGATATTGAGAAGTCGGTTTCGACTGAGGGAGACTCGGGTCCATATCTACAATATGCGACAGTGCGAGCGAATTCTGTGTTGGAGAAGGGGAAGGAGGAAAACTTGTTACCCAGTACGAAAGTTGATGATAGTTGGGCAACAATAGAGATAGAAAAATTACTTTATAAATTCCCTGAAGTCGTCCTCTATTCTGCACAAAAATACGAACCGCACCATATTGTGAACTACCTCACCGACCTCGCGCGTTCCTATAATAGCTTCTATGGGAATAACAAAATTATCGATAAGAGTGATGCATCTTCTCCATACAAACTCGCCCTCACTTCCGCTTTCGCGACAGTGATGCGTAACGGCCTCTACCTACTCGGAATCAAGGTCCCAGAAAAGATGTAGCTTTTTGAATATATTTTGATACTATATGTATATAAGCGTTGAAGGGGACATCACCCTGGAGCTTTGGGAGGAAACTCGCAAGAGTAGTAGAACCCAGTAAATGAGAAGCAAGCAAGGTGGTACCACGGTTCGACTTCGCTCACCGCGAGCGAAAGAAAACTCGTCCTTGTATAACAGGAAACTGTTGTATAAAGACGAGTTTTTTTATTTATATAAATATGCAAGAAAATAATACAAAATCAGCAACAATCTTAAGGGAAGAAAAAGTTTTAGAATTCTGGAGAGAGAATAATATTTTTTCGAAGACCGTGAGTCAGTCGCAGGGCAGGAAGGAATTTGTTTTTTATGAAGGTCCTCCGACTGCAAACGGCCGACCTGGCATTCACCACCTCGAAGCCCGCGCTTTCAAAGATGTAATGCCTCGTTACAAGACGATGCAAGGTTTTCATGTGCGCCGCAATGCCGGCTGGGACACTCACGGCTTGCCCGTCGAGCTCCAGATAGAGAAGAAGCTCGGCTTGCAATCAAAGAAAGAGATTGAGAGTTACGGTATAGCCAAGTTCAATAAAGAATGTAAACAGAGTGTGCATGAGTATATAGATATTTGGAAAGAATTCACCGAGCGCATGGGCTATTGGGTAGACTTCGACAAGGCCTACTACACTTACAATGCGAGTTATATAGAAAGTCTCTGGAACATCGTCGCTGAAGTGAATAAAAAGAATTTATTGTATAAAGATTATAAAGTTGTGCCTTGGTGTCCTCGTTGTGGCACAGTTCTTTCTTCGCATGAACTTGCACAAGGTTATGAAGATGTGAAGGATTTATCTATTTATGCGAAGTTCAAGGTAAAAGGGCAAGATAATACTTACATACTCGCGTGGACGACGACTCCATGGACTCTGCCAGGCAACATTGCTCTTGCAGTCGGAGACAAGATTGATTATGTGAAGGTGAAGTTTAATAATGAATTCCTAATTTTAGCGAAAGCACGCCTTGCACTTATTCAAGGTGAGTATGAAGTTGTGGAAGAGATGAAGGGTTCGAATTTAGTCGGTCTATCTTATGAGCCGTTATTCCCATTTTTGAAAGAACTGATAGAAAAGAAAGGCGAGTCTACAGAGAAGGCCTTCCAAGTTTACTCCGCAGACTTCGTTACGACCGAAGACGGTACTGGTGTGGTGCATACGGCGGTGATGTATGGTGCAGACGACTTCGAGCTCGGGACGAAGATAGGACTGCCGAAGTTCCACCTGGTAGATGAAGCCGGTAACTTCATCAAGGGCACGGGCTTCCTCGAGGGCAGGTTCGTGAAGGAGAAGGATGAAGCTGGCAAGCCGACTCTCGATGTGGATATCATCAAATATTTAACTGAGAAAAATTTATTTTTCAATAAAGAAAACTATCAGCACTCGTATCCGCACTGCTGGCGTTGTAAAACTGCGCTGATTTACTACGCTCGTGATTCTTGGTATATCGGTATGTCGAAACTGCGTGATACTCTAGTTGCCGAAAATAAGAAAATAAATTGGGAGCCAGCACATATCAAAGAAGGGCGCTTCGGTGAGTGGGTCCGTGAGGTCAAAGACTGGGCCATCTCTCGCGAGAGATACTGGGGCACACCGTTACCTATCTGGATGTCGGAGGATGGAGAGAAGTTGGTCGTCGATTCATACGAGACGCTGAAAAAGTATACAAAAAAGTCCGGCAATAGGTATTTTGTAATGCGTCATGGAGAGTCTGACGGGAACACGAAAGGGCTCGTGAGTTGCAAAGTGACAGATGTTGATCATTTGACTAAAACAGGAGAAAGCGAGGTATTAAATGCGGTTGAAGAATTAAAGCATAAAAAAATTGATTTAATTATTACTTCTGATTTTGAGAGAACAAAAGAAACGGCTGAAATTATAAAAAAGGAACTAAATATTAAAGACGAGAATTTTATTTCTAATACTCAAATCAGAGAATTCAATGTAGGAATTTTTGATGGTAAGACCTGGGATGATTACTATGCTTCTCGCGAAGCAAAGGATTGGTATCTTTATAAACCTCAAGATGGGGAATCCTGCAAAGATATGAAAATAAGAGCGGTTAATTTTTTATATGAGATAGAAAAAGAATATAAAAACAAAAATATTTTAATTGTTACCCATGAGGGACCAATTCGGATGCTACTTGCTGGGTTAGATGGCTCAGATGATGGTGAAATATATAAAAAATTTTTGGGACAAAAAATTCCAAATATTAAAAATGCTGAAATTCTAGAACTTCCTTTCATTCCACTACCTCACAACGACACTTACGAGCTCGACCCGCATCGACCATTCATTGACGAAGTAGTACTAGAAAAAGATGGCAAAGAATTCCGAAGGATTAAAGAAGTGATGGATGTCTGGTTCGATTCTGGCTCGATGCCTTTCGCCCAGGAGCACCATCCATTCGAGGGTGGCAAGATTCTATACCCCGCAGACTATATTTCAGAAGCGATAGATCAGACTCGTGGATGGTTCTATACCTTGCTTGCTGTCGGAACTCTCATGGGTCGTGGAACGCCGTTCAAGAATGTCATCTGCCTCGGGCACTTACTCGATGCCAAGGGCAAGAAGATGTCGAAATCTCTCGGCAACATCATCGAACCATTCGGTCAGATGGAAAAATTTGGCGCGGATGCCGTACGTTTCTGGATGTATACCGTGAACCAGCCAGGGGAGAGCAAGAATTATGATGAGAAGACAGTGGCTGAAGTGAATAATAAAGTTTTTAATCTCTACTACAATGTCCTAGCCTTCTATGAATTGTATCGAGATAAAAACCTTGAGACGAATAGCAAACCCAAATCAAAAAATATTCTTGATATTTGGATTTTAGAAAAGTTGAACGAACTTATTATATTAATGACTGAAAATCTTAATAATTATAAGTTACTCGAACCAGCTCGGGCATTGCGCGACTTTATGGGCGACCTTTCGACATGGTATCTACGTCGTTCTCGAGAGAGAATAAAGGATGGGGATGTCGAGGCTAAACAGACTTTATATTATGTGTTGAAAACATTGGCTAAATTGCTCGCTCCCTTTGCTCCGTTTACAGCCGAAGATGTCTGGCAGAAATTAAGGAGTGAAGAAGATGAAGAATCTGTGCATCTAGCCGAATGGCCTAAAAAATCTTTCAAATTTTTGCCATTCTTAACACCAAAAGTTTTAGACAAGATGGAAACTGTCCGGACCATCGTTACTCTCGGGCTTGAAGCTCGCCAGAAAGCAGGTATAAAAGTTCGTCAGCCGTTAAATCAGTTAGACATAGTGGCGGAAAAGTTACCTCCCCAATATATTGAAATCATAAAAGATGAATTAAATATAAAAAATATTAACTATATTTTGAAAATAAAATTAGGTATTACTAAAGTAAACCTCGATACTCACATTACTGAAAACTTAAAGCAAGAAGGGACTTATCGCGAGCTTGTTCGAGCGCTTCAAGATATGCGCAAAAATATGGGATTAACACCAAGTGATGTTGTCCATCTTTCTATCGAGACCAATGATTGGGGCAAGGGTTTGGTCCAAGAATTTGAAGTTGATTTGAAGAAAGTGGTTTTAGTCTCAGGTATAGAATTTAAGGATAATGATGGAATAGAACTCAACATTGATTCTTTGGTATTTAAGGTGAAAATTGCTAAAATATAAGGATGAAGGTTAAAAAAATAGGGCATTGTTGTTTTGTGGCAGAACCCAAGGCGGGAGTGAGGGTGATGACCGACCCAGGGGCCTTTTCTACTGCACAGGTTGAAGAGAAAAATATTTCAGCAATTTTAATTACTCACGAACATCAAGACCACCTACACATCGATTCGTTAAAAAAAGTTTTAGAAAACAATCCACAAGCTATTGTTATTACAAATTCTGCTGTGGGCAAGTTGCTTGATGAAGCTGGGATACAATATACGAAAGTTGAAGAAGGACAGAAATATGACTTGAATGGAGTTAATATTGTAGGTTTTGGCAATTTGCATGCAGAAATATATGGGAATTATGGTCAGGTACAAAATACGGGCTACATGATTGAGAGTCTCTGTTATCCTGGAGATGCTTTCCAATATCCAGATGCGCATGTCGACATTATTGCCTTGCCGGTCACTGGTCCCTGGATGCGAATAAAGGATGCTGTTGATTATGCGAAAAATTTAAAACCAAGAATTTGTTTTCCAGTGCACGATGCTTATATACATGAATGGGCGGCCTTTCTATGGAGAGGACCCGAAAATTTTCTGAAAGAAGCAGGTATTGAATTTAAAAAATTAGAATTAGGCAGAGAAGAGGAATTATAATATGCCCAAAGAAGTAATTGATTTTATTCATAGCCAGTGGTTGTCGGTACTTGCTGTCGAGATGATGGACGGCTCGCCGCACGGGGCGACGATGCATTTCGTCTTCAACAAAGATACTTCGACTTTCTTCTTGCAGACCTATAATACTTTTCACAAAGCACAAGCGATACTTGAGAGAGAGCAGTCTCGTGCGAGTATGGTGGTAGGTTTCAATGACAATGACCGGAGAACTCTCCAGCTCGATGGCACGGTGCAGGTTTTGAAGACCGATACAGAAAAATATATTTTTGAAAAACTTTATTTCGATAAATTCCCCAAGAAGAGGGGACTCGCCAAGGATTCCAAGTTTCTTGCTTTTTCTTTTGTTCCCTTGAAGTGGCACTATACGAATTGGGATTCTCCAGGAGGCAAATTAGTTTTAACTTCAGAAGACAAGAATAAATAAATGCATCATATTTATCACACAGAAGGCATTATATTGGGTAGTAGGAACTATGGCGAAGCGGGGAAGTATTATTCCATCTTCACTCGAGATTTAGGCATGATTCAGGCCTCGGCTCAGGGAGTAAGGAAAATGTCTTCCAAACTCCGCTTCATTCTACAGGACTATAGCTATGTGAAGGTGGACCTAGTGAAGGGGAAGGATTTCTGGCGCGTCACCAGTGCTTCGAAGACCAATTTATTAGAAAATTTATTTCATAAAAAAGAAGCTTACCTCGTCTTCGCCAATATCGCCCGACTCCTGAAAAAGCTTCTGGCTGGCGAAGAGGCGAATAGGGACCTCTTTAATGACTTCCTCAATGGCTTATTTATGTTAGAAAAATATGAAAAAAAAGAGGAATTACAAAACATTGAAATCATCACCGTCCTACGCATTCTCGACAACTTGGGCTACATCGGCGGCAACGGAGCATTCAATGCTCTGACCAAGTCGCCTTTTGAAGAAAATCTTTTATTCGAAACAGCCAAGAAGAAGAGCCAAATTTTATCTCAAATCAACCAAGCGTTGAAGGAAACTCACCTATAAAACACAAGCAAAAGGTGTTATAATCATACTATGTCAGATGATAGGGAGAAGTTAAACAAGATTGAGGAGATGAAGTCCCGCTTGTTTAGCCGAAGTTATAAAACAGAAATTGAGCATCGCAACGTTTTCCGCAATGAAGATGCGCGCAAAATCCCAGAATCCTGGGAGAAGGAAAATCCTGATGCCTCTTTTGGTTCGAAGTTGCTTATGAAGACATCATTATTTAAAAAATTTTTCATTTTCTCTATAGCTTTTTTTGTTTTCGCAATTCTTTACGCTTCCTATACTTTCTTTTTTAATGGTAATACTATTTCAAATAATAATATCGACATCTCCATCGTGGGCAACACCTTCACGGCGGGTGGAGAAGAGTTACCACTTCAGATAAACATAACCAACAAGAACAGCACCGCTCTCGACCTCGTCGACCTAGTCATAGACTATCCGAAGAGTGCGATTACCGGTGAAGCGCAAGATATGGAGCACTATCGTCAGTCCTTGGGGACAATTCCATCTGGGGCAGTGCGGAGTGAAAATGTGAAGTTAACACTATTCGGTGAGCAGGGCAGTGTCCGACAAATAAAAATTGCCATCGAGTACCGAGTAGAAGGCTCGAACGCCATCTTCATCAAAGATAAATTTTATGATGTGAACATTAGTTCGACCCCCGTCGACTTGTCCATCGATTCGCCGACCGAGATAAGTCCCAACCAGGATGTTGTCTTGAAAATCAACACTATTTTAAACGGGACAAAAGCCGCCCCCAATATGCTCATCAGACTTGATTATCCAGCTGGTTTTCAATTTACTTCTGCGAAACCCGCTCCCGCCTATGGCAACAATGTCTGGGACTTGGGTGACTTGCCCCCAGGAGTTGAACGCAATATTTCAGTCGTCGGGAAAATGATTGATGTTTTCGATGGCGAGCAAAAAACCTTTCGTCTCTGGGCTGGAGAGCAGTCTACTACTGACAAATCCCTCATCGGAGTTATTTTCAATTCTATTGATCATACTCTCACCATCAAAAAAGCTTTCCTGGAAGCGAAGCTTTTCATCAATGGAGTTTCACAGAGAGAGTATGCGAGCGATACTAAGACTTTAATCCGTGGAGAAATACGCTGGTCTAATAATCTAGACACGAGGATTAATGATTTAGAAATTCGAGCGAAAATAACTGGTAATGTGGTGAATGAAAAAGAAATCAATGTCGAAGACGGTATGTACAATTCTGCTGAGGACGTAATCATCTGGGATAAAAATTCTTTTTCCGACTTTCGAGAAGTGGGGCCTGGTGAGTCTGGTTCTGTCTCTTTCACTCTAATGCCTTATTCTCTCACTTCATCGGTTGGGATGATTTCTGATCCGTCTGTCAATATCGACGTATCTGTTTCTGGCAAGCAAGCCTCCGATGGTGGTTCTACGAATATATTAAAAAACCAAGAAACGAAAGTTATTCGCATAATCTCTGATGTGGGCTTCGCCAGCAAGATACTTTATTATTCTGGTCCTTTCTCTAATGCTGGACCCATCCCACCAAAGGCTGAAAACGAAACGACCTATACTGTCATCTGGACTTTGTCTAATAGTGCTAACAATATTTCTAAGGCCCAAGTAGCTTCTTCTCTACCATCGTGGGTACGTTTCGTCGGACCCGTTGCTCCAGCTTCAGAAGATTTGAATTATAATTCTTCAACCCGAGAAGTTGTTTGGAATATTGGGAACATCAGAAGAGGAACCGGCATCACCAACACCGAGAGAGAAGTAGCTTTCCAGATTGCTCTCAATCCATCCATCTCCCAGGTTGGCACTTCCCCCGTCCTTATCAAAGACGCTATTTTGACTGGACACGATGATTTTGCTAATGTTTCTGTAAGAGTTAATAAATATCCACTCAGCACTCAGCTCACCAATGACAGTACTTTTCCAGCCGGTGGTGGACTAGTGTCAGAATAAAAATGAAAAAAGAAAATAATGAAAATTTGATGGAGAAGATAGTGTCGCTTTGCAAGAGGCGTGGTTTTATCTTTCAAGGTTCAGAGATTTATGGTGGACTCGCTGGAACATATGATTATGGACCTATAGGCGCACTTTTAAAAAGAAATATTGAAAAATCTTGGATAAAACACTTTGTTGAATTTAAAGATAATATGTATTTAATTGATACCCCTATTTTAATGCATCCAAGAGTTTGGGAGGCATCTGGACATAAAGAGAATTTTGCTGATCCGCTTTCAGTATGTAAAATTTGTGGGCATAGTTTTCGTTCTGACCAGATTAAAGATAAAAAAGTTTGTCCAGATTGTGGTGGAAAATTAAGTAGCCCCAATAATTTTAATTTAATGCTTGAAACTAAAATGGGGGCATCCGAAGAAACAGCAACTAAAACCTTTCTTAGGCCGGAAGAAGCCCAGAGTATGTTCGTAAATTTTAAAAATGTTTTACAATCCATGTCTCCCAAGCTTCCTTTCGGCATTGCACAAATAGGCAAAGCTTTCAGAAATGAAATAACCCCACGCGATTTTATTTATAGGTTACGAGAATTTGAAATAATGGAATTCGAATATTTTATTAGGCCCAGTGATCCATGGGAAGCTTATTTTGATAATTTTTTACTGGAACAAAAAGAATGGCTTTCTAGAATTGGCGTTGATGTTACCAAACTTCACTCCATGGAACATCCAGAAGATGGTCGTGCACATTACAGCAAGAAAACCGTAGATTTAGAATTCGAATATCCATTTGGAGTTAAAGAACTCACTGGCCTAGCCCATCGTGGCGATTATGATTTAAGAAGACATCAGGAATTTTCTGGAGAATCAATGGAAGTGTTGGATGAAACAACGGGAGAAAAATTTATTCCACATGTTATAGAACCTACAGTTAGTGTAGATAGAGCAATTTTGGCGCTTCTTTGTTCCTCTTATAAAGAGGAAGGCGAAGGAGATAAGATGCGAGTCTATTTAAAACTTCCGCCTTCTATTGCTCCATATAAAGCTTGTGTTTCACCACTTTTAAAAAATAAGCCAGAACTCATTTCTTATGCAAAAAATGTTTTTTCAGATTTAAAGAAAGAATTTGGTTGGATAGCCTGGGATGATAATGGCAACATCGGCAAGCGATACCGAAGACAAGATGAGATAGGCACGCCATACTGTATCGTCATCGATTTTGACACTTTGACTGACCACGCAGTCACCGTCCGCGACCGCGACACCGGTGAGCAATTGCGAGTGAAAGTAGATAAGCTCTCCGACTACATCAAAGAGAAAATTAGTTAATGAAATTCAAAAAAAAAATTTTAAATAATGGTTTACGAGTCGTGACGATACCGATGAAGGACAACCCGACGGTGACGGTCCTCGTCCTCGTCGAAGCGGGCTCGAAATATGAGGAGAAGAGAGTGAACGGCATCTCCCATTTCCTCGAACATATGTGTTTTAAGGGTACGATTAAAAGACCGAAGGCTATTGATATATCTAAAGAATTAGACGCCCTAGGGAGCCAATATAACGCTTTTACAGCCCAAGAATACACTGGTTACTATGCGAAGTCGGGAGCGAAACATTTCACCAAGATTTTCGATATCGTATCAGATATTTACCTTAATTCGACTTTTCCAGAGGTAGAAATGCAGAAGGAGAAGGGAGTAATCATCGAAGAGATAAATATGTATGAAGATATACCCAACCGCCACGTGCAAGACCTGATGATGCAACTGCTCTATAAAGATCAGCCCGCCGGGTGGAACATCGCTGGTGAGAAGAAGAATATTTTGAGAATGAAAAGAGCGGATTTTGTGAAGTATAAGAGAGAACACTATCTTCCAGAATCGACCGTGATAGTGGTCGCGGGGCAGGTGACGGAGAAAGGAGTCTTAAAAGAAGTAAATAAAATTTTTGGCGATATCTCTCGCGGCAGGAAAGTTCCTAAAAAGGGAACTAAGGATTTCCAGAAGAAACCAGAAGTCCTAATTAAATTTAAAAAGACGGACCAGACTCATTTCGTTTTGGGCTTTCGTAGTTATGACTTATTTAGCAAAAGGAATCCTGTACTATCAGTCTTGGGGGGAATCTTGGGTGGAGGGATGAGTTCTCGTCTCTTCCAGAAGTTACGAGAAGAGATGGGTGTCGGATACTATGTCCGTGCTTACAACGATGCCTTTACCGACCACGGATTTTTCCAAGTATCAGCGGGTGTCGATAATAAAAGGATTTATGAAGTTCTGGAAGCGGTGCTTGATGAGATTCGCAAGTTGAGGATGGGCAATGTTAGTGATGAAGAATTAAATAAAGTGAAAGAATTCTTAATAGGTAACATGAAGCTCTCCCTGGAATCTAGTGATGACATTGCGAATTTCTACGGCGGGCAAGAACTTCTGAAGAAAAAGATTTTTAATGCTGAAGAAAAAGCCAAGGAAATTCGTCGCGTGACCGCGAGCGACATCAAGGACTTGGCCGATGAAATTTTCCAGGATGAAAAGTTGAACCTAGCTCTCATTGGACCTTTTAAGGACAAGAATAAATTCCTTAAAATACTGAAATTCTAAACTTCTCTTTTTAGTGTTTTGTGATATTATGGATATATGTTTGGAAAGAATGATACCACTCCCTACTCCATATCGACTGGCACGATGGTTCGAGCTTGTTTGGTCCTGCTCGGCTTCTTCCTAGTTTGGTATTTGAGTGAACTTGTTTTGGTACTTTTCACTTCTATCGTCGTCGCTTCTTTCGTCGAGTCGGCTATTCCACATTTTCATAAATTCAGGCTCAACAGAATTTGGGGCATCATACTCTTATATATCACTTTTCTTTTAGTCATATCTGCATTGTTCTATCTTTTCGCTCCACTTCTAATTACAGAAGTTTATAATTTTTCTACCTTCCTTTCCTCTTATATCCCTGGTATTTCTTTCATTGATTATTTCAAGAGTGATGCTTTCGCGGGAGCGAAAGATGTCGTGGCCAATCTGCCCCAGAATTTATCTGTATCAAGTCTACTTATAGTGTCGAAAGCCTTTATCCTCAACCTCTCTGGTGGATTCTTCCAGACACTCTCGGCTGCCTTCGGTAGCGTATTCAACGTCGGCTTGATTATCCTTATCTCTTTCTATCTCGCTATCCAGGAGAAAGGCATAGAAACTTTCTTAAGAATCATCTTGCCACTTAGTGTGGAGGATTACGTCGTTGATCTCTGGAATCGTTCTAGCCGCAAGATAGGCCTCTGGGTGCGAGGACAGGTGTTGCTGGGTATTCTGGTTGGAATTTTGACTTATCTTGTTTTGTCACTCCTCGGTATCAAATACGCTCTCTTGCTTTCTCTTGTAGCTGGTATTATGGAGCTTGTTCCTTATGGTATTTTAGTTGCTTTAGTTCCGGCCGTAGCCTTCTCTTATCTCGACGGGGGAGTATCATCAGCACTTATGGTGGCTGGTGCTTACCTCATCATCCATCAATTCGAGGTTTTCCTCTTTGCCCC
>JBAZWP010000011.1:0-22566 GCA_041660345.1 Minisyncoccota bacterium
ATAACCTCGCTGTGTGTGCCGTCCCTATGAATGATCCATTGCTAATTTCAATATTTCCGGAGACATCAAGCTTTTCGGCTGGCGTTAATGTCCCAATACCAACGTTGCCATCTGCGCCAATTCTCATTCTCTCGGATAAAGCCGCACCACCAACAGATGTAAAAAATGCAAGACTATCGTGTGAATTGTCGCTCCCCTTTAAGGTAGAAATCTTTGCTCCACTACTCCCAGAATTGGTTCCACTACCAAAAAATATTCTAGCTATTTCCGAATTGGTAGCTTGATTTGTTTGTTGGCCATATATTGCAAAAGTTCCTAATGTGCCATAGGGGGCATTATCAACATTTATTTGCAAATTACTTGTAGGATTTGTAACCCCTATGCCGACATTCCCATTACCAAGAATCCGCATTTTTTCTGTAATCCCATATACATCTGCTCTCGCCGTATGAAACGTGAGAGCACCTTCTCTCCAATTACTATCTAACCCAGGACCTATGTCAACTGCATCAATGGCGCCCAAAACATCTGTGTAGGTTGCATTTGCTCTGCGAGAAAATGCAAGAGCGGGAACTCTAGTACCAGTGGTAGTAACATCATCATTGTGTAAATCTAAACCAATTGTATTCACATAACCAGTATTGTTTGTAGTCGAACTTGTAATAACTACTTTGGGAATTACATCTTGGAATCCTCCAATCAAGCTTGTTAACATAGACGTACCACTTTGATATGAACCAGTCCAATCAGAACCAACTTGTAAAGTATGTGTTGGGCTCGCCGTCCCGATACCGACGTTGCCAGCAATATTCATTGAACCAGTAAAGTTTGCAGAAGATGAAATAGTTTGCCCATTGATCAAGCCAGAAGTAATGGTTCCCACGGTAATGTTCGGAGTTCCTGAAAGTCCTCCAGCCGTACCCGTAGTATTTTGATTAAAGGTTGGAAAATTGGTTAAGAGGGCTGCACTTCCTGTCGGTGTGAGATAATCTGTCCCCGCGACAAAGTTTGCTGCACGATAGTCAGAAGCATAATTTGAGTTTACCGCATTGTCGCCAGTGTTGGTACCTGAAGTATTTCCAATAACAATTTTTTCTGCATCAGTTACGTAATTGTCATCAACGCCTAAAGCTGGAGCATACGCGGTGGAAGCAGTGAATGCAGCTGAACCAAGCGCACCTGTAACTGTATTTAAATTTGAAATCGTTGCTGTTAATCCAGTGAGGTTGGTGGCAGTGGCAGCGTTGCCGGTAGTATTTTGATTCCAAATTGGAGCAATTCCCGCATTGGAATAATCAGAAGCCATTAATGTTTTAATTCCTGTAGGAAGTGTGATGACAGAAGTTCCTGCTACTGCATCAGAATTTAATTCTGTAGTTCCTGAAGTTGCACCAGCTAAAATTAATTTGGAAGAGTCAAATGTTTTAGCTCCAGTAACTGTCTGTATTGAGGCAAGCAACATATCTCCACCACCCCCTGGTGCCGCCCAAGTTCCATCATCTCTCAAGAAGTTGCCGACGTTGGTTCCCTTCGGCACAAAGCCGTGCTTGGATGTGGTGAAGTCATTGGTGGTGATATCAGTAGTTGTGAGTGTCGCATCACTGATTATTTGATCACCGGTGTTGGTGCCTGAGTTTATTCCAGTGATGTCAGAAGTTAGCGCCACCGTTCCTGAAATATCTGGAAGAGTGTAAATTCTGTCCGCTGTGTTGGTATTAGTAAAACTTCCATTGAAGGTATTCGCAACGTTTCGTAATAGTAGGGTTGTATCTAGGAATATTTTGGAACCAGAATTTGTTTGGGCTGAAGCAAGTATCATATCTCCGCCGCCCGGTACACTGAAATTTCCCGTGATTGTACCAGTAACATTTAAATTCCCTTGCAACACAGAATTTCCTGAAACAGACAAGTTAGTGATATTGGCAGTACTGGTGGTGAAATTTTGAGAAGATAGATCAGTAGCAGAAAACAAGCTACCCCCAGAATAATTTGTTGCTGGATTGGGTGGAATAATACCAATGGGCGCTGAATAAACGGGGATATAAGCAGGTTGTGATAAAGCCGTAGAATTAAATGTTTGGATACCATCTTCTCCTTTAGGTCCTTGTGGTCCCGTCAAACCACGTGGCCCAGCAGGCCCAGCGGGGCCACGGATAGTGACAACTTTGGGAGATTCTGTTTTTGGTTTTACCTCTGGAGTAACTATTTCGGGTGTAGGCTTGATTGCGGGTTTTGGAGTGGCTACTCTTGTCCAATCAATTTCTGGTCCATAAAGATAATGATAAAGAAAATCGGAAAGGGAATCTATTACGTTCGCAGACAGACCAGAACTATTAATGCTCTCACTTGGAGGATTGACACTGAACATAAAAAACATAGCCACAGGGAGCAAGAGACTGAAGGCGACTAAAGATAATTTTTTATTTAAATTTAGAACTTGCTTGGCATTAGTTTCTCTTACCTTTGGCCATAGAGTTGCCGGAGGAAGATGCATCAAAAGAGGAGCTTTGGGTAACGGCGGTAGAGTTGGGGTATCGAGATTTTGATCCGAGATATTTTTCTCTTCATTTTTGACAAGTTCGGGGATTGTGGGCTCTATTGGCTCAATCGAAAAATTGTTGTACTGAAGAAGAGATTTTTCTTCAACGTACCAGACCCCACGAATCTTCTTCGAGTCGATTTTGTTACCCCTAGCAAGTTGACCAATGTAGTCCCTAGAATAGCCGGTTAAAGAGCTGGCCGCCTTGGCCGAAATATATTTTTTATTATCTAAAAATAGCTCCGAACTCATTAGGGTAATTATACCTTCGCAACCTTTAGGAAAACAACAAAGATATGTTCAAAATATGTTGAAAACAAAAAACATCTCGGCAAATCTCGGATGATCTCGGCAATAAAATTTATATCAAAAAAAATTATAAAAAAATCCCTGCTGGGTGTACCAGGTTTTACCTTTCCATTGGCTAGTTTTGGGAGATCCAAAAATTTAACCAAGATTTCAATTTTTCCACCAAAAACCTTAGTAAGTTTCTAAAAAAGATAAACACATTTTATTAACAAATATGAATTGCAAAGTTTTTTATAATCATATATGATTATAAAACTCTAGTAAGGTTTATGTATGTAAAAAAATATATCTCTATTAAGGTTTATAAATGTAAAATTTATGACGAAAAAGTATCTTACAATTAAGGAAGCATCAAATATTCTCGGGGTCTCTCCCCTAACCCTCCGAAACTGGGACAAGAATGGTATGCTTAAAGCTTTTCGTCACCCTATGAATAATTATCGGGTCTACAAAATTGAAGACCTAGAAAAAGTTATGGAAGAGATTGAAAGTGGTTCCGGGCTTCGAAAAAGTTCAAAAAGAGAGTTCAAAAAGATAGTTGTTAAGCACTTGGTAAATTAGCAATAGGAAATAACTATTTTCTATTGTCAATACAAAATTAGTGCAAAAAGAGTTACTTTTTAAAAATTTTCATCAAGGCGTCTTGGAAGTCTTTTACCGACTTATCGTCATAGAGAGAGATCACGAAAACTTTTTTACTTATTTTTTTAAATTCTTCTACTTTTTTCTTCACAATTTTCTGGTCTTCGACGACATCACTTTTGGTCAAGACGATGATCTCATCTTTAGTTGCTAATCCATCCTCCTTCAATCCCAAGTTTTTGTCATACTGTTCTAACTCTTTGCGAATTTTTTTATAAACCTTCGTCATCCCAGCCGAACCTTGTGATAAATTCTCGAATGATACGAGGTGAGCAAGCATTTTCGTACGTTTGATATGGCGCAAAAATTTAACTCCTAAGCCCTTCCCCATATTCGCCCCCTCTATAAGTCCTGGAATATCAGCAATGGTGTAGCCATAAAAGTCGCCCAAGTTCGGATCTAGAGTAGTGAATTCATAATCCCCCACTTTCGCATCCGCATTAGTAAGAGAGTTTAAGAGTGACGATTTACCAGCATTTGGTAAGCCGATTAAGCCAATATCAGCAAAGATTTGAAGCTCAATTTTGAAAACCCCTTTTTCGCCCTCTTGACCCTCACGAGATTCCTGGGGAGTCGTATTTACTGAACTTTTGAAATGCTCGTTGCCGAAGCCACCGTAGCCTCCACGTAGAATCATAATCTGCTCTCCCTCGTTGAGGAGTTCCCACGTCTGGTCGGTCTCTAGGTTGGTGATGATGGAGCCAAGTGGTAATTTCAATACGAAGTCTTCTCCGTTTTTCCCATGCAAGCTCTTCTTGCCACCATCTTCTCCCTTCCCCGCGGCAAAAGCCTTTTTCGCTTTATATTTCGAAAGAATGTGTATATCGCGCACTGCCTCCACATAAAAATTGCCCCCGCGCCCTCCATCACCTCCAGCAGGGCCACCCTTGGGTACGAATTTTTCTTGTCGCCAGCGCACGACGCCGTTGCCTCCGCGTCCAGCTTCGGCTGAAATTGTTAATTCATCGATAAATGCCATAGTATTTCATTAAATTTTAAAAACTATAAAATATAATTTTTGAAGGGGTTTTCCGAGTGTCGACGAGGAAACTTCAGACTTTTTTAAGCTTAAAAAAAGTCGTACCGAGAAAAAATTGATATTTTATAGCTATATTATGATTCTAGCGCAATTTGAGCCAATTTGATAGCCCCTTCCTTGGATTTAGCAGCAACCAAGTATAATGAATGGTGACAAAAGAAAGCGTCGGAAACACCGGTAATTTTCTGAAATTCTTCATTTTGTAGACCACCCCACGATGCCGGAAAGTCTTTTCTATTTTTAAAAGTTTTCAAATCTGCTTTGATTGCCTTCGCCCCCCAAGTATGGTCTGTCTTTCTAGGGTAAATAACGAAGATAGGTTCAGGAAATTTAAAAAGATTGGATTCGAAGGGATAGTTGTTGTCTAAAACAATAATCCTCTTATCAGTAGTTTCATTGTAAATTTTCAATACAGAATCTTCAGCGGCAACAACAGCATTACGATGGATAATTTCGCGAGATAAAATATTTTTTGCCAACTCAACACACTTTATGAATACTTCGTCTTTATTTACATCCTCTTCTCTCCAGGTCGGCAACATTCCGAAGAAAACGTGATTAATAGAGTACGGCACTATGTCTGTCTTACTTTCAAACAAATCTATACCGTTATCCCACGCATCGATGGGAGACACTAACTTTTTATCCACCTGATCAGCTACCTTCTGGTTATCACAAAGTTCGATACCGAATTTTTTCCAGACCAAGCCAAAAGATGCATGTTCTATCCCATTTTCTCGGCTCCCTGCGCCACCTGGCTGATGGTGATCAAATTTATTATTAAGAGCATCATATATACCCCCAACATCAAAAACATAATCCCCTGTTTTAATGATTTCCTCATCGCGAGTACGGATTATCTCATACCCAGCACCCTCTTTCTCACATATCAAAACAAGCGTAGCGCAGGCGAAAATTTCATCCGTGTGGAATGTGCCGTCGTGAGTTATAAGTTTTTTATTCGACATTGTCATAAAATTCTTCAAACATCTGATATGCCTGACCAAGTAATCTATCAAATATAACATATAAAAGGAAGAGCCCTAAAACAGTCAAAGAAAATTTAGATATTTCGCGACTGACATTAAGCGCTGTGTAAGAAAAGAAGTAGCCCAAAGCAATGAGCCCCGGACCCCAAATCAAAGTAGCCAGGAATTCAGCCTTTAAATATCTCTTGAACGGAATCCGCTCAAAACCAGAAAACAAAATAATGATGGTATTAGCACTCATGATGAATTTCGAAGTGAAGATAGACCAGAAGGGCTTCTCCTTAAACTTTGGCGCGATGAGACGTACGCGCTTTTCAAAAAATTTAAAAAATTTAACATGACTCCACTTGGTACGTATCACTGTACCCAGATAGTAGCCGAAAAATGTTTTTGTTAATCCCCCTGATAAAACAACGACGAGAGCGGACAAAAGAGGCAGCGCCCCTAAATGAACAAGAATACCAGTCGAGATCACAGTCACTTCTCCCTCAATCACTAAACCGAAAAAAATAAAAAAATAGACCAGAGCCTGATTATTCTCCACTAAGTGAATTAAGAGTTTAACGGTGTGCATAGAGAGTTAAAATAAAGAATCGACGACCTCTTTCACAGTCATACCGTCAGCTTTACCTTTTAGGTCCTTCATCAGGGCTGACATCAGCATGCCCTTCTTGGTGGCATCGGTGATGCCAAGTTCAGACTTTTTCGCTTCCGCCAACTTCTGTACCTCACCCTTATCCATCATTTTCGGCAAATAAGTTTCGAGAATAGATAATTCTGCCTCTTCTTCCCCCACTAAATCTTCCCTATTGCCCTTTCTGAACTGTTCAATCGAATCCTTCCTCTGTTTAGCCATACGAGTAACCACCGCGATAGCTTCTTCATCCGTTAGCATATCTTGGGGTTTTTTATTTTTAGCCACTAATTCGTTGGTGAAGGCAGCCGACATCGCCCGAAAGGCCTTCAACTTTAGTGCATCTTTAGCGAGCATTGCTTCTTTAATCCCATTTTTTATTTGTTCGTGTAACATAGCTCAATTATACCAAATTTCAAAAAATTCAGCGAGACATCTCTTTAAAAGGCGAAGCAGCTTTAAATTTTTCGAGCAGTGACGATACGAAGTAGGATATTCGCGAGAAAAAGTGTAAAGCTGTGGAGCCAGAAGTTTTTGTGGTAAAATATTAATATGCTAAAGATTATATTTTTTGACACCGAAACGACAGGAAATACTGAAAAGGATTTCCTCTGTCAGATAGCTTACAAGAGTGGTGATGAGCAATTCACCGGTCTTTATAAGCCCCCAGTAAAAATCCCCCCAGAAGCTTCAGCGGTGCATCATATTTCGAACAAAATGGTTGCCGACAAGAAGTCCTTCGCCGAAAACGACGCCCCCAAAATCAAGAAATTATTCGAAGACAAGGATACGGTCGTGGTCGCTCACAACGCCCCCTTCGACCTAATGATTATTAAAAAGGAGGACATCATACCTAGCAACTTCATCTGCACTCTGCGCGTCGCTCGACACCTGGATAAAGATGGCAAGATAGATAGATACAACCTTCAATACTTACGCTACCTCCTCGACATCGAGATAGATGCTACAGCCCACGATGCACTCGGAGATGTACTGGTGCTCGAGCAACTCTTTGAGCGATTAAAGAAAAAGATTATGGATGAAGATGGAGTTGACGAAACTGAGGCAATAAACAAGATGATAGAAATCTCTTCTCATCCATCAATTTTCCGAACTTTCAACTTCGGTAAACATCTAGGCAAGAGCATCGAAGAAGTCGCCAGCATTGACCGTGGTTACCTCGAGTGGCTCCTCGCCCAGAAAGAAGCCAGCGACCAGATAGACGAAGACTGGATTTATACGCTTAGGCATCATTTAGGAAAACTTTAATTCTTGACTTATTTTTCTATTTTATTGTTCTTCTTTGAATTTATACTTGTATTTAAAGAAAATAATCATAAATACAGTATTCGATAAAATACCAAAAAGATAAACAACTAATAGACCAAAATTACCGAAAACAATAACCGTCACCAGGAAAGATATAATATAACCAAAAACAATCATAGCTAAATAAAAAATATTAAAAGAAAATGATGCAAAAATCGAAAAAATAAGTATCAGTGGTTGATTATAAAAAAAAGTTTTAGAAAATAAGAAATTTAAAACGAATAGCAAAATAAATACTTTCGCAAAATAAAAAACAACTTCACTTAAATATGGTATCTTTTGATTTTTCCCCATGATTGATCTTTTCCCTTAAATGTTAATATTTGAGCTACTAAAACAGAATACAGAACAATGGTATTAAAGTAAACAACAAATAAAGGTATAGCCAGCAAGGATTTCTCGTCATTTGAATAATGAGCGACTATTGAAAATAAAATACCGTAACTCAACACAGAATAAATAAAGAAAGAAAAAACAAAAAATAACAGGGCAGAATAATTGCCAGCAAATAAGAAAAATGGCACTGCAAAAAATGCTATAAATTTACTAAATAGAGAATAAAAACCAAACATAAATAACAAAGTCCATTCAATAGATACTAGAAAATTCTTCCTATGAAAGGAGTGCTTAGAAAAAACTTCAAGACTTCCCTGTTGCCAACGAATTCTTTGTTTTATTAAATCTGATATACCTAGGGGGACTTGAGTATAACATATAGCATCTGCCGCCATAATTATTTTATATCCATTCTCCAGAATACGAATTGAGCTATCAAAATCTTCTGTCAAAGTACCCTCTTCAAACTTTTTCAAAGCATTTTTTCTATAAGCAGACAAGGCACCAGGTGTGACAATAACATTACCAAGAGTACTCTGAGAACCACGAATGAAATAAACACCCAAGTCGTATTCTATTTTTTGTAAATATCCTAAAACACTATCTTGATATAAAGCGACGACATTACCAGCGACAGCCCCAACATCTTCTTTGTCGAAATAAACCATTATTTTTTCTATCGCATGGGCATTTAAATAAGAATCCGCATCTATTGTGATTAAAAAATCTCCACTCGCCTCCGCTTTTCCACTGTTGAGGGCTTTTGCCTTACCTTGATTGACCTGGTCTATAACTTTTATATTTATTTTTCTAATTTGAAGATAAGATGCGTTCTGTTCTTTGAAAGCATTTACAACTTGCAACGTGTCATCTGTAGAACCGTCATTAATCACAATCAATTCAAGATTTGGATAAGTTTGATTAAGACAAGAACTTAATGTTTTGTCTATACAAATTCCTTCATTGTACGCAGGAATCAACACTGAAACTAAGGGGTGTTGATACATACTGAATTTTCTCTTATGAATATAAAGCAGAAAAACACGGTAAAAGATATAAATAAGATCAATGCCAGCCCAAAAAACGATTAAATAAAAGAGGGAGAGATTTTTATAGAAGACATTAACACCAAAACTAAAAAACGATATACACTGATTATTTAAACAATAAATATGATTCCTCCAAGCATACAACAATACAAACAAGGACAATACACCTAGAGAATATAAGAGAATTTTAACTAATACATTGTTACTCATTATTAATAAATAATAACATATTTATGTTACAATAATGTAATGGACAATATTTTAACAATTGTTATAGCGGTCTTGGCGGGCGGAATCATCGCTTATTTCATATTCGGTAGAAAGAAAGAAGGCACAAAAGAAGACCAGTCTTTCCTTTTACTTCAACAACAAATGTCCACACTTTTACAAACGTTGGATTCTAAGATGACAGAAACTCGTCGAGATATGCAGGATGCTGTACGCACACAATTTTCAGAATCACAAAAACTTTTGAAAGATATCAACGAACAAATGAGTAAAAATTTAGTAGATGTTGCTCGGGAGCAAACAAAAACCAACGAAGCCACAAGACAATTTATAACAATAGCTGAAAAATTAAGTAATCTTGAAAAAACCCTTAAACACCAAAAGCAACGTGGAAATTGGGGCGAAGCATCTTTAGAACTTATACTTTCGAACACTCTGGCGCCAGGCCAATATAAGATGCAATACGAATTCAAAAATAAAGAAACCGTAGATGCTATCATCGTAACCAAGGAAGGGATAATACCCATTGATGCAAAATTCTCATTAGACAATTATGATAGAGTGGTACATGCGATAGATGATAAGCAAAGAGAAGATTTGGAGAAAGAATTTAAAAATGATTTAAAAAAACGTATTGATGAAACAGCGAAATACGTAAGACCAGAAGAAGGCACACTTCCTTTCGCCTTCATGTACATACCAGCTGAAGCAATTTATTATGATTTGCTTGTCAACGAAGTTGGTTCAATAAAAGTAAATACAAGAAATTTAATTGATTATGCATACAACGAAAAAAAAGTGATAATAGTTTCTCCGACTACTTTTATGGCATATTTACAATCAGTGTTATATGGATTTAAAGCATTTAAATTAGAAAATGATATCCAAGGAGTAATAAAAAATGTAAATATGCTCACCAAGCACTTAAAGTCTTATGAGGACTACTATATAAAAATCGGAAAAGCACTCAATACAACGGTAAATCAATATGATGAGGGTAGCCGACAATTAAAAATGATTGATAAAGACATACTCCGCGTCACTGGGAATTCTCCAGAATTTAACCTACTTGAAATAGAAAAGCCTAAAATTGAAGACTAAATACTTGACTTATAAGTAAAAATAGTTTATAATGCTATTGCACGGTGGTGGTTGATATTGGTGTACGGCCGGGGCCCGGAATCCCCGATCTGCACCTGTGTAGCTGCTGCCGTGCACTCCCCGCTTGTCTTTTTTTATAGACAGCGGGGCATCTCAAGCCGAGTTTCGCATCTGCGGGCTCGGTTTTTCGTTTAAGTTAAATTTAAAAATCCCAAAACAAAAGCTCCGAGCAGAAACTGCCGGAGCCACGATGTGGATGTTTCGAGATGTCTGGGATCCACCAAACCCATAATCAAACCCGAGTCAGGGACTTCACTCTTCCCCCTCAGGAAAATACTTGTCACGACAACTCACACAAATGCCGTGAGTTGTCGGTTCGTCTCCATGTCGCATGACACTGTCGCACCACGAGCAAACTTTCTTCATACTTGATTGTGCCCGTTGCTTGTTTGCCCCGAACAATCTCGCAAACCAAGCGCGCACGATTTTAAGCAAGTTCATTGCTCTCTCAAGGTGAATGATGGGGAGGACTCCAGCACCTTTATAGCATAAAAATTAAAACTTTGTCCAATTTTCATTTTTTCCCTAAAAATGTTATATTTTTTTAACGGCCCTATCGTCTAACGGTTAGGACACATCCTTCTCAAGGATGGAATCGCGGTTCGATTCCGCGTAGGGTCACAAAAACACAAAAGGCCTTACGCGTGTGCGTAAGGCCAGGGGTTGGACGCTATATCCCCCAACGCGTTTGATTCTTGCTTCTTGATCCTTGTGCCCGTCGGCGTGGAGCTAGTTGCCGTAACCCGCGGGTTTGGCATGAGCGTCCCAGAAGTGCTGGTTCGCCACACTGCCCTGGGAGAGCACGACTTCGTACTCGTTCCAGATGCAGTAGCCGCCGTCGGGCAGGGACGTGCCGTAGGCACCGCACGAGCCGACCCACTTCATCTTGTAGTGCCAGACTTCTCCGCTGCCGCCCGGGACCTTGCCATTCCATTCATTGCTGGTCCAGGCGCCGGCGCAGTTGGCAGGGTTGCGGTTCGCGTTGCACGCGTCCCACGCGGCATTCCACTTCATCAGCAAGTGGTCGTTGGCGTAGGTCGGGTCGCCCCAGACCTTGCCGTCGAGCACCTTGTCGGTGCCGTCGGCGAGACCGTTGAAGATGCCGGCGCAACGGTTGTAGCCGAGGACGTCGAAGCCGGTCGAGACGACGTTCCCGTTCGCGAGCGTGCACGTGCCGCCACCCTTCGCGTAGGCGGTTGAGCTCGCGAGCGTCACCGAGTCGGACTGGTCAATCGGCGCGACTACTTCGTTGCTGCAGGCCACGAGGCCAGCGAGGAGCACGACGGCTCCCGCCCAACGAAAACGATGAAACATGGTGGAGACTCCTTGAAGAACGTGAGTGTCCCTAAAAAAGAAACACGACAGACACTTGTCTGCTGTGTTTACTATACAATCATCTCCACAATTTGGCAAACTAGAATATCATGTGATTTTAGTACACCTCCTGCTGGTAACACTTTTCACAATAGACGATATCTCCCCCATCTGTGGAGAAACCAGTGCGGAATTTTTCTTCACAATGAGATTCCCCGTGGAAATGCTCTACTCCGTTTTTATATTGTCCCGAATCATCTCCTTGCCCCGCACACATACAATGTCTATCGTAGAGCTTGACCCCGAGGCGCATTTTGAGTCTCTCGAGAGTGCGACATGCGGGACACAAAAGCGGTATAGGTACTCCGATTTTCCTGTAAAATTGCAATTCATTTTGAGTAATGCGGAATGCTTTCGTACAACCTTGATTGCACTCGCCCCGGTGGGCGCATTCGAAAACTTCATCCACTAGAGAATCTGAAACCTCTTTTATGTCTTCTGGAAAATGTCCAATCAAGACAGTGGGATTATAATTTTTAACATCTGGTTCACGCCATCGATAACCAGAAGCAATAGTTTCTTCTTGAGTGAGAGGGAAATATTCTTGAGCAGTACTTTCATTATAAGCTATGGGGCTAAATTCTATGGGTAAAAATTCACCATATTTATATACTCTGCCCTTCTTGTCGACATAAGGCATATCAATCATGTGTTGTTTTATTTTAAGAACTAACTGATTATATTCTTCTTTGCTGTATTGTTTATTTAAAATACAATAACTTTTTTTACGCAACGATACACAGCCGAAGAGGTTCTCTGAGCCGAGACAACTAATAGAATATTCGATATCGTGCACACTTTCTTGACATAAGAATGAAAATTTAATACTTTGAGCTCCCGAACCACAAGCAATTGCTTCATATATGAGCTCGGCAGATTCTCCCCAGTTTGAGTAATCATAAGAATCTTTTCCACCCGGAGTAGCTTGCAAATACTGACAATATCGTAGATTCTCCCCTTCTCGGATGAGAAATGAGTCACGAACATTGCGTGAATTCGTGACATACGAACCATCAGAATTCAAATTTTTGATACCTTGAATATTTTTGTTGGGAAATTTCTTCCAGAAAATCTGGGTGTCATTCTTTGCCTTATCTATACCACTTCTCGTATGAAGTTTGTATTCTGCGATCCTTTCTTCATAATCCTCTTTACTATGTGGTTCATTGAAGAAGTAATAATTTTTGCCACGGAGATTGACACTACCGAAACAATTCATACATCCATAACAATCGCGACAAAACCACAAGTCACTCGAGTCAGCACATTGTGAGGAATAGTGCGCTCGATAACACGAATCGAGCCAGAAACTCTGATAGCAGGTCTCAGAATTAGCAATATGCGAATCATCGACGCAGTCTTTCGAGAAATCAATACCGTTCGAGTACATACTATCTTCAGTGTGGTTGGAGTTGAAGATAAGATATGAATTCTTCGGATCAGTAGCGTTGTTAGAATAGGGACTATTTACTCCACGAATCATATTGTTAGACTTGAATGGCACTTCAAGCATAAGCTCGTAGAACTGGGTAAGGAAGGGTCGCGACCAGTCGATATCTCTACCATAGTCGAGCGCCTCCCATACATCTGAAAGCCAGACGTCTCTATCATAAACTTTCACCGGAGAATCTGGCGCATACATTGAGAAAATCTCTTTCCCAGAATAATCACATTTTCTTTTATAGAGTCCCCTTTCATTTCGGTAAGCCCAACGTCGCTGGATACGACAAAGTGAACAAAAAGTAGGAGGTGGAACCTTTATCTTTTCATAGAAATTAAAGTCTTCGCTGTCTATGGTAAAATCTGTGTGACAATTCTGACAATTCCGGTTTTCGTTTTTCATATTATTCTAGAATTTTACGGAGCACATCTTCAGGAACTTCACGGACCTGATCACCAGATGGTGGCTTCGGCACTGACACAGTAGGTGCCGGTGGAGGAGTTGGTGTAGGCCTAGGTGGGATAACGGGAGACGGTGGAGGAGTAACGGGTCTAGGGGGGACAACGGGGGCCGGCGGAGGAGTAACTTTAGGTGGAACCACGGGAGTTGGAGTTGGGGGCACAGGTGTTGGTTCAGTTTTTACGGTCGAAATAACATTTTTTAATTTATTCATATCCTCGGCGCTGGCTGCCCTGTCTTTCTGGGGAATGACGACTTTATTTTGTTCTTGATTTTTCAAAACATTAAGTGACACGGGAGCGGGTGCTGGCTTTTGCACAGGAGGTACGGCCTTCGGTGCTTGGACAGGAATATTCGCCAATGTTTTATCGAGAATTTCCTTTAATGCCCTATTGTCAGGCTTTTTGTTTACAGTCGGAGGTTTATTATTTTCTGTCTTAATTTTCGGCTGTGGAGCTTTAGACCCAATGACTGATGACTCAGCCTTGAGGCCACCTTTCTCTCCATTGGGTTCGAACTCGATACCTAAGTCCATCAAGGGTTTATAAAAACGTAATTCATCTTGTTTAATCTGCCCGCTAGCTGCTTTTTGTGGCTTCAATTCACCGGATTTTATTTTTGCAATGCATTCCTTACAATACGCTGGACGTCCAGGCTCGGGCTTGAAGGGTACAGTTTTTTCTTGTCCGCAAGATGAGCAAACTATCGGAAACTTTGCGAGGCTTCCGTCGCTGTTGGTAACCACTCCAGAAATAGTATCTTTGAAGTCCCCGAGCGACATCCCGCTCCAGTCATTGATTTCTTTTTCAACTACTTCTTTACTTCGACAATATAATTCTCGAGAAGAACGGATGACTTCTTGCTCAACTTCGGCATTGCCACTCTTCACCAGTGGGGGCAGGGTCCGTGCGGAGAACGGTCGCGAGGTAACACCGTCAATCATTAATTTCAAATACACTTTGTAGTTCGGCAAGTTCACGATATCTTGTGGAGTGAATTCTGGGTCGAATTCCTTTTCTAGGAATTCTGCATCATCCGAGCCCACGCGGAAAACAATCATCGTCCCGACGTTGCCGAAGACAGCGTCACGCACCGCCGAGCTCTTGTCTACGACAAGCTGAGCAGTATACTGATGCGCCACAGTGAGGTTCAAGCGGTACTTACGAGCTTCCGAGAGAATGCCCGCGAATGCATCAGTCACAAAGTTCTGGAATTCGTCGACATAGAGGTAGAAATCTTTTCTCTGTTCTTCTGGTATGCGCACACGTTCCATCGCGGCGAGTTGAATCTTGGTGATTATCATTCCACCCAAGAGTCCGGAGTTGTCCTCACCGATGCGACCCTTGGACACATTCACGAGGAAAATTTTTCCTTCGTTCATAATGTCGAAAATATTTATCGTGCTCTTCGACTGACCGACGACGTTACGAATGATGGAGGTCGAGAGGAATTGTCCCACTTTATTCTGAATCGGTGCGATGGCTTCATTTCGGAATTTATCTTGCCAAGCTTCATACTCGTGCACCCAGAAAGCTTTAATCACGGGGTCCTTCAAATTGGCGATTATTTTCTGACGATAGTCCTTGTCGACGAGCATGCGGGGTATGCCAAGCAAGGTCGTCCCAGGTGTATCGAGTAGAGCGAGAATCGCATTGTTCAAAATATATTCCATACGTGCGCTCCAAGCGTTCGCCCAAATCTTGGTGAAGATGCCCATCAGTCCAGAGGCGACGAGGTGCTTGTACTTCGGGTCGATGAGTTCAAGCACATTGAAGCCGACATGAAAGTCTGCATCCGCCGGGTTGAAATAAACCACGTCTTTCATACGATGTGGCGGTATGGCCGAGAGTACTCCTTCTACGAGCTCGCCGTGCGGGTCCACAACACAAACACCATCACCGTTGATGATGTTCTGAATAATCATATTGAACATTAGGACAGATTTACCAGTACCGGACTTTCCCAGGAGGTACATATGCTGACGCCTGTCTTTGCGCTTAATGCCAAAAAGCGTGTGTTTGTCTCGATAGGTAGTTTGGCCAATATATGTGAGTTCTTTATTGAAAGGAAGCTCGGGTAATTCCATATTTAAATTGTAACAAAAAAAGCTGAAAAAAGTAAGCTATTTCCACTCGAAATTCCGTCCATAGTGTCCCCAGACCGCGGTGTCGGCATATTGCACCTTATCTAACTTCAAATATTCTCTGATACCCTTCGGACTCAAGTCGTACCCAGTGATTTCTTCTTCTTGCCCATCGATAATTGCCACAGCCATCACGGGCAGAGTCTCACCGATAGCGTAAGCAAGCTTCGTATATACTTCCTTCGCTCCTCTCCCTTTTAGAAGTTCAACGGCAACCCTGCGAGCCATATACGCTCCAGAGCGGTCCACCTTCGTATAATCTTTACCAGAGAATGATCCCCCACCGATGGGAACTTCGGGGCCATAATTATCGATGACTAATTTCCTACCAGAGAGTCCAGTATCAGCATCGAATCCTCCTTGGTGCCATTCACCTGCTGGATTGATGAGATATTCTTCAGCCTTAATTATTGTTTTAACTAATTCTAAAAGTTCGCCACTTCTTGTATTCTGGAAACTTGCGACGACAGTCTTCACCACACCACCGTCCACTGTCACCTGCGTCTTACCGTCATATGGATAAACTTCATAAATCTTTTTACACAAATCTCGTGCGAGGATATATTCAAGTGGCAAGAATTCTTCCGTCTCACTCGTTGCATAACCCTTCATAATGCCTTGATCACCCGCTCCACCGGTGTCCACACCGTGAGCTATCTCTTTACTCTGTTCGACAATATTAACGATAACTTTATAATCACTTCCAACAATCTTCTTCACAACTTCTTCAATATTTATTTTTGTATGTGAAGTGACTTCGCCATTGATGGTGATTAATTTGTGCCCACCCATTACTTCTATTGCCACCCGACTTTCATTGTCTCCTCTCAGATATGTATCGAGAATACTGTCCGCGATAAAATCACAGATTTTATCTGGATGTTTCGGACTTACAAATTCTGCTGTTTTAATCATAATTTAAAATAAAAAATCCGCATAAAGCGGAAAAGTTACGGACTAAGTATCTTTCCCATTCTATTGGGCTGGATGTGGCACCTTCTCGTTTGAGGGTTGCCGGTGGGTCATGGAGCCAGAACTCTACCCACACTCTTGATAAATATTTAATTGTACTTTTACTATATCACAAATTTTATTTATTTCAACAAGTGGAAAGGCCCGGGAGATTCGCATCTCCCGGGCCCGCGACAGTTTAATGAGACCTGCCAGTCTATTTACGGAATTATGTCCGTAGCATTTTGTTCAGCGCGAGAGCAGCCACTGGATGGCTTGCCACGCGCCGTAGGAGTCGTTCTCATGCGTCATCAGTCGGCGCAAGAAACTCGTATCCCTGCCCAGAGTGAAACCCGGCCGTTCTTTGTAGTAAGCGAGATTAACGGCCGCGAAGAGCATGTTGCACAGGCACCGCGCGCCTACGGTGTCTTCGATCTTGCCACCCTTCCTCAGGTAGTCATCGATCGGCTCTGCAGGACAACGGGGCACAACCTTGCCGTTTTCAAGCTGTGCATAGAACTGGAGCGCACCGATGCTGCAGTTACGTTCGCGAGCAGCATATACTTCCGGATCTGAATGCGTCCCCGGAAGTTGCACGACTTGGAACGGGAACCCCGTCGGTGAAGCTGTCGGGTCACTGATGACCTCGAGTTCCCCTCGATAACCGAGGCGTCGAATCTCCGAGCGGTAGTACGGGTCCAAGCCAGAGTCTTCGCACAGGGCGAAGATGGAGCCAGCTTGGATACCCACCGCGCCGAGCTTCTGCGCTCTAGCGAGACCTTCTGGAGAGGCGTACGCGCCGCCAATCCAGAAAGGAATACCGAGAGAGCCGAGCTTATCGAAATTCACCTCGTCGCGCGGGCCGTACACTGGTTGACCCTTCGCGTCGTACTCGCCCTTCTTGCGCGGCAGGGCATTGTGCCCGCCAGCGTCTGGCGTCTCGATGACGAAGCCTTGGATGCTTCCCTTAGGCAGCTTCGTCACCATAATGTTCGCCAGTGCATCGGTAGAGACGATCGGCAGGAAGCCCGGCCGCTTGAGCTCCCTCGGGAAACTCCCGAAGAATTCGCGCGGATCGAAACTAATCTGCTTCGTGCCAGTCGTGCTACCCGCCACATCCACGCGATACGTCGGCACACCGCCGTACGCGATGGCGTCGAGTACTGCGGGAATCTGGAGTGTAATTCCAGCCCCCATAGTGACATAGTCGACGCCCGCGAGCATCGCCCCTACGAGATGGTAGATGTGCCACTGCAGTTTCTCGAGATAGTTCACTGAGATGGGGCCGTCGTGCCCCTCCTTGGCGAGCCACACGTGCACGAAGCTTCCTGCCACTGCGAGCTCGATGAGATCACGACGTGACGTAAAGCTCCATATCGGAACCTTCTTGAATTCATCTTCTTCCAGCTTGCCGCCGAAGATGTAGTACTTCTCAAGAATCCGCTCCGCTACTTCCGGATACGGAAAGTGGGCAAGAGCATGACGACACTGCCCGTCGAGGTCACCGGCTTCCAGCTTGTGGGCCAGCATCCGTTCGGCACCCGTACACGTCACCGTGCCAAGAATGCCGAACCTTGAACAAAGCTTCGCGAGCTTGTCATTCGATACATTAATCCCCATCCCGCCCTGGATGACGAGAAGATCTATGATATCCATAACCCCCACTCTTTTTTTGAGGAACCATCGTTTGGCACAGGAAGTGCCGCTGACTAGATTATAGTAAGATTTGATAGAGATAGCTATTAATGAAATTATCGATTCAAATACGTAATGGTGAGTTGTAAAATCGTGGCGAAGGATACCCAAAGTAGATAAGGTATTTGCATATATGTCACCCATTTTAGATGAGGGTATATCACAAACATCGCCCAAAGTAAGGTGCCCAAAACTAGCAAAATATCTAGAGAGGCTAGCAGATTATTTTTCAATCCGAACTGTATATAGGTGAAAATAAAGTTGAAGAAAAGGTTTAAGACGAACGGCAGGACGACCACGAAAGGAATCCTCTTCTCCCAGGCCATTAGGAATACCTTTCCGAAAGAAATGAAAATCAGAACATAAAGAAAGCTCCACACCGGACCAAAGAGATACGCTGGTGGCGACCATGTTGGCTTGATAAGTTGTGAATACCAATTATATGTTTGCATTTGTTTTTGAGAGTCTCCAAGCTAGGATGAAAATCAGGATGTAGAAAATAAGTCCGAGGGCACAAGTCGGCAAGACGAGAGCATAGGCAGAAAATCCTTCACTAAATAAAATTGGAAGCTCTCCTAGGGTGAAGTACCCCGCGAATAAAATTCCAAGGAAAGAAACGAGCATCATTCTCTTCGCACCCTTCACTGTCTCTAGGCGATTGTTGAGAAGTAGATAAGCCGAGATGGCAAGCATGAGGTACATCAAGAAACCATAGTAACACGCTGGATAGCCTAGGAAGATTGGGCATGACTCGTTAAAAGCACACGTGGAGGTAAATATCTTTACTCCACTTAGATATCCTGCAAAACACAAACCACCTAGTGATAATATAAAAAGCCAAACAACCTTTATATCTTTTTTCATATATTAATTATATTCCTTTATGGTCAGGCGTGTAAAGCTTATTTTACTTCGATAGAAACCTGCCCATTATTGATTGAATAAGAGAAAGTCTTCTTACCCATTACGTGACCATCCTCGTATTCCATCGTTCCCGTCTTGGTCCTCGGATCCACCCGCACATTGAGCGCATACCACGAACCACCAAGCACCGGCTTTTCTGGAACAAGGTTTTTGATATTATCTCGAACATATTTCTCTACAGCCAGTCTGTCATCGATGTCACTACAAGCTACATCATTCATAGACATCCCAGGAATGAGTTTGTTCAAATCTTTGTAGACATAAACACCGTCACCCTTATCCACCATCTCACCGAAATAAGCATTCGCTGTCCCTTCACCGAAAATTATGCGCAATTGTTCCTTGGTCTGCATCCCCTCCTGAAGGGCGCTCCAGGTGACGTCCGCTACGCGGGCCATCATATATGGGTCCTTCTCGCCCACTGCCCCTTCGAAGGTTCCAACCTTGCTATCTTTCTCGGCTGGTAGATTACGAAATTCGCCTGTCACTTTGTCTCCAGTCAAATTCATTTTGAGCCAGGCGATGTCATAATATCCACCGGGTGTTTTATTGGGCCCTTCTTTATAGAAACAAAGTTGTATGGACTTGGGCTCTTCTACAACGATAGGGGCTTCTTGAGACTTATTGGCACCAAACAAATAGGCGCCCACGATAATAATTAGAATTAAAACGATAAAAGTTAGTAATTTTTTCATACTTTAAGTATACACCTTTCTGCTAGTTTTTACTTGAGTGTAATACTTTTAATAATTACCGGCTCTTTAGGCCTATCAGAAGAGTCTGTGGCGACAGAGTTGATGGCTTTCACCACATCGAGTCCAGCCGTCACCTTGCCGAAGACGGTATGCTTCGTGTCTAAGAAATTATTGTTCGCTGCATTGATGAAGAATTGACTACCGTTGGTGTTGGGTCCAGCATTTGCCATTGATATCGTATTGGTATTGTTTTTATTGTTCGCACCTATTTCATCATCGAACTGATAACCTGGCCCACCAGTACCCCACTGGGACATCTTCGTATCATCCTTCGAATATGGATCTCCGCCCTGACTCATGAAGCCCTTGATTACACGGTGGAACTTCGTCCCGTCGTAGAAACCTTTTCCCGCGAGGTCGACGAAATTCGCCACCGTCTTCGGCGTCTCTCCATTGAACTCTATTGTTATGTCTCCTTTATTTGTGTGTATTATTGCATTCATAATTTTTTTATTATTATCCTCTCTTGTAACATTTTGACTTACTGGTTCGACGCTATCCGGTACAAGTGGTGTGTTTTGTATATCTTTCACACTGGGGATTCCTAATTCAATCTTCTTAGCTTCCGTGTTTTTTTCTATTTGTGTAGACTCCCATTGATACAACAAGATTCCAGCCACAACCATCATAATTATAAAAAGCATAATAAAAAATGATTTCATATTATTTATATAATATTACGTTCTCGAACCGACTCTAGCACATTCTTATCCTTCGTATACATGAGAGAAAGGGCGAAGGAAGCGATGACGAGGCCGAAGTCGCGAATACCTGTAGCCACAAGACCGAAATCAAGAGCAATCACTAGGAGGTGTAGACCCAGGATGTAGGAAGTGAATCGAACGAAGAAACCCATCGCCAAAAGTCCGGCGAAGACAACTTCAAAAATACCATTCCCCATCACTATCATCGCTGGTGGCAGGTGTGAGAGTTCAATTGCCCAAACTGGTACCAATCCAACCCAAGACAGACTGTCGAATAATTGAGAGAAACCGAACCAGAGGAAGACTCCCGCGAGCCCCAAGCGAAGTAAACTAACACCGAATTTTTTTCTTGTACTTGTTTTCATAGTTATTTTGATAATGCTCCAATTTTAAATCCTCCTAACATTCTGGCTGGCTTCGAACTGCCACCGTGTTGAGCATTGTAACCAGAGCTTCCGTCTATACCACACATCCAGAGTATCGCTTCTTCTCCTCCTGGATGGTTCGGTATCCAGCTCGTTAAGTCATATACACCGCCATTGACCGCTGACCAACAACTCGTGCGCGAATTGTGTGCAGCAATTTCAGAAAGTGGTATGCCAGCTTTGGGTTGCGTATTGGTGGTTGATTTTGTCTCACTTGTTTTACTAGTGTCACTTACTGGGACATATTTAGCCTCCTTAGTAAAATAAACCAGCGTACCCATGCCGAGCACCAGTACCACGCCGATAATTATTGAAATTAGTTGATTTTTCATCATGAGATTACATTATAACAAATTTTTAAAATTATTCAGTAGTCACACCATCGAATTCTTCTTCGCTCGCTAGGGCCTCGGCCTTGGTAGTGTGTATTGTGCCGTCCTTATGATGCGCCGGAGAATAGATGGTGTACAGCTTCAGAGCTGTGCCTCCAGCATTTATCACATTGTGCTTCGCCCCTTTTGGCACTATCACTGCATCTCCATCAGTAACTTCATAAGTTGTATCATTGATGATGACCTTGCCGTTGCCACTTTCGAATCGGAAAAATTGGTCATTGTCACTATGTACCTCCTCTCCTATCTCTTCACCGACAGCGAGCGACATCAAGACGAGTTGACTCTCCGCACCAGTATATAGCACTCGACGAAAGTCATTATTACCCTGTGTTAGTTTTTCTATATTATTTTTGTATCCTTTTTTCATATATTTATTTGATTATTGTTATTAAAAAATAAGCCAACACACTTGTAAGTGCAGTGACTGTCATGCCCCAAGCCATATCTACGATAGTCATCACGAGGGGCCAGTTCGCAATCGTCGCATGATTCGTCAGGTCATATGCACCATAGGCTAGAAGTCCGAGCAGCGCCCCGCGCCAGAGAGCTTCTACCCATGAAGCAGAATTTACTGCCGGCAAGACGGCCAAGAGAAGTACACCGAAAGCATAAATAGGATAGAAAAAAACTACGGGAACTAAATTGACACTTTTGGTAAAAAGAAAACCCATGTGTTCTGCATAGAAACCCTTCGCAATTAATAAAACCCAGATACCATCTAAAATACCGAGTGGTATAAGCGTCGCCAAATAAGCAATGATTATATTCATACATTTATTTTACCACAAATAAATTAAAATTTTCTAGAGTCATAAGCCCAGTGTAGTAACGCCTGCCTCTGCCTTGGACGACAATGCTCATCTCCCGCTCGGCAATTATTTTTGATTTGCATGATATGTCGACGCATCGCGAGCCACCTTTTTATCTGCCTTTCATCATCTTTTGTTCGACGGCCGAGGTAGTAACGACAATACCATTCAAACCATCCTCTGGGGTCCTGCGGACGTATCCATCCTTTGGCTTTCCATACAGAAAGTGGCTGACT
>JBAZWP010000012.1:0-2802 GCA_041660345.1 Minisyncoccota bacterium
TTATATTATTATAAAAATATGTCACAAGATAGACTTATAAAACTTGGGTGCGGTACTTGCAAAAGAATCAATTACTGGTCCCGAAAGAACAAAAAGACTGTTACCAAGAAAATAGAGCTCAACAAGTTCTGTAAATGGTGCAAAAAGAAGACCAAACACAAAGAGATTAAGAAATAATCTTAATATTGTGTTTGGCCAAATCCTCGTCGCAAACGGGGATTTTACGTAGTATAATGGTTCTACGGGTCTATAGTTCAGTGGTAGAATAGCGGTCTCCAAAACCGTTGACCGAGGTTCGAATCCTCGTGGACCCGCCATGGAAGGTCACAAATACACAATTGAAACACCAGTTGAAGCATTAAGACAACAGCTAGAGAAGGCCGGTGTTGACGTTTCTAAGTGGGGTATTGGGGAGGCAAAAACATTAGAAGATTTGCAAAAAGAAATCGAAAACGGAGAAACCGTTTTAGAACTGGATAGGGAGGGTAGACTTTTGAGAAAAGTTTTATCAAGCGGTACTGATGTTCTCTATATTGCTCCAGACGGTAAAAGATATCATCTACGGGAGGAAAAACAAGTATTTAGTGACGGACGTGAAAGAAGAAGAAACTATGAATGGTCTGTCTCCGAAAAACTCAAATTAAATGAAGATCCCCAAACAGCGACCGTTCGTGGATTAAAAGAAGAACTAGGTATTGACGGTGGTGTCACTTTAATAGAATCTGAGACTGAAGGCAAATTAACAATTGCTCAAAGCTATCCCGGTTTACGTACTCTTTATACGACTCATAGATTTGCAGTTGTTTTGAGCGACGAACAATATGAATCCGAAGGTTATATAGAAGAACAAGATGGCTTAACAACTTATTTTGTTTGGGAAGAGGTTAAATAACATGTCGCAAGATCCAATACAAAAAGCAGAGAAGATTGTGAAAGTAGTGCATGACAGCGCTGGCAAGATTACACAACCTGTTTTAAAAAGGTACCCACTTTTATTTACTTTTCTTCTGGTTTTCGGTGTCTCGGCTACAATGAATGGTTTCAAGGTTCTAGTAGACGATATTCCTTTTTTCCACAATCACCCTGGTTATCTAATGTTATCTGGAATCCTCGTTCTGCTTTTTACCGGCAAGCTTTATAAATCTCTCAACAAAACTAAATAATTAATGCACGCTCTTTTTGACACAACTCAAATCATCACAACTTATGGATACATTGGTATTTTCATTGTGGTTTTCCTAGAGTCTGGAATATTTTTTCTTCTTCCCGGCGATAGCCTTATCTTCACTGCGGGACTGATGGCACCAGTCGTGCACTTCAATATTGTACTTCTAACACTTCTTGTTTTCTTATCTGCATTTTTGGGTGGGATAGTGGGGTACTACATTGGCACGAAGATAGAACACTTGCGCACTTATGCGTTTTTCCGCAGAATTTTAAAGCAAGAACATATCGATAAGGCACATGCCTTTTTTGAGAAGCACGGTCTGTCTTCAATGATTTTGTCCCGCTTTATGCCGGTTGTCCGCACGTTCTTGCCAATCGTGGCTGGTATAGCGCGTATGAAGTATGCAGATTTTCTAAAATACAGTTTCTTTGGCGCTCTTATTTGGTCAACTTCGTTTACCCTAGGAGGATATTATCTGGGTAAAATTTTCCCCCAATTAGAATATTACTTAATTTACGTGATAAGTATTATCGTGATTCTATCGATTCTTCCCGGAGTTATCCATTTAATTCGCGAGAAATATAAGTCTCGATAGATTTATATTCTTTAGGATTAAACCATTTTATATTTTTTTCTCTCTTAAACCAGGTATTTTGCCTTTTGGCATATTGTAGAGTTTTTAATTTTACCGGCTCTTTATCTGGCTTATTGTATTCGAAGCCGAATTCTCGCAATCTTTTGTCGGTGATACCGAATTTTTTGAGTCTCTGTATCTCTTTGAGTAAACCAGCTTTGAACATTGCATCCACTCTTTTATTTATATTTTTATTCAATTCTTCCGCAGTTATTTTCAAACCAACTTGAATAAATTCATACTTAGGTTTTATTTTTTTAATTTTGGGAACCTTGCCTAAATATTTCGCTATCTCAATCGCCCTAATTAGACGCACCTTATTATTCTGTTCGTTTTTTTGGTCAATATTCTCGGCACGAGCTTTATCTAACTTTTTTAAAATTTTAAACAATTTGGGTGCTGACCTTTTTTCTAAAGATTTTCTTAATTTGTTGTTCGGTGGGACTTCAGGGAAGACAATACCCTTGGTGATGGCATCAATGTAGAATCCTGTGCCACCGCAAATGATTGGAGTCTTGCCCCTTTTTAGAATATCAGCTATAGCTGATATTGCTTGTTTCTGATGTTCAGCTACGGTGAATTTATTTTTCGGGTGTGCGAAATCAAGCAGATGATGGGGGACGCCCCTCATTTCTTTCTTGGTAATTTTACCCGTACCGATATTTAAATATTTATAGACCTGCCTAGAGTCAGCGGAAACAATTTCTCCGTTAAGTTTTTTAGCAATTTTTACAGCCAGAGAACTTTTACCCGTTGCTGTTTGTCCTAAAATTACAATTATTTTTGGCCTATGATGAAAAACTAACTTTTTGTTGGTACGGATTTTTTGAAGCTTAAAAAATCCTGAAATTCTCGGCTCGCCAGCCTCGAAACCCCGTAAAAAGTTATTTTTCGTCATAGGTATAATTATTTTAAGATTTTAATATCTGCGCCGACAGAATTTAAGCGTTCGGCTATTTCTTCATAGCCACGATTAATCATATAGACATTACGTAATATA
>JBAZWP010000012.1:2812-20278 GCA_041660345.1 Minisyncoccota bacterium
AGCTGGTGGGCAGACGACTTGGGCGGGTTTAAGGGGTGTGCCACCATTTACATATACTCTGTGCGGGTCAGCCAGCGTTATGTTCGCTCCAAGGCGGTTTAATTCAGTGAAATAAATAGCCCGATTCTCATATACCCAGTCGTGAATCATTGTTTGGCCCTCGGCACGTATAGCAATAGGCACAAAGAAGGGAAGGTTGTCGATATTTATGCCCGGATAAGGGTTGGAGTGAATCTTGTCAGGGAGAGCTTTTAGTTTACTTGGAAATATCTCAATATCTGCTAATTTTGTTCGTCCATTATAGGAATCATATTTCTTTAAAATTTTAAACTTTAAATTCATTCTTTTTAATTTTTCTAATTCAAGTGCTAAGAAGTCTATCGGGCATCTGGTGATAGTAAGCTTCGAATCAGTGATGATGCAGGCTGAAATAAACATCATTGATTCGATGGGGTCTTCACTATTCCAATATTCTATATTTTGATTTATTTCTTTTACCCCGTGCACCGTTAAGGTTGATGTGCCGATGCCGTCTACCCTTACCCCCAGGGCTTCGAGGAAGAAACATATTTCTTGCACCATGTAGTTCGCGCTGGCGAAGGAGATAGTAGTCTTACCAGGCACCAAGGCAGCAGCCGTTAAGATATTTTCACAAGCAGTATCACCGGATTCATACATAACTATCTCGGCAGGTTTTAATTTTTTTGCACTTATTTCATAATTTTGGGAAGTTGTTTTTATTTTTATTCCAAGTTCTTCGAGGGCATAGGTGTGGGCTGCAATAGTACGGCGTCCAAGGTTGCATCCTTGAGCGTGGGGTAAGTTGAATGAAGACAGGTAGTGAATTACGGGACCAATCAACATCACCACCGAGCGAGTTTTGACGGCTGATTCGATATTTATTTTATCTAAGGCAAATTTTTTCGGCGGGGTGACTGTTAAGGTATTCTTATCTAGCCATTTTATCTGTACATCGATGCTCTCGAGGATTTCAATCACTCTATTTACTTCTTCGATGCGGGCGATTCCATGCAGAGTAGTTGTACCTCGGTTTAGTAGGGAAGCACAGAGCAGTCCGACTGAGCCGTTTTTAGAAAAGTTTGTTTTTATTGAGCCACTCAGCTTCCTGCCACCATTCACTTGGAAATCAATAGAATCTTTTATGGCAACTACTTTGTGTTCTAAAACATTGCTAATTTTTTGCAATAATTCAGTCGTAAAATTCTGCTCACCCTTCTCCATTCGAGGAATAGAGCTTTGAGAAGTGTTCAGGGCTTTGGCCAATTCTCCTTGAGTCATGCCACGAGCCTCTCTCAACTCCTTGATAAAATAACCTATTTTTTGTTGTTCTGTTATCTTTTTCATAATAACAGTATATCTCATATATGAGATAATGCAAGTGTTGCAAGTTATTATATTTGTGCCCGGGGAGAGAATCGAACTCTCATGATGTTGCCATCAATAGATTTTGAGTCTATCGCGTCTACCAATTCCGCCACCCGGGCTTTTAGGCAAGTCCACACATTCTACACAAATTTATGCCCAAAATCAATTTTTTACTTTAATAAAATATGTTAAGATATCCATATGTCTAACTTATATTCCAATTCAATTTTCTGGATTGATACCGACAAAATCAAACCCAATCCATATCAACCACGCCGAGATTTTGACGAGACTCGCCTTTCTGATTTGGCTGAATCTATCAAACAATACGGTGTCCTCCAACCCCTTACTGTATCGAGGGTCGAGGTTGAGAAAGATGGTGGCGGACTGGTCACCGAATACGAGCTCATCGCCGGAGAGCGTCGACTTCGTGCGGCTAAGCTTGCTGGAGTATCTCAAGTGCCCGTCATTATCCGTGTCGGAGATACTTCAATGATGAAATTAGAGCTCGCTATTATTGAAAATTTGCAAAGAGAAGACCTAAATGTCGTCGACCGAGCTCGCGCCTTCTTGCGCTTAACTTCTGAATTTAAATTTACTCACAACGAGGTAGCCAAGAAGATGGGTCGCAGTCGAGAATATGTTTCGAATACTCTGAGAATCCTTGCCCTGCCCGAAGAAATAATTCAGGGTCTTTCAGAAGGCAAGATTACCGAAGGTCACACTCGACCATTACTTATGCTTGCCGACCATCCTGAAGAACAGCTCGTTTTATATAAAGAAATTTTATACAAGAAAATCACCGTCCGTGAAGCAGAAAAGTTAGCCCGCAAAATCGCCTATGACCGTGTGCGCAAGAAAGAATTTATGCCTGATCCAGAAATCACAGAGCTGGAAGAAGAGTTCCAGGAAAAGTTAGGCACCCGAGTACACATCGACAGGAAAGAGTTGGGTGGCCAGATTAAGATTGATTATTTCTCTACTGAGGACTTGCGACAAATCTTGGATTTGATACAAAAATCAGGAGTTGAAAAGAAGCCGGACGAAATGTTGGAGAAGCACATCGCCGAAAATCCACCCGAAGTGACAAGTGAAATCGCGACGCTAGATGATAGGACTGAAGAAGAAAAAAAGGAGGATGACACTAAGCTCTATGATATTTCAAATTTTAGCGTTTAACTCCAAAAGATTTCAACTTAGCCAGTAAGCTATTTTTTTCTAAGTAAATTCTGATATGTTTTTTTGCTGCCGAACTCTTCGTGTGTTCTAACCATTTTCCTGTTGGATTAGCATCTTTCTTCTTTATAATTTCCACGATATCTCCGTTTTTAAGGGTTGAGTAAATTTGTACCATCTTACCATTTACTTTTGCGCTAGAAATATGATTACCAATATCTGAGTGAATAGCATAGGCGAAATCGATAGGGCTAGAACCATCTGGTAAATCTATCACGTCTCCCTTGGGTGTAAAGATGAAGATTCTGTCATTAAAGATATCCATTTTTAAATGTTCAATGAATTTTTCAGGCTCATTGGGGATATGATTTAAATCTTTTAATTCTTCAACCCACTCCAGCTTTGATTTTTTATTATGACTACTACTTTCTTTATAAGAATAATGAGCAGCGATACCATAGGCCGCTTCCGCGTGCATTTCTTGTGTCCTTATTTGAATTTCCGCTATCCCCCCAGAACCAGTGAAAATAGTAGTATGAAGTGATCGATAGCCATTGGGTTTCGGCACAGCCACATAATCTTTTATCCTACCTGGCAGGGGGCGCCAGATAGAATGTACAATACCCAAAACTTGATAGCATTCTTCTAGGTCTTTTAAAACAACACGAAGGGCGACGATATCATGAATTTTCTCAATATCAAAATTATATTTTTGAAGTTTTTTGTATAGACTATATTTGTGTTTAACTCGATAACTAATTTCAACAAATTTTACCTTATTCTTCTTTAATTCCTTTTCTAACTCTTCCCTAACTTCCGTCAGGTTTTTTTCGTAAGTTTCTTTTTTTTCTTTGATGATTTCTTCTACCTGGGCATATTCTTTAGGATAAGCGTATGGGAAGGCCGCATCTTCGAGTTCTCCTTTTAATTTACCCATACCGAGACGATTGGCGAGTGGGGCATAAACCTCAATAGATTCTAAAGCTATTCTCTCCCTTTTATCTTCACGCAAAAATTCTAAAGTGCGCAGGTTGTGTAGTCGATCAGCAAATTTAATAATCACAACACGCAAATCTTTTGCCATTGCAACGAAAAATTTCCTCAAACTTTCTACATGTCTTTGATGTCCACGATATTTTAAAGTTCCCAATTTTGTAACACTTGTTACTAAAAAAAGAATATCATCACCAAACTCTTTTTGTATAATTTCTTCTGTAATTTCTGTATCCTCTAGGACATCATGCAAAAGTCCAGCCGCAATGGTCTGCGTATCCATTCCGAGCCCTATTAAGATTTTAGAAGTTTCAAAAACGTGAGTGAAATAAGGGTCACCACTCAGCCTCTTTTGACCTTCGTGAGCCTTGAAAGCGAAGTTATAAGCTTTATTCAAGAGTTCTTCGTCTTTTTTGCTGACTCCACCTTCTATGGAATCAATTAATTCTTTAACGCTCGCCATGAGTATAGTCTAGCTTAAAAGAAGGACTTATTCAATTTTCTTGATTTTGTGAGGGTTATGGTTTACACAAGCTTTGTTGGAACAACGCTCAGGGATGGTCTTTGTGCCCTCCATCATCAGACTGCCACATTTATCGCAAATGTTTCCGGTTGGTTTGGCCTTGATAGCGAATTTACAACCTGGGTAGTTGGAACAGGAATAAAATATACCGAAGCGTCCACGACGTTCTGTAATGTCACCTTTCTTGCATTCTGGGCAAACAACCCCAGTCCTTTTCTTCGCTTCTTCTGCTTCATCTTTCTTGACGAATTTACATTTTGGATATCTAGAACAAGAAATAAATGTCCCACTACCGTCGCGTCTTTCACGGACGATTAATTTTCCGCCACCAGACTTACCCTTCTTTTCTCCACATTCTGGACACATTTCACCTGTTTCTTTCGGACCTTGGAGTTCAGTGCCATCGAGCATTAGGGCGCCACTACACTCTGGATACTTCGAACAAGAATAAAACTTACCAGCTCGCGATAGCTTGATAATCATCGGACTGCCGCATTTAGGACACTTGATGTGCTCTGGTGCATCTCCGAGGTTGGTAGCTTTTTCCAATTTTTCTTTCGATTTAACATCTTTCAAGAATGGACCGTAGAAATCTTTCAAGGTTTTCTCATAATCTCTCTCGCCACGAGATATTTCATCTAGTTCATCTTCCATCTCGGCTGTGAAGGTATCAGAAATATAATTTGGGAAATTATTTTCTAAGAAATCAGACACAACCTCACCGACATCGGTGGGGAAGAGAGTTTTATTTTCTTTCCTGACGTATTCTCTGTCTTCCAGTGTACGCATAATCGAAGCATAAGTCGAAGGTCGGCCGATGCCTCGAGCTTCTAGCTCTTTCACCAGACCGGCTTCACTATATCTACCCGGTGGTTCGGTGAACTTTTCTTCTTTTTGCAAATCAATTAATTTTAGCTCTTCTCCGACAACGCACTTCGGCAATTCCACATCTTCACCACGTGCTCCCGCATCGACGCGCAACCATCCAGGGAAGAGCAGACGAGAACCATTAGCCGAGAAGTCTGGTAGATCTTCGTGACCCTTTATAACTGCTGAAACTTTCGTCTTTAATAATTTCGCATCACTCATTTGCGATGACACTGTGCGTTCCCAGATGAGCTTGTATAATCTCTCTTGCTCGTCGTTGCCCGCAGACATCTTGTCTATATGTGTGGGTCGGATAGCTTCGTGGGCTTCTTGGGCGTTCTTGGATTTAGTTTTATAGATTCGAGCTTCAGCGTATTCATCGCCGTATTTACTTTTTACAAAAGAAATAATTTGACCCTGAGCAGCGGACGACAAATTTGTACTGTCGGTACGCATATAAGTAATGTGTCCCGCTTCATATAACTTCTGCGCGATTTGCATCGTGCGGGAAGGAGAGTAGCCCAAACGGGAACTCGCTGTTTGTTGGAGAGTAGAAGTAGTGAATGGTGCTCGAGGGGAGCGTTTTTGTTCTGACTCTTTCACGCCACTGACTACCCAAGCGCCTTTCTTGCCCTCGGTTATTATCTTATCTACCAATTTCTCATCTCGTGGCTCTTCCGAACATTCTAGACTGATAGGCTCTTGTTTTTTATTTTCAAAAAATCCCATCAAACGCCAGAACTTCTCTGGGATGAAAGCGCGGATCTCTCTTTCACGTTCCATGATGATACGTAATGCTGGAGACTGAACCCGTCCCGCGGAGAGACCATAACGAACCTTTTTCCAGATAAGTCCAGATAAGTCATAGCCCACCAATCGGTCTAATACTCGGCGAGCTTCTTGGGCCTTCCTTAAATTAGTATCAATTCCTCGTGGATTTTTTAATGCTTCTTGCACTGCCTCCTTGGTTATCTCATAAAAAGCGACACGCTCTATGGGAGCTTTAACCTTTTTATCTTCATTTAAAATTTCTTCAATGTGCCATGCGATGGCTTCTCCCTCACGGTCGGGGTCGGTCGCGAGTAAGATAGAATCTGCTTTATGAGCTAGGTTGCGAAGTTCGTGCACTACCTTTTCTTTGCCTTTAGATATTTCATAGCGTGGCACGAAACCTGCTTCGATATCTATTGCTTGTTTATTTGATTTTGGTAAATCTCTTATGTGCCCGACAGATGCACGTACGGTAAAAGCACCTTCGAGATATTTCTCAATTGTTTTTGCTTTTGATGGTGACTCAACAATTAAAAGTTTCATCGTGAAGTTAAGTATTACACGAAATATAATTTTAATGCAAATTTGGTGGATAACTTTGTTATTCTTTTTTATATAAAAATGCTATACTACTAATTAGTATTAAGGATTATAAATTAAAACTAATGTAATGAAAAAAGTACATAAATATATAGGTTTTATTTTCTTCTTATTAATTATCGTGATGGGGTTAAGTACTAGGTACACCGATGCATCACTTACACTTGGAGCATTGAATGTTGATTCAAGCGGGATTTTAAATTTGGGAACTACTACCGCCACGAGTATCAATATTGCCGGTAATAATATAAACACAATTTTCGGTGGCAATGTTGGCATTGGCACGGTAACTCCTAATTATGTTGGCTTGACTGATACCAAAAAAGTTTTGACACTTGCTGGGACCTCCGACCATGGCGCACTAGAGTTTGCAAATACTATTGGAGATTCTGCCACGAATGTGGGGCTTATTTATTTTTCAATGCCGACGAATACTGCGGGAAATGGTAAACCCGTTGCAGAAATTGTTGGTTCATCTGCAGGTGTTGTAGCCAATGATAAAGGTGGTTATTTACGATTTTACACTAAGGTTGATGGCGGGGCGCTTGCTGAACGTTTACGCATCAATACATCTGGTGGGGTGGGACTTGGTAATGCTTATCGTGCCGTTGATCCAGGTACTAATAATTTAATTGTGGAAGGCAACGTTGGAATAGGCGTGACGAATCCAGGAGCGAAATTGGATATTAATTCTGATTCATTTATTTTAAAAACAGCAAAAACCCCAGCTAGTGCATCAGCCACTTGCACCACGGGAACGATTGCCTGGGATAGTGACTATGTGTATGTATGCGTAGCGACGAATACATGGAAAAGATCTGCTTTAACTACTTGGTAATTTAGATAAATTCTAGAATGATAAAAAAAATTAAATTTTTATTTATTATCATCTTAACTTTATTTATAGAAGTTAATATTGTTTATGCGGCGAATAATTACAGCGTAGACACTAATGTTTTTATTTCAAGTCTTAATATAAATCTTGTTATAGTTGCTGGTTCATCTGATGATGGAATGATTGTGAATACAGATAACATTATCCCCACAATTTCTAGTGGGGAAACTTTTACGGTGAATAATGCGAGCGGGGGTCTCAGCGTCAGTCCAAACAATTCTAACGTAGTTATAGGGTGTGATTCCAATCAAATGGCTTCTGTCATTGTTACAGGCGCTTCAAGTCAAGCTTATACTATTACTCCTTCTTCTACTCTCTGTGTTCTTCCTGTTTCCATCCGCAATAGTGGACGACCACCAATTATTCCAGCTACCTCCACTCCAAAAATAATCACTAAAACCCCAAATCCTTCAACTATTTTAGATAATCCGAAGCAGACAGCTCATAATTTCGGAACTACAACCCTCAGAAATGGTAGCAGGGGAGAATCAGTAAAAGAATTACAACGATTTTTAAATAAAGTTTTAAAACTTAATTTAGTAGTTGATGGCAAACTGGGTCCGAAGACGGTGGTTGTAATTAAAAAATGGCAAAAGACTAATGGCCTCACACCCGATGGGCTTGTGGGGGAAAAAACAAAAGAAAAGATGAACGCATTAAATTAATCTAATTTCCCCGTATTCTTCTTTAATTAGTCCTTTAATTTCCATCACGGATAATATTGCATTTGCATTCGGCGTGGGGATTTTCATGGTACGGATTAAATCATCTCGAAGCACAGGTTCGCGGAGTAAATCGCACACTTTTTTCTCCTCGGGAGATAGGTCGGCGAAGAGCTTCTTCTGCTTTTCTTCATCTTTTGGTAATTCAAAGCCCAAGGCCTCCAGAACATCTTCGGCGCAAGTCACGGGTGTAGCACCTTGTCTTAATAATCGATTGGTTCCATAAGAGTTCGGAGAGAGTATTGAACCTGGCACAGCTAAGACATCTCTGTTGTATTCTGTAGCTAGGCGAGCAGTAACTAGTGTTCCCGATCTTTCTTCTGCCTCTACTATAAGTACAGCTCTAGAAATACCAGCCATTAATCTATTTCTTTTCAAGAAACCCCAGAGCGTCGCCTTAAAATCAGGATCAAATTCTGAAATTAAGCAACCACCCTTTTTAATAATTTCTTCTGCTAGTAATATATTTGTTTTCGGATACATTGCTGATGGCAGAAGTCCTGAACCAGGGAAGACCAAGGTTTTCAGCCCGATAGCCAGTGCCTTCTTGTGCGCTATCGCATCTATACCTAGCGCCAGTCCAGAGACGACCACTATCGGATAACCCTTTAGTCCAGCAATTATTTTCTCACAACAGTCTCGGCCGTAAGAAGTATATTTTCGAGAACCGACGACGCAAAGATAAATTAAATTTTCGGGCGGAAGTTCGCCCACCACATAGAGCTGTTTAGGAGGTTCGGGGATTTCGAGGAGGGCTTTCGGAAAATCTTTTTTACTTAGTTTCCTAATTTGCATAGAAATGAAAAAGCAAAGAATAATGTTTTTAAGGGGTTTTGAGCGCGACGGCGCGAAAACTTCAGGATTTTTTAAGCTTCAAAAAATCCGTACCGGCGAAAATATTATTCTTTGCTTCACATTATACCAAGTTTAATATACAATGGACATATATGTTAGATATTAAGTTCATAAGGGAAAATAAGGATATTGTGATGAAAGGTGCCGAGAAAAAGCACATCATTATTGATATTAATGCCCTTATCGCCCTCGACGACGAAAGATTGAAAATCCTAAAAGAGGTAGAAGAACTTCGTAGTGAGGTGAATAGAGTTTCGAATGATATTGCTCGCGACCAAGACTCAGCGCTCAAGATTCAACTCATCGAGGAGATGCGTGCAGTGAAGGAAGAAATAAAAGGAAAAGAAGAAAAACTAAAACAAGTCACCGAAGAATGGCAGAAGTTAATGGTGAAAATACCCAATATACCTTCTGTCGATACTCCAGAGGGACTAGATGATTCTGGAAATCAGGTTATAAGAAGTTGGGGGGAAAAGCCACAATTCTCGTTTACTCCCAAAGAACACTTTGAAATTGGAAAAGCATTGGGATTAATAGATATCGAAACAGCTGGTGAAGTGTCTGGTTCTAGATTTGCATATTTGAAAGGGGATTTGGTACCTATGCAATTTGCTTTAATACAAATGTGCTTAGAGATTTTAACAAATCAAGAAACGTTAGAAAAAATTGCCAAAGAATCAAATATTTCTGTGACTGTTTCTAAATTTATGCCGGTTATCCCGCCAGTTTTTATCAGGCCAGTAGTACAGATGAAGATGGCAAGGTTTATGACGCCAGAGGAGCATTATATGTTCCCCAACGATGATTTAATGCTTATCGGTAGCGCGGAACATACAATGGGTTCAATGCATATGAATAAAATTTTTGAAGAAAAAGATTTACCGATTCGTTATGCTGGGTATTCTACTGCATTTCGACGTGAGGCTGGTGCTGCCGGAAAAGACACTAACGGTATTTTAAGACAACATCAATTTGATAAATTAGAAATGGAAGTTTTTTCATTGCCTGAGAATTCAATGCAAGAACAAAATTTCTTGGTGGCCATTCAAGAATATATATTAAGAACATTAAAACTTCCTTACCAAGTAGTCGCTGTATGTACTGGTGATATGGGTTTCCCAGATAATAGACAAATTGATCTTGAGACCTGGATGCCAGGGCAAAATAAATATCGAGAAACACATAGCGCTGATTCAACAGGGGGATTTCAATCACGTCGTTTAAATACGAGAGTTAGACGAGCAAATGGGAAAATAGAACCAGTACATATGAATGATGCTACCGTTTTGGCCATGGGGCGTACTTTAATTGCTATTATTGAGAACTACCAACAAGCTGATGGCTCTATCCAGATTCCCGAAGTTTTAAGGCAATATATGGGAGGAAAGGAAACCATAAAATGATATGGCAAAGAATCGTGTTTTAAGTTCTCCACGCTTGGATGAATTGAGAAGAAAAAAGAAAAGACTTTTCTGGCGAAAAGTTTTCGTTTTAGTGTCTCTTTTTGTACTCGTATTTGTTGGGTTGGTTTATGGTTTTAGAAATAAAAAAATAAATATTGACAGTATTGAAGTTGTGGGAAACAAAATCATAGATACAGAGATAATTAAAAGTATTGCGACGGAGAAGATGATGGGGAACTACCTGTATTTCTTCCCGAAGACGAATTTTTTACTTTATCCAAATCGAGGAATCAGGAATACACTAAGTACAGAGTATCGAAGATTTAAAAATGTTTCTATTAAATTAAAAAACCCCACCACCATTTCGATTACAGTTGATGAAAGAGAAGCCAAATATACTTGGTGTGGCGGAGAAATGCCAAACAATGATGACAACATTAAATGTTACTTTTTAGATAAAGACGGATATATCTTTGACGAGGCACCGTACTTCTCTCAGGATGTTTATGTTAGATTTTATGGAAAGAATGGGGTGAACATAGATAGTCCCACTGGTTCCAACTTTGCTCCAAATACCTTCAATCAGTTGACTGTTTTTGAAGACTCTATAGAAAAAATGAATTTAAGACCCAAAGCTTTTCTTTTAAGCGAGGATGGAGATGTTAAAATGTTTTTACCCAAGAAAGAAACGATGACCGCCGCCCCGGAAGTTATGTTTAAAGCCGAGGCCAATTTTGAGAAAGTGGCCGAGAATTTACAAAGCGCACTCACCACTCCGCCATTACAAACAGAATTTCGAGATAAATATACCTCACTCTTGTATATTGATTTGAGATTCGATAATAAAGTCTACTATAAATTCAAATGAGTACTCTCGGATTTTGGGAAAAACTCAAGAAACCTTTTTTCTGTCTTGCTCCAATGTCAGACGTGACTGACATTGCTTTTCGTCAAATATTAGCGAAATACGGCAAGAATAGAGAAAACAAAGATAGGGTAGTTTTCTGGACAGAATTTGTTTCAGCAGATGGCTTGAGCAATAAACTCGGAAGAAAAAAACTCTCCCACATGCTGAAATTTAAAGAATCTGAAAGGCCCATCGTGGCTCAAGTTTTCGGTTCTAATGAAGATAATATGAAAAAAGCTTGTCAATATGTAGCCAGTCTTGATTTCGATGGAATAGATATAAATATGGGTTGCCCAGACAAATCGGTCATAAGTCAGGGAGCTGGTGCTGGTTTAATAAAAACTCCAGAACTGGCAAGAAAGATTATACGAGCAGCCCATCTCGGGATAGAAGCAGCCGGCAAAGATATTCCTGTGTCAGTTAAAACAAGAATTGGTTTTAATAAAGAAGAGATAGATATTTGGATACCAGAACTATTAAAAGAAGATATTTCTGCATTAACAATTCACTTGCGTACGGCAAAAGAAATGTCACTTGTGCCTGCAAATTGGGATCATATAAAAAAAATCAAAGAACTTATAAAGAAAAGCGGTAAAGACATACTTCTTATTGGTAATGGAGATATTAAAGATTTGAAAGATGGGGAAGAAAGAGTAATGAAATATGGTTGCGATGGGGTAATGATAGGTCGGGGCATATTTGGTAATCCTTGGTTTTTTCTGTTAAACAAAAATTCAGATATCTCAATTAAAGAAAAATTAGAAGCACTAGTAGAACATACACAAATTTTCGATAAAGAGTTAGCAATACCTAAGCACAAAAGTTTCGCCGTCATGAAGAAACACTTCAAGGCTTATGTGAATGGTTTCGACGGGGCGAAAGAATTGCGTGTGAAATTGATGGAAGTAGACAATGCAAAACAAGTGGAAAAAATTGTAAAAGAATTTTTGAAAAATAATAAAAGTGTAATATACTAAGCAAATGCATGATTTGGCACTATATCGCAAATATCGACCGAAAACTTGGAAGGAAGTCTTAGGACAGGCCCATATTGTTGATGTTTTAGAGTCTTCGACCAAGAACAACACGGTCTCCCATGCCTACCTTTTTGTCGGTTCACGCGGTACAGGCAAGACTTCAGTGGCTAGAATCTTCGCATCTGAGATTGGTGTATCGGCGAATGACATGTATGAGATAGATGCTGCATCGAATCGTGGCATCGAAGATATCAAAGAGTTGCGCGATGGTGCTCGAGTTTTGCCGTTTGATTCGAAATACAAAGTTTATATTATCGATGAGGTGCACATGCTCTCGAAAGACGCTTGGGGCGCACTGCTCAAGACCCTCGAAGAGCCGCCAGCTCATGTGATATTTATTCTAGCTACCACCGAACTGCAAAAAGTTCCAGACACCATTGTTTCTCGTTGTCAGGTTTTCACTTTCAAAAAAGCGACAGATACAATATTGAAAAATATGTTACTCTCTGTGGCGAAGGATGAAGGCGTGACACTAGATAAAGCTGGAGCTGAACTACTCGCGATACTCGGTGATGGCTCGTTCCGCGATGCACTTGGAACTTTACAAAAAGTTTTGAATTTTAGTAAAACTAAAAAGATAAGCAGAGAAGATGTCGAGAAGATTGCTGGCGCACCGAAGAATGTCCTAGTGAATGATTATATCGAAGCCATAGCCACGAAAAATCTAGAGAGTGGTATAAGTGCTGTACGGAGGGCAGCATCTGAGAACCTCGACATGAAGTTATATTTCAAACTCATCATCGCCAAGTTCCGTCTCGGTATGATACTCCGCTATGCACCAAAGCTGAAAGATGAGATGCTCGGTGATATTGGAGATACTGATTTAAAATTCCTTGAAGACCTCGTGAAGAAGGATAAAGAAGGCCTATTCCGCTCAAAAACTCTGTCAGTACTGCTCACTCAATACCAGAACATTGATAATGCCTTTATCTCTGAACTTCCCCTCGAACTTGCCTTGATTGAGATTTTAGGGCAAGATAGTGAGACAAAGTAATATATTGGGAGATCGTCTAACGGTAGGACAGCGGCCTTTGAAGCCGTTAATCTTGGTTCGATTCCAAGCCTCCCAGCCCGCACTTTTTAAGCTATAATACAATTATGAATATCAAAGCAATAATTTTTGATTGGGGGAGAACTTTATTTGATGTTGATACTAAAAAAGAGATGTTAGATTCAGAAGATGTTTTATCATACTGTAAACAAAAAGGTTATAAAATATGCGTTGCTTCTTTGGTAAGAGCTAATACTACGATAGAAGAACGAACAAACCAAATAAAAGCTCTACCATTAGGAAAATATATTGATATGTTCGAAGTATCTGATGTTGAAGACAAAGATGAAATGTTAAATAATTTAGTAAGAAAATTAAACTTACAAAAAGAAGAACTATTGTTTGTCGATGATAGAGTGGTAAAAAGCATTAAGTATGGTAATAAAAATAACCATCCAACAATATGGTTACAAAAAGGACCATACGCTAATGAATTACCAAACCCAGAAACTGGTGTCCCAACTTTTACCATAAAAACATTGTCTGAATTAAAAAATATTTTATAAAAACCAATATGAAAAAATTAACAGAACAAATTTTGAAGTTTCGAAATGCTCGCAATTGGAAGCAATTTCATAATCACAAGGATATGGCCATATCTCTAGCCTTAGAAGCGGCTGAGGTGTTGGAACATTTTCAATGGAAGTCTAAAGAAGAAATCGAGAAATATATAAAAACAAATAAAGAAGATATTGGTGAAGAATTATCCGATGTTTTGTATTGGGTTCTTCTGATGTCACATGACTTGGATATCAATCTCGAGAAAACCTTCCAAAAGAAAATGAAAAAGAATGCTAAGAAATACCCCATTAAAAAGGCTAAGGGTAAAAATCTCAAATATACCAAATTATGAAAATATTTATTTGTGCCAGTAAATATAATTACGGCTATGTAGCCCAAATTAAAGAAGAGTTAGAAAATCTCGGGCATACTATCACTGTGCCAAATAGTTATGACGAACCAATGAAAGAAGAGGAGATAAAGAAGATGGGAATTGAAGAACATAGCAAGTGGAAGGGGGCTATGATTCGTTTACAAAAAGAAAAAGTCGATGCCAATGATTGTATTTTGGTTTTAAATTTTGATAAAAACGAACAGAAAAATTATATTGGCGGTGCAACTTTTCTAGAAATATTCCGGGCGTGGGACTCTGGTAAAAAAGTTTATCTATACAATCCAATTCCTGAATGTAATTTCACAGATGAATTGATAGGTATGGGCGTTGAAGTTATTAATGGTGATTTGAAAAAAATTATTTAATATGGAAAAAGATAAGAAAATAATTATAAAAGTTCGAGCAATAATTTTGCACGAAGGAAGGTTGTTGGTGGTGCGACATCCTCATGATACAAGCTTTGCAGCGCTTCCTGGAGGCCATTTAGAATGGGGAGAAGATATTAAAGAATGTTTACATCGAGAAATTGTTGAAGAGTTGGGGGTTAATCCCGAGATAAGTAGACTGCTTTATATAAACAATTTTACACAAACAGATGGAAAGCAGCACGTAGAATTTTTCTTTGAAGTAAAAAATGGAAAAGATTATTTAAATACAAAAAAACTTGCTCGTTCTCACGCCCACGAAATTGCTAAAATAATTTGGGTAAGTCCAATCGATAACATTAAAATACTCCCAAAGAAATTTGGAGAAGATTTCAAAACAGGAAAGATGGTTTCGAATGAAGTCCGATATATTAAGGATTAATAATCTCAACAAATGCAAAAAATTAATATTGAAAAATTGACGGGGACAGAATTTCAAAAGAAAGTTTGGAAAGCATTAACGCAAATTCCGAGAGGGAAGACGATTACATATAAAGATTTAGCCAAGAAAGTCGGCAAACCGAAGGCGGTGCGTGCCGTAGCGAACGCTGTGGGTGCAAATCCCTGCGCGCCCATGGTGCCGTGTCACCGAGTGGTGCGGAGTGACGGTACACTTGGTGGATATTCTGGTAAGGGTGGCATCAAAACAAAAGTAAAACTCTTGAAGAAGGAAGGAGTTGTCCTTCCCTAACTTAATTTAAAATCCTTAATTACAAAAACCACACCGCCAAGAACATCACGGTGAAGTTTATCGCTGAGACAACACACCATGTGCAGAAAGCACGGAGGACGAAAGCCTGAACATAAAAGAAATACATTGAAAAAAGGAAGCCGAAGGTCACGATATATTTAATCGGCATTAATGAGACAGAACCTTGGACATAAAGACAGGTCAAGATGAGTATTAGAGAATACATCACCAAGCCCGCGAGCGAGTTCGGTATACCGAAGGTCTTACTCTGTGGACTGTGTTGAACCTTATAACACCACTCTGGTGGGAAGAAGACGCAAGCGACCTCTGTACCTTTAATCTTATGATAAACAAGGTAAAATGTATCGAGGAGACCGATAAAACCGAATACATACAATATATTTTCTATATTCATAAGTTTTGGTTAACTATTTTATAATAACCTTATTATATCACCATAATTTTTAAAATATGATATAATAGTGCCAATATGCATAAAATCAAGTCTTTTTGGACTAGGATTACGTCTTGGTCCACAACGAAGAAGGTAATTTACGGAATCATTGTTTTGGTGGTTGTTTTTGGTGCCTATAAAATCTGGGGTCCCAAGGACAACAGCGCCAACATCACGACTGATATAGCTAAAATTGGCAATTTAAAAGAAACAATACTGGCCACAGGGCAAGTTACTTCAACGACCGATCTCAATTTATCTTTCACGAGTGGAGGGGTGGTGAAAAGTCTAAAGGTTAAAGTTGGAGATAAGGTGAAGAGTGGTGCCATACTAGCGTCCCTCGACCAGAGTAATGAATTAGCAGCGCTCACCTCAGCTCGTGGGGCTGTCGCGGCAGCTGAAGCTAGATATAAGAAAATTTTAGATGGTGCTTCTAGTGAAGAAGTTTCTCTTGCTAGAATTGCTTTACAAAATGCCGAACTCGATTACCAGAGGGTGAAATCCCAACAAGAAGTTCTCGTAGCCAATGCTTATAAAAATTTATTGAACTCAACTCCAGAAGCACTGCCTAGTGGTGGAGGTATCGACTACACTGCGCCAACAATAAGTGGTAACTATACGAAAGGCGTAGAGGGTAAAATAATAATTAATGTTTTTTATTCAGGCAATGGAGCTAGCTTTAATGTGAGTGGTGTAGCTGGAGGTAGTGGCACTGTCACAGCTACTACACCGCAACCACTTGGAGATTCTGGTCTGTTTATTAAATTTCCCAATACCAATATGAGTATCACTCAATGGGAAATCAATATTCCTAATAAAAAAGCCTCTGACTATGTGACGAATTATAATGCTTATCAGTCAGCTTTGCAGACTCAAAGCTCGGCTCTTGGTTCGGCTCAATCTCTCGTTGATCAACGTAATGCAGAATTATCTTTGAAATTATCAACAGCTCGTCCTGCTGATGTTGACCTAGCGAAGGCTGACATCCTCACCGCTCAAGGTCAATTACAGAATGCTCAAGCTAATTACGAGCATACCATTCTTCGTGCACCAACCGGTGGAACTATAACGAAGGTAGATATTAAGTTAGGTGAATTGGCTCAAGCATCGAAGGGTGTGATGGTCTTACAAGATGTTGAGAATTTATACTTGGAATCTGATATTAACGAAGCCAATGTAAACAATGTTAATATCGGGGCGCCTGTTGAGCTAACTTTTGATGCTTTCGGCACTGAACAAGTTTTTACGGGTAAAATTATGAAAGTTGACCCAGCTTCGACCATCATCTCGGGTGTTGTGAATTATAAAGTCACAGCTAGCATCGATTCTTCGCCGACTCTACGTCCTGGAATGACCGCCAATATGACCGTGTTGGTTCGAGAGAAAAATGGAATCTTGATGATACCATCTCGAGCAATATTAACAGATAAGAATGGAACCAAGACAGTTCGTTTGATTACAAATCCCAAAAAGAAAACATATAAAGAAGTTGAAGTTACCACAGGGATGGAAGGTGATGGTGGTTTAACAGAAATAACTTCTGGATTAATGGAGAACGACGAGGTGGTTGTTCTCATTAAAAAATAGTAAATGCTTATCCGGCTTAAAAACATAACTAAGGAATATATCAATAGCGGTGTCATCACGCGCGTACTTCGTGGCATCTCTCTAGAGGTTAAAGAAGGTGAGTTTTTAGCCATCATGGGTCCATCGGGCTCTGGTAAGTCTACTCTAATGCACATCATCGGCTTCTTGGACCGACCGACTTCTGGAGAATATTTCTTCAGTGAAGACAATACAACTAATTTTAACGAT
>JBAZWP010000013.1:0-20024 GCA_041660345.1 Minisyncoccota bacterium
TTCTAACGAAACCCCTATTGTTCCAACGAGTGCTCCACCAATCATACCTCTACCAACTGCTTTGGTGTAAATAGCACCCATTGCTATTTTATCCACTGTTCCTAAATTAGTAATCATTCGGTCATAGTCACGAAGAGCATTTTTCCATTGCATGCCGTTTAATAATTCTAGTTTTTTAGCCTCTTTTTCTTCGGCCGTATATTTTTTGTTTTCTTCTATTTTCTGAATATTTTTATTTAATCTTTCTACGGCCTTTGTTATGTCCCACTTTACAAAGTTTTTAAAAAATAAACTCGCAGTGGCTGGTTCCCCCAATCTTTTTAATAATTCTTTTGGCAATGTACTTACATAAGCATTTTGTAATTCTTTTTCAGAAATTTTTCCACCTGACCTTGCTAGAGCTTCTTCATAAAGCACCCAAGCTTGCTCAGCAGCTTCTTCGGAATTTTTTATTCTTGTTTTTTCACTGGTCTCTTCTGTTTTAAGGTGTGCTTCCTTTCCGGCTTCTGAGGCTCTACTTACTGCCATACCAGCCATGGTCATGTAACGTAATGGCATACCCATAGTTTTACCAGTTATGTCGGTAACCATGCGGCCGTATTTAAATATGTTTCCAACAAGTGCCCCTTGGCTCATGAGTTTCGTGGACCATGTTCCCTGTCCATTAGTTAAATCTTGTGCTCTTTGATCTGCGTTTTTTGCATCTCGTTTAAATGAATCTGCGAGCTCTTTTAGAAATCTTGTTGTATATTTATCTTGATTTGCATCTTTTTTCACAAAAAATCCAAAAGTTTTCGCGAAAAAATCATTTTTTAATTTTTCAACCTTAAAACCGACACTCAGCAAGCTACCCATCAAGGTCGCCCTCTCTTTTTCTGGGAGTGCATTCAGCTCTTTTTCTATTTCGGAGTTTTCGTCCGGCGTAGGCATTGTTTCTCTCTGTCTTTCACCATCTTCTTCATATGCTTCTTTTTCAGCTTTTTTTATTTTATGTTTTTCCCACCAACCTCTTTTCTTTGGTTCGTTTGATGAACTTATGGGTGTGGTTTCATCTGCATTACCAGCCAGCTTGTCCATTGTCGCTTGTGCTTGCCTAAGTGTTTCCTCAAGTTGGGCCGCTCTTCTTAAGAGCTCTTGTTCTTCATTTGGATTGTGTGGTTGCATGTTTATATTTTTTAAAATGTTACTTTTAATTGACCATTCTCAATTTCAATTTTTTTAACTTTTTTTCTTTCGCTTTTTCTCCGCTCTAATTTCTGCAAGTCTTTTATGTATTTTCTCTAACTCAGCTGTGGCACTAGCTATTGTATCTCTGAGTGTTGCCAGAGTTTGTTCTCTTTCGTCTTGTGGTGCTTCTGGTATTGACGCCTTTTCGCCCATTTCAGCTGGCTGTGTTACTGCTTCTGGTCCTGCTTTTGTTTTTTCTGCAATGTAATGATTTACTCTCTCTAAGTGTTTCACTACTTCTCTATTACCAGGAAATAGTTTTTCATATTCTTCTAATATGTCCCTAGCCTTGTATAGTTCTGTCAGTGTGAAAGACTGCCACTCTTCAAAACGAAGATTACTAGTACTGAACTCTCTTTTTAATCTTTCGTACACAGCCATAGGTAGTCTTATATTTTCTTCTATTCCTTTTATTTCGAGTAGGGAATCTATCCTAGATAAATGTTCAGTTATTCGCTCCCTGTTTTCTGTCCCAGTATCTTGCAGTAGAGCGTGTCTAACGGCTATTAATTGATCAAAAGTTTGGTCTTGTAAATTATCTAAATTCAATCCTTGTTCTGTTGCCGGTGTCTCAGACACGGGAGAACTTTCTTCCTGTGGTTGTCTTGATTGTTGTATTAGTGAATAATGTTTTTTAGATAACTCTTTCTCTGTTGCAAAATCTTGTGTTTGTATTGCCTGCAGTCTCTGGTATTCTGCTTCTTTGTCTGCTAATAGTTTTGTTATTTCTTCCTTGCGGTCTTCTTTAGTGTAAGGATCTTCGTATTCTGCTTTTAAGTTTCTTATTTCTTTCGCCAATTTACCGATTGTCATTATTCTTTCTCGGGCAACTGAACTTAATTCTTTTAACCTTTGTCCCGCTTCTGCTATCTGCTGCTCCAGGGCTATGGGTTGTTTTTGTATTGCTGGTTCTACGATTGGTATTTCTTGGGTTAGTGGCGTTGGCTGTGTGGTTGATACTTCGGGTGAAGGTGATGCCTCTGGTTTAGATAGCGTTTCTCTTATCGCAACGATGCGTTCTGTTATTTGAGTATAAAGATCGGGATGGTCGTTTTTCAAACCTGGCAATTTTTGCAAATTAATTAAAGTCCCCAAATGTCCTCTGAGTTTTCCTCTTGAGTAATTCGTTAATGGTTTTTGCAATTCCGCTCTTATTGCAATCTCTCTTTTTTTATCCACAATTAGTAAATCTATTTCTTCCACCATATTGTTTAGTTCTGTACTTTGTTCTTCGGTAATATCGGGCAAAAAATATGCGCCAACTTGTTTTTTTATTTCTTTTAACTCGGCGATGGTTAAACCTGTTAGTTTCGTTTCCAGTAATTCTCTTGGTATTTGTATTATTGATTCTTGAGCTGGCGTCTCTTTATTTTCTTCCGCCGTCTTATCTAGTTGTGGCTTGGGACCCTGCTTTCCTCCAGTGATTCCCCTGATTTGTTCTCTTAGAGTTTTTAATTCCGCATAGAGTTTATCTAGTCCGGCGGTATCTTCTCCATGAGCTTGCACGTGTTCGGCTATGTTTTGTGTAATTTGGGCTACTTGTGTTTGAAGCTGCTCGAGCCTCTTTACTTGGGCAAGATTTTCTTTTGCTTGGCTAAGCGTGTTTCTTTTTTGTCCTAAAATATCTGGTCTCATAAATTTATTGATTGCTCTTTTCAAGTTTACCAGTTTTGGGGTTAAGTGTCATATTGGGATCGTCGGGCAGGATGAAGAGCTTTGCATCTTCTGGTATGTTGCCCTTTAAATATTTATCAAAATTTTCTCTATCTAAATTTATACAACCCCAGCTCACGCGGTTGTCTTCAATCCCTGGAGTTTTTAAAGCCCTAGTCCTTTTTTCTAAATCTCCGGGATAAGTGGCATGTATTGAAATTTGGAATTTCAAATTTTCGTCATAAACACTGAAAACTTTACCCTGGTACTCTACTGAATCACTCTGTATCACATCATGGCCGATAGTATAGACACCAGCTGGAGTCGTAGCACCTGGTCCAGGTATATCTGAATCTGGGTCAGAAGTTCGTGGTGCCTCTCCCTTTACTGCACCGAGCAATATAGGGAAACTGGCGATTAACTTCTTATCTTTACCTATTACATACATAGATGCTCGAGGTTTGTCGACTATTATGTAAGTCGAGTCAACATTTGTTAGTGAGTACAAGTATATCTCTTGGGCACTCGGAGACATTTGTTTTAACACAGAGCCATCCACCTCGGCTGGCGAGATGCTTCGCTGTTTCTTGTTTTCCGGAGCTTCCTTGGATAGTGTTGCAACGTCTCTTTCTGTTTTCTCTTGTGTATTTTTCGGCATTAATGGCAGGAAAGCAAGTATCCCGACCCCCATCAAGACTCCACGTCTTAACTTTCTTATAATTTTGTCCATCTGTCTTGGTACGGGCATCCCTGAGACAGATTTTATTGTTTCATTTTTTAAAAATTTCTCCACATCTGTTTTTACAGCAGGAGACTCAAAGTCTAAAGGAGTTGATGCGGACATTTCTTGTACTACTACACCAATCTCTCTTTTAGAAAGATCTGTCAGCAAACTTTCTTCCATTCTTGGCGCTTCCTCTATTTCCGCTATCTCTTTTTCTAATTCTTTTATTTGTGCTTCTATTCTTTCAACTTCTTGTGAATATTCACGTCTTTTGGCCTCTTCCCTTTCAGCTACTTGGGTGGCACGAAGAATAGGTGACGCTGTTCTTTCTATTGTAAATTTAGAATCGGGTGACATAGAATTTAATAATTATCTCACTATTTTCTTTTAGTCGCACTTTTTGTTTTAATTGTTTGTTATTATGTAACATTAATTTTTATTTGTCAAAGATTAAAAAGAAAAAACCTCGCGAGAAAGTAATTTCCACGAGGTTTCGAACCCTCGTGGGTTCGTGATGATCTTATTTACTGTCGAAAAGAACTTGGTCCATTTTCCTCGGTGTCCCCGCCACAAACTTCGTGGCGGGGACCATCGGGGGCACTCCCTACTTCGGCGACTTCCCTGGCTTCTTCACCGGGGTCGCCGTGGCTTTCGTCGGCGCCGGGATGACTGCCGGAACGGCCGCGATCTGCTTCGTCGTCTGCGTGGCCACCGGCACGGGCTTCTTGGCCGAGTCCGACTTCGAGCTCGTCAGCCAGAGGCCGCCGCCGATGATGACAATGACTGCGACGATGGCGAGAGCGATGAACAGGGTGCCCCGTTGCGATTCCTGGCCCGGTTGCGTACGCGTCGTGCCTTCCATGTGCACACCTCGTGTTTGTCCGGCTAAGCCGGAACGTTGGACCTACTGATAGAAGTATAGCATACTATCAGTAGATTGTCAAGTACTCGCCCTTCTTTCACATCTGTTTAATATATATCATTAAATTTTAGTTTGTCGTTTAGCTTTTTCTGCCATAAACGCGAAACCCCGGTCAGCGTGTGCTGGCCGGGGGGGGGGTGATGTGCGCGATGACTCTTATAGGGTTGCCTGACCTCCTTCGTCCTGGTTGCGGCGCTTCTTGCGACTCGCAGCTTGCCGAACGCGGGCGGTCTTGGGCCACTGGAGGGGTTGCCCCTGGAGCTGGCGGCACAACGCCTCGGATCCATCTTCCTCCCGGAATTTGCATCCCGTTGCTGATGTACAGTTGCAACGGGGTTTGCGAGGAAAGTCTGTCATCGAGCGTGCCTCTGTTTTGAGGTGGTGGGGGCCGTGGGAACTACTAAACTGCCCATTATTCTATAATTTTTCAGGTTTTTGTCAAATTTTAAGGCTTCAAAATGAGCATAAGAGTTTTCCACAGTTTGGTTGACTTATGCCCCCCATAGGGCTACCATTTACCTATAGCCCTGTAAAGAAGCCCGAGAGACCCGGAAGAAAGCCGCAACGTTAGTAACCTTCGTGAGAACCTTATTTTGCAGTACAATTTGGTCGTCCTGTGATTCTACCTTTGTTTTTCAAGGGTCAGAAAGGAATTCTCGCGATATTTATATTGTTTTATAAAACCCAAATACACCATAACTAGTATATTTCTAGCTTTTACCCTTATTTTTGGGGTGTTTTTGATGCCTATCCAGTCTCAAGCTGGATTTTTTTCTGACATCTTGGGCAATGAGGCTTCCGCAAGCACCGATACCATAAATTCTAATCAAGATGAAAAGAACTCTCAAAATATGGTTCTTTGACAAGCCAGTATCTACCCCGTCTCCATAACACAGGATAAGCAAGACAAGACTGCCAAGAAGGTGGCACAAGTGGATGAAGACCAAACTATCAACATTATATCCGACAACGCCCTCTTGCCTTCTACCAGTCTAATGAGTGTGTCTGGCAATGAAGCTGAAAACTCCTCTCCTGACCAGATAAGTGTTTATGTGATTAGAAAAGGAGATTCCATCGCCCAAATAGCTGAAATGTTCAATGTTTCAGTGAACACGATTTTAATGGCAAATGATATGAAAAAGGGGCAAAAATTGAAGGAAGGAGATACTCTCTTGATTTTGCCTATTTCTGGTAGCGAGCACACTGTAACCAAAGGGCAGACTATTGCTAGTATTGCCAAGCTTTATAAGGTAGACGTGGAAGATATAACTAGCTATAACGGCATTGCTACTAATTCAAAACTTGCAGTGGGAGACAAGCTTATGATTCCGGGTGGTGACGATATGATGGCTGATGAGGGAGGAGACAAACCAGCACCAAACTTAAGTTCATCGGTAGCGAAAGATATAAATTATTACATCAAGAACCCAATCCAGAACCTTATTGGATATTTCATAAACCCTGTCCCAACTGGACGCAAGACCCAAGGTCTTCACGGTCCTGGAAATAGAGGCATAGACATCGGAGCGCCAACTGGCACACCTATTTATGCATCGGCTGGCGGCTCAGTGTCAGTGGTTAAGACTGGTTGTAAAGTTGGGTACAAACGTTGCGGTGGTGGATACGGAAATATGGTAATAGTCCAACATCCCAATGGGACCAAAACTCTCTATGCCCACATGTCTAAAGTTAGCACACACATTGGAGATCAAGTTAATCGCGGAGAAATGATTGGTTATGTCGGAAACACCGGAAGATCTACTGGACCTCATATTCATTTTGAAATTTTCAATGCTAAAAATCCAGGAGTGGATTGGTCCTGGGCCAATAGTATCGCAGTAGCTAACTCAAGTTCTAGCCAGAATTAAACTCCCGCTAGATTTATCGCAAGATACATTACTAGTATTCCTAGCACAGTGGCAACCGTAGTCCACGCCGTCGGATGTCCGTGGTGACTCTCTGGTAGTAGGTCTGAAGCGCCGATGTATAAGAAGAACCCCGAAAATACCGCTAGAATTAAGCCTAAAGTAGACCCTGGAACCGAAAAGAAAAGAGTAGAGGTGATGCCCAGAACTGGAGCGATAGCGTCGACGAGAAGCCAATTGAAGGCTTCTTTTTTTGTTCCCGAATTTTTAATAATTAAATTTACCGTATTGATGCCGTCAGAAAAATCATGCACCAAGACAGCGACAGCAACCGTGATACCGACAGCTGGAGATACTTTAAACGCGAGGCCTATAGCCGCTCCATCTAAAAAACTATGTATTGATAAACTTCCTGCACCCAATATGCCCTTTTTGGTTACGTGTTTGTCACTATCTACATCATTATTGTGTGAGTGAAAAAAAATAAACCTATCCAAGACTGTATAAACAATAAAGCCGAGAGCCACAATGGAAGTGATAAAAGAAACATCATAATTTGTGCCACCGAGCTCTATCGCTTCTGGCAATAATTCAAAAAAAGCTACACCGATAATTGCCCCCGCTGAAAAACCTAAAATAAGATGCAGTTTGTCTTTGAATCGCAACGCGAACATTCCTCCCAAAAAGGTTGATATCAATGCTATGATGCTTATCCAAATAATCATAATGATTTTATCAACTATCCCCTTGTGTGCGGGATAGGAGAATCGAACTCCTAACCACAGTTTGGAAAACTGTTATTTTACCATTAAACTAATCCCGCCTTCTTTTCTCACTTTCTTATCGCATATTTTCGGAACCTTTTTGGAAAAAATATTTTACCATTAAACTAATCCCGCTTGTGAAAAAACTGGTCGGGCTGCTGGGAATTGAACCCAGTCTAAATGCTCCCAAAGCACTTGTACTACCGGTATACTACAGCCCGAAAAACTTCACCATATGTCCGGAAACGTTTTTTGATTCTATCATAGAATTATATCATTTACCACTTTTACCCTAGCTAATCTGTTTTTTGAGTCAATAAACACAACCAATAAATCGACTTGCCATTCCCTATCTTCAGGGATTTTCTTATCTAACAGATAGCTTTGAATCGTCCTCCCCATCCTCTTCATTTTCCATGGGTGCATATTATCTTCGGGCTTGTACTCGTCTAGACTTTGACGCGTCTCTGCCCTTAGGTTATCCCTTCTAACGGACTTCACTTCTATAAAGTACACCCTACTGTCCTTTTCAGCCACCAGGTCGATTTCTCCCCACTTCTTAGTATAGTTACGATCCATAATCTCGAAGCCGTGTTTCACGAGAAACTTCTCTGCGATGTCTTCGCCGATCTTCCCTATTTGTTGTGTAGGTGAAGTAAATATTTTAGGCATAATTCATTAGTTTCATAAGAAACACGTTTCACGTGAAACGTTTTTAATAATTATTGTGTCTTTTATCAAAATATCCTTATTTTCCAACATATTTTGTCTAAAAATGGTCCTAAAAGACAGTTTTTTGAAGTGTCCGTTATACACATACCCACAGAGTTATCCACAGTTTTCAACAAAATCCTTATAGAATCAGGGGATAAGTAAAAGGACAGTACAAGGACAAAACTTTCTATTATTTCGGTGTGCACCCGGAGGGATTCGAACCCCCAATAACGGTTCCGAAGACCGTTGTGATATCCATTTCACCACGGGTGCAGAATTTAAACTTATTTATTATACCTCATTTATAGTTTTTATCAAAATATCCTTATTTTGCAAGGTTAGAATACAAAATTGCAATAAGTTAAATATAATATTATAATTAAACGGTTATTAGAATTAATTAATGGTTGCGGTCATGGTTTAGTGGTAGAACACGTCCTTGCCAAGGATGAGACGGGAGTTCGATTCTCCCTGGCCGCACAGATTTCCAAAGTGGAAAACAATACTAAAAATTTAATACAAAAGGTACCCAAAGAGGTTTCACATGTAACTGAAACGCTTGAAAGGGCGGGTTTTGAGGCGTACCTGGTCGGGGGTTGCGTTCGCGATCTCCTAATGGGTCTAAACCCTAAAGACTGGGATGTCACGACCAATGCCAAACCTGAACAAATAGTCGCCCTTTTCGAAAAAACGGTATACGAAAACACCTTCGGCACGGTGGGTGTATGTGTTCCGCGTGAAACAAGGGGGAGTGATGTTTCACAAGAAACACTTGAATACGAGATTATTGAGGTAACTCCTTATAGGATTGAAGCAAAATACACAGATTTCAGGCATCCAGATGAGGTAGCCTTTAGTGACAAGCTCGAGGACGACCTTAAAAGACGTGATTTCACTGTGAATGCCATGGCCTTTAGAAAAGGTAGTATAACGGACATGTTCGGAGGTATAAAGGACATCGAACAGAAGCTCTTAAGGACAGTGGGGGAGGCTGATGAGAGGTTCGGCGAAGATGCGCTCCGTATGTTGCGCGCGGTACGCTTCGCGGTGCAACTCAACTTCTCGATTTCCTCAGAAACTACGGAAAGTATTTTAAAAAATTCTGAATTGTTGAAAAAAATTTCTGCCGAAAGAATTCGCGATGAATTTGTAAAAATAATTATGTCACCAAATCCATCTATGGGGATGGTGATGTTGCAGAAATTTAATTTATTAAAAAATATTATTCCCGAGCTCGAAGAGGGTATCGGTTGCGTGCAAGGTGGGGCACATCTCTACGACGTTTGGGAGCATTTATTGATGGCCCTGCAACACGCGGCTGACAAGAATTGGCCTTTGGAGATAAGGTTCGCAGCACTTTTCCACGATATCGGAAAACCTCGCACCCGTCGAGCCGGAGAGAAGAAACAATATACCTTTTATGGGCATGAAGTTATCGGTGCGAGGATGGCGAAGAAAATAATGGAGAGATTGAAATTCTCCAGTAAAGAAATTATTTTGGTAGAAAAATTAGTTCGCAACCATATGTTTTTCTCCGATACAGAACAAATCACACTTTCTGCGGTGCGTAGAATAATTACGAGAGTTGGGCAAGAAAATATCTGGCTCTTGATGAATATTCGTGAGTGCGACCGAGTGGGAATGAAGAAAAAAGAAGCGCCGTATCGTCTGCGCAAGTACTTCGCGATGATCGAAGAGGCATTACACGACCCGATATCTGTCGGAGCACTCAAAATTGATGGGGAATATATGATAAAGGAACTCGGCATCAAGCCTGGACCAAGGATGGGCCGGATTCTGCATGCCTTGCTCGAAGAAGTGCTCGACGCGCCGGAGAAAAATACAGTCGAACACTTGAGTGAGCTGGTGAAAAGTCTCAATATGCTTGGGGACAATGAACTTCGAGTGCTCGGGGAGAGGGGAAAAGAAAAAAAAGAAGAACTCGAAGAAGAAGAGATAGAAAAATTACATACCAAACACGGAGTTAAAAAATAAAAAATTGTTTATTTAAATTTTTTCCTTCGAATAAGTATTAGAATTACCAAGGCCGAATCCAGGACTATTACCGTTGCTGGATAAAGCCAAGTAGTCAGAGACAGAGACCCTAAAGCTAGGATAGAAAGGGGATAATAAAGTATCCCTACTGAAAAAGAGAATAGATTTTCCTCGAATGGAAAATTGTAAGCTTTGCGGAGGGTCGGAATTATACTAATTACGTCTGCCAAAGAGACAAGAATGACAGCATACAGTGGATTGCGGGTTAAGAGCCATAGAAAGATTCCAAACAACGCACCGAACAATGACCACCAGTCATAGGTGTCGTATATTACGTGCTTTTGTCTGAATCCAATTATAGAAATTAAATAACAACAAATAGCGTTAATTCCGAAGACCCAAGCTCCTGCCCCACCTCCCGAAAATAATATTGCTAGGTAAGCCACAATGTTAGCCGTGCCCCAAAAGAACCAGGTGAAAGCATGAGGCTTCGTTTTACCCTGATGAATACCCCAAAAATAAATTACGTAACTTATAATCTCTATAGTTACGGCTAAAATTCCTATATATAATTTATAGTCAGCCATTAGCCAATTTTAGCACAGATGATTTAGTAAACTTCTTGTTGATAACAAGTTTCACAATAGATAATCTCTTTTCGCTCCGGCGAGTAAGCTGTTTCGAATTCATTTTTACAACCATCCTTCATACACTTACGGTGCCAGAGCTTGCGAGGATTTTTTCTTTGCATCCTATCTTTATTTCTACATTCAAAGTCTTTGTGGGGGATGGGTAAATTCATTCTTTTATAAAAATTTAATTCAGCTTGGGTGATGCGGAAATTCTTTTTACAATCCGTGCATGCCAGAATTTCTTTCAAGATATCTTCTGTCACACCTTCGATACTTTCTGGAACAGCACCTTCTTCGATAGTTTCTTTACCGTAAGTACCCGTCGTCCTGTCTTGCCAATTAAAGCCTTTATTTAAAGCTTCTTCTTTGCTAATGGGGTAGAAATCGTAGCCCAGAGTTTCGTTGAAGCCAAAGGGAGAAAGTGCGGGCGGGAAGAAGTCATCGTAGACATTTTCCTGCTTCATCTTTTCCACGATTTCATTTTTGATTTTTTCATATTCGGCTTTCTCATATTGTTTATTTAATATCATATATTGCCCCTTGCGAATTGCGTTACAGCCAAAAGCGCTTGTTAAGTTGTGACAATTTTCTGAATATTCCACTTCATTGCAATAGAAAACGTAAGCACAGTTTTTACATTTACTACTTTGCAAGATGCCCATCATGTTGTAACAAAGTTCACACTTGTAATAGTAATTATTGCAATCGATGCTGTCGATAGGACTCTCGGCATCTCCCATATAAGAACAATTTTTTGCATCAGCAGTGTCGAAGAGATAAACCCCGTCATAGCAATTATGCAAATAGTCACCGGTGGCATTGTTGCACTTGGTTTGCGAAGCATATTTTACAATGGTTTTTGCCTTTAATTCCGCGTATTCTTGTTTAGCTTTTTCTATACTTTCATAATTGGCAAAAATTTCTGCCTTTTTCTTTTCAAATTCTTCTTTACTATATTTCACATTGAAAATTGAGTTAGACATGTTTCTGCCGTTAGTACAGAAGATGCAATTACTTGAATTTCGCATGTTGTAACAGAAAATCAAGTCACTCGAAGACTGGCATTGTTCACAATATAGACATTTGAAGCACTCGCGCGAGTCCAAGCATTCATAACACAACTCTGAGTCATAGATGACTGAACAATCCAAGCAATTCTTGCACCTTTGGATGAGTCTGCTGTACATGCAATCCTCATTGTATTCGGCGGCGAAAATTAGGTAACTATCTTTATTGTCTGAGGCGCCATTGGTATACTCACTACGCACAGAATTAAGCATCATTAATGCTAGTCGTGGGACTTTCTTTTGTAATTCTTGATACTGCTCCAAAAAACTTCTGTTGGAGTCATATTCTTGGCCGAAACTCTTTGGATCCCAAGCGTCGCTCCACCAACATTCATGACAATAAACAGGGAAGGGGCTGTCCGCAGAATAAAGCGAAATCATATCTTTTTTACACAAGTCGCAAGGTCTCTTATAAAAAGTTCTTTCGTTGCGAAAAGCCAATCGTCGCATTATTCGACAATCCCGACAGTGCTTCGGCGGAAGAGCATTCACTTGTTGATACAAAACAAGATCTTTCTCATTTATTTCAAAATCCTTACCACAAGTTTTACAAGTTTTATTCATCATCTTTGGCGTCGCCTATGGTGAAATCTGTGAATTGATGATTGGGTTCTTTCCAGATTAAAAAGAAATTGTCTATTGGAAAATAGTTCCCCTTTTTTATTTCTTTCGCAAATTCTTGTAAAACTTTTTCTTCACCTTCGGCAATAATCTTCAAAGTACCATCGTTTTTGATAAAAACGATACCGACGAGGCCCAGCTCAAGAGCATAATCCTTGATGCTGATTAGGTAATCGTTATCCAATGTTTTTGCCGATACCCCGCTCTCTATTCTTTCCCACATATATTTAAAATTATTATTCGCTCCAGAAGAATTTCGGAAGCATATTGAAAAACCTATTGATGATTTTTGTGCTGGTCTCTGAGAAGTTGAAGAGGACCGCGAAGGTAAAGAGTCCTAAGGACCAATTCTTACTTATGAAAGAAAGGAAGATGGCGAGCAGGGCAGAGATTATCGGCACGAAGATGCGGATGGTTCCACGATTGATTTCTCCCTTGCTGACCTCGATGTTTTTTATATGGTCGGATTGAAAGACATAACTTCGTATCCAGAAGAGACAGATGCCAATGAGGATGGTATGAATGCCGAAAATAATTGTGGTGAGCTGACTCCCACTATATTTGCCCAGGAGTGCAGTCGAGAAGGGCACGAGGGTAATGAAGAGGAAGAAGAGAGCATTGATATTCGTCAGGTGGGTATCAATATTTTTCGCATAAACTGAAACGAAGAAGTGGTGCGCTCTCCAGTAGGTGAAGAGTAGGGCGAAGCTCAAAACATAACTTAGGAATATCGGTAGCATCAACTTGAGTGCATTGGCAAGCTCGAGTGTGTTATTGGCATCTATTAAATTAGGCACCTTAATTTCGAAGACCATAATGGTCATAACGATGGCGAAGAGACCGTCTGCTAATTGATCTAATCTAGATTGTTTCATGCCTAAAATATAGCACAAAACTTTTGAAACATAAACTTTTTTCGGTACGGGTTTTTTGAAGCTTAAAAAACCCTGAAGTTTGCTCGCCGTCGCTCGCAAAACCCCTACAAAAGCTATGTTTCAAAAGTTAAAATATTTCGATGTAAATAGGGCAATGGTCGGAGCCCATAACCTCTGGAAGTATGCCGGCTTTCTTTATCCTTCCAGAGATTTTCTTACTTGCGAAGATGTAGTCTATCCTCCAGCCCACGTTTCGAGCTCGCGCATTCTGGAAGTGACTCCACCAGGTATAATGTCCGCCATCTTTTACAAACATTCGGAAGCTGTCCACAAATCCGCTCGAGACTACGTTGTTTAAACCTTCGCGTTCCTCCGAAGTGAAGCCTTTTTTACCCACGTTCTCCTTCGGTCGAGCTAGGTCAAGCTCCGTGTGGGCGACGTTCAAGTCTCCGCAAAATATCACGGGTTTTTTCTTGTCTAATGCTTTCACATATTCTAGAAATGCTGGGTCCCAGCCCTTGTGTCGGAGTGGGATGCGGGACAAGTCGTCCTTCGCATTCGGAGTGTAGACTGTCACGATGTAAAACTTTTCGAATTCGGCAGTGATGACTCGACCCTCAGTGTTCGGGTCTCCATATTTGTCTTTCAATTTATATTTCTTGGCGATTGATGCCGGGATATTGAGAGTGACGGAGACAGGCTTTTGTTTAGTGAAAATCGCCGTCCCGCTGTAACCCTTTTTACTGGCGGAGTTCCAATACTCTACATAGTCTGACAGATCAACCTCGTTTTGGTTTTGTTCTGCCTTGGTTTCCTGCAAGCACAGAATGTCTGGCTGATACTTCTTCAAAAAAGGAACCAACAATCCCTTCCTATGTACTGCCCTTATGCCATTTATGTTCCAAGAAATTATTTTCATGTTATTTTTTATTGTGAAACTTTTTATGCACGTCGCGCAGGTGTTTGTCAGTGACGTGGGTATAGATTTGTGTCGTGCCGATGTTCGCGTGGCCGAGGATTGCTTGGACGGAGCGGATGTCTGCGCCATTGCCCAGTAAGTCAGTGGCGAACATATGACGCATCACGTGCGGAGTAACTTTTTTCGAAATCCCAGCTTTGATGGCGTGCTGTTTCACGATTCTCTCTACAGAACGACGAGTTAGGTGTTTCACATCTTTGTTGTCTGGCTTTTTCTTGCTGATACCGCTATCGATTTGCACGAAGAGTGCCTCATTCATATCTTTACGCGCGGATAAATATTTTTTTACTGCACTTTTTGCTTCATCTGAAATAAATACAACACGCACCTTGCCACCCTTGCCCCGGATAGACAATTCATCAGAGTTTAAATTGATATCTGAATTCAATGAACAGAGCTCTGATACACGTAATCCCGTTGAAAAAAGTAATTCTAAAATTGCTCGGTCTCGTAAATCTTTCAGGTCGCTACCAGAAGGGGAATCCATTAGTCTTTTCAATTCAGCATCAGTGATGAGGTCGAGCTGTCGCTGAGTAACCTTCGCTAGCTCGATGCGGTCTGGGGGGAGAGCCTTGATTTCTCTCTTGGCGAGAAATTTCAGAAACACACGCAGAGCAATCATATAATAGTTCTGTGTCTTCTTCGAAACAGTTTGCCCGGTCATTCTGTTGTTGCCGGTGACTTGTCTGTTGAGCCAGAGGCGAAATTCGCGCACTGAGGCGTCGGTGATATCATTGGGACTCTTTATTTTCCCAAATTCGAAAAATCGAGCGAGGTAATGTTCGTAATTTTCAATAGTCCGCAGGGCTGAGCCTTTTTCTATTTCTAGATATTCTAGGAATTCTCTTTTTAGTTTCTCAATCTCTTGTGCCACTTTTATATTTTACCATGTCGCACAATATTTTTTGTATTGTTGACTTTTTAATAATGTGTGGTAATTTATGAATGGACACTAACTGGGAGAGCTTTTGCTCATCAAAATGGTTCGTCGCTGGTTCAATGCGTACGTGAAGGTGTTCTTCGCCTTCGTGGTTCTCGACAAGGGGAACCTGGACATCCTCTGCGGGGGATTCCTGTGCGGGGTCCAGGCGCTTCCCACGTGGGAGAAGTATGGCGCCGGCGTCGTTATTCTTGGCGCCATCATCGAGCTGGTCCACCAACTTCGCAGGGACCGGCAGGAGCAGGAAAAGGACGTAACAATCCAAATGCTCCTTGACGCGGACTCGGCACGTCAGCGTTCTCGGCGTGGCGGCGGGTACTAACACATCGTTCGCATCGCAGTTCGTTGCCACCCTCACCCAGGAAAAACGATGATCATTTTTTTGACGGGTTGGGCCGTGATGGCGACGCTAGTCGCCATCGGCCTGTGGGTTCTGCATTTTCGGAACCCATACCCCTTGATCCAGATTCCGGATCGGGGGCACCGCCTGTTTGCCTTGCCGGACAAGCGGACACACGACCTGTTGCTGGAGGTGCTCTGGATGGCCGGTGCGCCGGCCTACGGAACGTTCTTCGCGGGCGTCAACCAGACGCTCATGATGGACGGCTTCACTGTACTTGCGTACGGTGAAGGGATTCACCAGCCGGCGATTTCTATCCCCGTGGAGAATCCCTGGAAATCTGCGGCAGCTGCCCAGGACTTCTTGTCGGACCAGGGGGTGCACACCTCCCTGATGTATCCATCGGAGGAGCTGGGGGATAAATTGGTCCTCCTTCGGCTGCCATTCGGCTGGGACATCGTCTTCCGGCTGAACGGCAAGGATATGCCCCCTCCGCAGTGGATCGCGAAGTTCGACCCGCCGGCGCGCATCGGGTAGCAAGCACATCGCAGTTCGCATCACACGGGCAGGTTCCCTCGAGGAACCTGCCCGTTCCTCGTTTAGGCTATTTTAAGTTTTTGAGTTGTTGCAATTCTTTCTCTAGGTTGTCTATTAGCGCGGTACGTTCATCTTCAGTTAATGCGTCGTATAAATTAAGCCAGAGAGTAAGTTCATCTTTGTCTTCTCCTTCTTTACATAAATCATTTATTAATTTTTCTAAATATTCTTTTGAATTATTGTTCATCTTTTTTATCCTCTGTTATTCTTTGTAATAATATTCTCATATTTTCATATCCATACTTTTTGAAAACTGCTTCTACGCTCGTGAAAAATTTAACAAGCTCTGGCTGGTTGTATCTCTCCGCCAGCTCTCGAGCATTGATTACTAGTTCCGGACTTATTTGGGCGATGAAAATCGCCCAAGATGTCGCATATAATTCAGCTCCACTTTTTAATGCACCCACATCCCTTCTTGCAACACCATAAGCGAGTAACCCATGAGCAGCTAGACTTGTCGCCGCGACGAGCCCATACATTATTCTATTCTTGGTATTTACCTTTTCCCCAACTGCTGTTCTGCCCAAGATAGCTTCGGTTCCCATTTTGATGGGACCAACAGGGGTGAAGTTCGCTGCTTTGGAAGCCAAACTTAAAATAGGCTTCGGTATATGGTCTCGCACGTAGCCGATAACACGACTAATTATAGAATTAGATAAAGCTAAGCGTCCCTCTCTAGCTTCTTCTATTATTCTTTTGCGCCCTTCTACGTTCTCTAAATTTACGGGTGTTGGGGGTGTTTCTTTAGAATTCATGAAATAACTATGACATAAAATTACTAAAAACAAAAAGGTTACGATTCTTCAATTTGGCCGGCCGACTTGCAATTTTAAGGACTTTATGCTACTATATGAACATGTTAGCTACAAAGAAAAAGCAGACAATTATTAAGAAAAATCAAATTCACGAGAAAGATACTGGCTCTTCAGAGGTTCAGGTTGCTATTATTTCTACCCAAATAGACGAATTGGCTAAGCATTTGAAGAAACACAAGAAGGATAATCACTCTCGTCGTGGCCTCATTAAGATGGTGGCCGACAGACGTGCTCATTTGAAATACTTGGAACGTAAAAGTAAGCCTCGTTACGACGCACTCATGAAGAAAATGGGTCTCGTTTAAATTTCTCGTCGAAAGATTATATAATTTCTAGGGTACGGATTTTTCGAAGCTTGAAAAATACTGAAGTTTTCGCGCCGTCGCGCTCAAAACCCCCTAAAATCATATAATCTTTCTTTTTAATGTTATACTTTATCTAGGTCGATTTTTAATATTTTTAATTAATTTTTTTATATGACAATAATCAAACACAAAGAACAAAGAGTTGGTGTTTTCATTGATACTCAAAATCTTTATCACTCCGCTCGCAATTTATATAAAACTCGGGTTAATTTCGGTGCTGTTCTGAAAGAAGCAGTGGCTGGCAGGAAGCTCGTTCGTGCGGTAGCTTATGTCATCACGACTGAAGCCGGGGATGAGAAGAATTTTTTCGAAGCCCTAACCAAGCTCGGCATAGAAACCAAGACAAAAGATTTACAAATTTTCCATACTGGGACCAAGAAGGGGGACTGGGATGTCGGCCTTACTGTCGACGCTATCAAGATGTCTCCGCGACTCGACTCTGTGGTGATAGTCTCTGGTGACGGCGACTTCATCCCGCTCGTCGAATACTTACAATCCATCGGCATCCAAGTCGAGGTTGTTTCATTCGGTAAATCAACATCTGGGAAACTGCGCGAAGTGGTGGACGACTTCGTCGACCTCTCCGAAAACCCTCGTAAGTTTCTAATGTAAAACGGCGCAATATCGTTGCAATCTGGCACAAAAGTGCTAGTATTTCAATATATTTAATAGTTAATCGGTTCGCGTCCAGACACATAGTTATGTTCTATTTGAGGAACAATACTGTAGTCTGAACACGAGCTCAGCCCATTTTGTGGGTAATCAAATGCAAAAAAAAGAATATAGCGTAGAAATTGGAGGTAAAACTTTAACAGCTAGTTTTACTGATTTAGCAGAACAAGCACATGGCTCCGTAATGCTCCGGTATGGGGAGACGATAGTTCTCGCCACTGCTTGTATGTCGAAAGACAGCCAGAGCGGGCTAGGATTCTTCAACTTAACAGTGGACTATGCGGAGAAGTTTTACGCCGCTGGTAAAATCTTGGGCTCAAGGTTTGTGAGGAGGGAAGGTAAACCGAGTGAAGAAGCTGTGCTTGCGAGTCGCGTCATTGACCGCACTCTTCGACCACTTTTCGAGCAATCCATTCGCCACGCCGTGCAAGTCATCGTCACAGTGCTTGCCGTGGATGACAATGATCCAACAATTTTGGCTGTGAATGCGGCCTCACTTGCTCTCGCTGTATCTAATATTCCTTGGAATGGTCCTGTTGGTTGTGTCCGTATAGGCAAGTACGACAGTGATATTTTAACCATCAACCCTTCTCAGACATTACGTGAAGACGAATCTCAATATAAATACGACCTAACTATCTGTGGCAAGGATGGCAATATCAACATGATAGAAGCCTCAGCTCACCAGACCAGTGAAGACGAGCTCGAAGAGGCGTTCAAGAGAGCGAGCGAGGAGATAACCAAACTAGAAGACTTCCAGAAAAATATCGTAAAAGAAATCGGCAAAGAAAAAAGAGTTATCGAGAAAGAAGTAATCAATCCTGAATCAGTTGAATTATTCAATCAAGAAATTTTACCGAAAATGGAAGAAGCAATTTTTTCTGGTCCAGGTAAAAAGGAAATCGACCACTTGCATTCCGTCTGGAATAAAATGGTCGCTGACAAATATGGAGATAGGAAGGATTTCGCCCCAGAAGACAACCTTTTCGATGATACGGAGAACGACATCATCCACAAAAAAGCGATAGAAGAAAATAAAAGAGCTGATGGACGAGCGATGGATGGACTACGAGATTTGTATGCACAAGCTGGCGGACTTTCCTCTGTGCTTCACGGTTCGGGGATATTCTATCGTGGAGGCACACACGTGCTTTCTGTCCTTACCCTCGGTGGGCCAGAAGATAGAAATCTAGTTGATGGTTTGCAATTGAAAGTCGAAAAGAGATTTATGCATCATTACAATTTCCCTCCGTATTCGGCTGGAGAAACTGGACGCTTCGGTATGACCAATCGTCGTGAAGTGGGACACGGTGCACTCGCGGAGAAAGCATTGGCTATGATTCTGCCTTCCAAAGAAGACTTCCCTTATACGATGCGCATTGTTTCTGAATCGATGGCTTCCAATGGTTCGACTTCCAAGGCAAGTATTTTTGCGGGAGTTTTGGCCTTGATGGATGGTGGTGTACCGATAAAGGCACCAGTCGCTGGCATCGCCATGGGTCTCATGTATGAAAGTGATGACAAGTATAAGATTTTGACTGATATCCAAGGCCCAGAGGACCATCATGGAGATATGGATTTCAAAATTGCTGGCAGTAGTACTGGAGTAACGGCAATCCAACTCGATGTAAAAGTTGAAGGAGTACCAATAAAGATTCTTGGTGAAGCAATGCGTCAGTCAAAGAAGGCACGTCTCGCCATCCTCGATAGAATCAAGGAGGAGATAGCTGAACCTCGTAAGGATATATCTGCCAATGCACCAACTATTCTGATCATCAAGATTGACCCAGCTAAAATAGGACTTGTTATCGGTGGCGGTGGTAAGACAATTAAGGATATTAAAGAAAGAACGGGAGCTGAAATAACTATTGAAGATGACGGCACTGTATACCTAACTGGCAAGAATGGTTCTGCTCAAAAAGCGAAAGAAATAGTGGAAGAAATGACTCATGAATTCAAGCCTGGAGAGATGTTGAAGGGTGAAGTGGTGAAGATTGCTGACTTCGGTGCCTTCGTACGACTTAATGACTTTACCGACGGGATGGTTCATATTTCAGAGATGGCCCCATTCCGTGTTGAACGCGTTAGCGATATAATAAAAGAGGGAATGATTGTGCCAGTCCGAATCATCAACGTAGATAAAGAACGAGGAAAAATCTCTTTGTCTATAAAAGAAGCGGATAAAGATTTTTTCAAGAAGGTTTAAAGTTTCGCAGTTTTAGATTTTTATTCAGGTCCTTGGAAAAAATCCCCAGAC
>JBAZWP010000014.1:0-19124 GCA_041660345.1 Minisyncoccota bacterium
ATATAAAAAAAGAAATTTTACCATATATTAAAAATTCAAATGTTGTCTTTAATGGTATTGAAACATATTATGATCTTTTAAAAGAAAAGCACTTTATTAAAAATAAAGGTGAAGCATCTATAAAGAGTAGTATAGCTAATTTTACTGGTGTTTCTTTACCTGCAGATAGAAAGATAATACCTGATTCGGTTTCAATAAGATATAATGCTTTATTACTAGACAAGTCTCTTTTTACTTTTAAGGACAATAAGATAATTTTAACTAAAAATATTAAATGTCGAGAAGCACAAGTTTGTGAAAAAAAGAGAGTTGAGTTTATACCTAGAACATTAGATAAAGACAAATCTTTGGAATACTCAGCACCAATGCGTGGGAATTATTTAAATATAGTTGAAAATTATTATACTATATTTGAAAAAGGAGTTCGATTTTTTGATGATATTGGTAAGGTAATTATTAATTATACTGTTGATAGACATGAAATTAGAGTAATAGAAAATAATTCCACACAACCTTTGCGTATAGTTGATTTAGGTCATAAAGATATCATACCATCTACTTTAAAATGTAACGGGATTATAGATGATACTTTTCTTATTTTGAGTGAACCTTTAATGCCTAATAACTCAATTGAAATAGAGTATAATAGACTAATATCTTTAAATAAAGAAGTTGAAGATGTGAAAGAAGTTATTTTAATTGATGATGAAAGGGATACTTTAAAAGCATCTTTTATAACAGTTACAAAAGGCTCCAAGCTACTTGAAAATTTTTCATTAAAAATTCAAGATATGCCTTCTAATAAAGTTGTAATTAATAACATAATACAATCATTTAATAAGTACTATATTAAAAATGATTTAAGAGGTTATTGCAAAATTGGTAATAAATGGATTAAAGTGGTATCATGTACTAAATATGATGATACATATTATGAAGTTGAATTTAATGAGTCTTTCACTAATCCTATTGAGTGCGATATTTATAATATAAATAATTTACAATGGAATAAATTAGAATATGAATCTTTCAAAGATAACACAATAAAAATAAACAAATTATTCCCTGTTACAACATTATTTGAAGATGAGTTAGGTAATGTCTACCAAATGATTAAAAGTACAAAGGACGAATTGATTTTAGATTGTTCTATTAACGGTAAAGAATTATCATATTCAAATCGAATTTTATTAGATCCAATTCATTCTTTTGAATTACAAAATATATGCTATGAAATTATCGATGCAAGAATTAATGGTGTAAATGTTGCGCCTCAAGTTTTAAATAATATATATTACTCGAATACAATATGTCCAAAAGATATATTAGACTTGGAATATAAATGTAATTGGTTTATTAAATTAAAAAGAGATGATTGTATTTATATTACTTACACATATTTAACAGAAATTGATTATCCCATTGTAGCTGAATATGATGAAGAAACAATTAGTTATAATTATATACTTGAAGGTGATGAAAGATATTTAGCTAGAATTTTAATATACTATTTATTTAATGAAAATAATAATGAACTTAAAGATATATTAAATTTTTTATATTCAAGTGTTGAAAATCAAATAATTTTTTTAGAATCAATACAGAATATGAGATCATTACAAAATCATATCGACCTTTTAGATGATGAAAGGTATGGTATTAAAGGACGACTGAATCTGCTAAATCATTATAAAAGTCAAAAAGATATCAAAGATAAATTTATTAATAATTTTCTAAGAGAGATATAGTATGGAAAAGAAGTATGAATGGAGAAGAGTAAACGCTGATTTTGGTAAAACATTTTTAATGCGTGATTCATTAGTAAAGACAAAAGAGACATTAGAACTTTTGAAAAAATCATTAGAACAGGTTAGAGATGAAATAGTAAAGCAATTACCTAAAGAGGATAAAAAGGATTAATGGCTAATTATACGTGGCGAAGAGTTCAACTTACTATAGCCCCATGGCTCGCACCTATCATCACGCCTTTACAACAGTTACTAACTACAATTCAAGGTATATTAACTGTTGTTGTAAATGTCCTAAATATTTTAGCGTTAATAATTGCTACCATTGTAAATCCGCTTGTTGTAGTTATTCAGGCACTTATAACTCTTATTGAAGACCAGGTTGATACATTACTTGGAACTAACTTTTATATTATTGGTATTAATCCTTTAGATAAAATGGGTACAACATCAGCTGCAGATCAAGTTAACAGTTTTAGATCATCAGTTAGTGGGTTAGTTGATTTCATAATAGGTAACTACGACTTTTATGTTACACCAAAAGGTTATGAGTTACAATTTAATGATGGGTCCATTTTATATTTCATGAATATAACTGAAATATATAATTATTTTTTACAAAATTTAGATAAGTTAGGTGAGTTCTTTCCTAATGTAGCGAAAGATACAGCTGATTATACTCTTTTATACCCAGATGCTATTATGCCTGGTGGTACAGGTCAATTTTTAGCTATACTTAGACAATCACTTTTTGATGATTATGATATAAGCGCACCATCATTTCCACCAAGACACCCAGGAGATCCAACTGTAAGTTTACCAATACCACCTTATATGGGTGGTTTTATTTTAATGATTTCAGTTGATTTCACATTACTAAATAAAATTAATGAGCTTTTCTATAAGCTTGGTTCTATATTTGAAGCGTTCGAGCCTTATATAAAACCACAACCTTTTGGACTGGACCGCGTATATTATACTGAAGCTACTAATATAAATCGTATTCAATGGTCTGACGCTTGGAATGTATGCTCAACTGATTTTGATATTTATAAAGTTGTGGGTGATGAAAACGCTACACCATCTTATCTTACTACTGTTAATTCAATTAATATGTTTGATTTTAATACCAATGATATGTCTGAACCATGGGTTGTTGATATGTCTAGGTGTCGATATGAATATGAAGATAGTAATGTAACACCTGGTGAAAAATATTGGTATATAATTCGTCGAGTATTAGATGCTAATGTTGACTCTAATGATTATATAAAAGTTTTCGCACCAGCGCTAGAGTTATTATTAAAATCAGGCGAACGACCTAAATCAACTGAGCCTAATTGGAAAACAATTAATTATAGACAGTTATTCCCTCAAATAGACGAACTTGTAAATCAATTGATCTCGTTCTTATATGGTTTATTGGCATCTGTTCAAAATGCAGCTAATAATATTTTACAGATGATTGCAATGTTAACTGAAAAAATTCAAGACTTACAGGATATAATTGATTTAATACAGGATGTTTTAGACTTTATAGCTTCAGCTTTAGCCTTAGGTGAATTTGATGCACTTTATTTACCAGCATTACAGGAGGGCACAGCTGATTTCGTTGAAAGGATAGAAGGTGCATTTGCAGATCCTAACGCACCACAACCCAACCCGTCCACTTTTACAGGTGGTTTTGCATTCGTTTGTGGTGGTGAACAAACAGTAGTTACTGCAAGTATGACAGTATTGGAGCAGACATTTACAAATGTATAATTTTCTAGGGTCATTTAAATATTCTGAGTATAAAGTCTTTGAAACTTTTTTAGTTGATAAGATAGCTGATATTGATAAGCGTATCGCTTATGTTACTCAGAAAATTACATACCTAAATGAAGAAATTACAGCATCAACTATTAAAGCTGGTAATATGGGTATTACTATAGATTGGCAAACTGCGGTTAATAATGAAATTTATACTGATACAAGTAATCCATATAGAAAAATAAACCAAGATGCTGAAATGGCTATGAAAATATGGAATTTAAAATCAAATGTTTTAGATGATATTAAATTTTTAGAATCATATGAACAAAAATTATATAGACTAAACTTAAAGAGAGAACAGCTTACACAATATAAATTGAGTTTAATTACTTTAAAAGAAAATTATCAAACAATTTTTGAAGAAATTGAAGATATGTTTAATGATACTGAGAAGTATAAATTTTTAATAAAGGATTGATATGCGTTTAGATTTAAAAAAGGTTTCAATGTATTTAGCGGATAAAGTTGGTTGTGGTTACTATCGACTTGTATCACCTGGAATGTTATTAGAAGAACGTGCTAGTTTTAATGTAAAGCAAATGGACTTCTTTTCTGAATATGCATTTCATTGGTCTGATATTTGTGTATTTCAAAGATGCTATTCAGATAAATTACTTAAAACTTTTAAGGATTTACAGAATAAAGGTAAAGTGGTTGTTTATGAATTAGATGATGATATATTTAATGTAAGTAAGAATTCACCCGCATATGCAACTTTTCATAAATCTAATCATCTTGATAGTGCAAAATCATTAATTAGCGCTGCTAATTTAGTTACATGTTCAACTGAATCATTAAAAAATGTATTATTGAACTATAATAATAATGTTGAAGTATTACCAAACTCACTTGATTTTAGATTATGGCCTCGACCACAAAAAGAAAAAGTATCTTTTAAGAATGAAGTGCGTTTAGGATGGTTTGGATCACCAACGCATTTTGAGGATTTACAATTTATTATACCTGTACTAGAAAGATTATTAGAATCTAATTTACCTTTAAAAATAATATTTTTTGGGTATATACCATTGAATTTTAAGCGATTCTCAGGAAAAGTTGAATTTGTAGAAGGTGTTGCATTCCCTGAATTTCGTAAGGTACTAACTAATTTAGGTATTGATATTGGTTTAGCACCTGTTAAAGATACCGCTTTTAATCATTCAAAGAGTAATTTAAAATATCTTGAATTTAGTGCTGTAAGAGCTGTTACAGTTGCGTCTAATTGTTTGCCTTACAATGATACAGTTATACATGGCGTGAATGGTTATCTTGCAGATAATAATAACCCAGATGAATGGGTTAAAATAATAACAGATTTAGTTAACGACGAGACAAAGAGAAAAGAAATTAGTAATAATGCTTACAATTTAGTCTTTTCTAATTTTAATATTTATAAGAACTATAAATTATGGGAAGATGCTTATAAGAGGAATTTAAATGTCGTTTGATTTTAAAATTACGGCGCTTTGTAATCATATTCAAAAAGAATATGTGTATTTAGAGCCGGATTTACGTACTTTTAAGTTAAAAAAAGCATCTTTAGCTCGAGACGTCGCTTTATTCCGTAATAATGTTAAGGTGTTACCTAATAATTCATTATATGGGTGGTCTATAATTACAGATAGAGATGGATCATCTGATTTTTATAATAATAATATTGCAACATCGACATTACCCTTTAAAAGATCCATACAATTAAATAATATTACAAAAAATACAGACGATTTATGGATGGTAACATATCCAACTAATAGAGATTATTGTGAAAGATGTGCATCAAAAGGTATATTGAAAGACGGTAACCTAGATAAAAATGGTGATATTGCTGTTGTTAGAGGTACATTAAAATTAGCACAAGAATTAGAAAAGTATGCGCTTACAATAAAATCAAGTAATAAATATTATATTTGGTATGGTACTATTTTTGAGTCTTTAATAGGAAGAGCATATGCAGCACGAGCTCTTATGCCATTAATTGTTTCTGAATCTTATACTTTAGTAGATAATATTCAAAAAGAACAGCTTAAGAAATCTAGATACTTAGCTTTAACTGAGGATGAAAAGATTAAAAAGTTATTACAAGTAAATGTTACTAATCCAACGATAGATTCGGTATCTATAAAGATTGAAATTGAATCTGCTGCTAGTAGGTCAATTTTAACTGATTTAAATTATCAAACAAGTATTAATATGATTGGGTAATTAGTATGGTAATAAAACCACCAACAGGTATATCAGCAACTCCTAAAATTAATGAAGTAGACGTTCAATGGGTTGCGATAAATGAAGTGTCTAATATTATTGGGTATAATATATATTACTCAGATGAAACCGGTGGCGGCGAATTTGGGTATACTAAAATAAATGGTAGTCCTTATAAATCGAATGTAACTATAAAAGAAGTTCTTTTATCATCTTCCAAAGAAGTTATTGAATCAGGTAATACAACATATGACCCAGCATCAGGTTATTTATCAAGACGTACTATAATTGAGGATGTTTCAACTTTTATTGAGAATGTTAAATTTACACATACAGCATTAGACCAAAAACCTTATTTTTATGTTGTTACATCTGTTTATGACGATGGTGTTGATAATATAGAATCAGCTTATTCTATTGAAGTATCTGCAAATCCAATTTCAATACCTATTAATGTATCATTCCCAATTAAGTCACAGAGTGATATTGCATTATCAATAGGTCAAAGTATTTTAAATGAAGAAATAGACGCAGATATATCACCTAATAAATTTATTAATGATTTATTGGTAAATATACCAGCTGAAGAAATTAATAAGTTATATACCATTTTATGGTTTATGCATATCAGCCAGTCGTTTATAACATTAATGGCTTTCGATGATGCTAATGGTGATGGTATATCAGATCCAATTTCTGAATCTGTTTTAAAACAATCACTAAAAGACGCACTTGGTTTAGTATCTGACGATTCATTACAGTCTATAATTGATTTTAGTTATGATAAGTTAGGTGAAAACTTTGGATTATATCGTAAAACAGGTGAAAAAGCTAAAGGTTCAGTAATATTCTATACTGACCAATACTTAGAAGCTGACGTTATTGTACCTATAAATACTCGTATATCTACAATTGGTACAAGTGAAATGCCTTCACGTATTTTCCAAACTATGCAAGAAGTTACAATGTATGCATTGCAACGCAATACATATTGGAATGATGCTAATCAGCGATACGAGATAAAAGTACCTATTGAAGCTGTTGACATTGGCGAAAGCTACACTGTTGACGTTAATACAATAAAATCTTTAGTATCTTCATTGACAACTAAGTATGCATTCTATTGTGTTAATGATACTGCAACTTATGGTGGAACAGATAGCGAGAATAATATTGAATATGGTACACGATGCATGATTTCCGTTGCAGGCGTTGATACTGGATCTTACCAAGGTTATATAAAATTACTTGCAGGAATTCCTAGTGTTGAAAAAGTATCTGAAGTTAATGCTGGGCATTATTATATGCAAAGAGATTATGATGATTTAAGAAGAAAGCATATATATGGTAGTGTTGACTTATATATTAAAGGTGAAAATTTAAAGAGTGCTTCAGATAAGTTTGAAGTTGAATACTCAGTTAAAAATACAATTAATACAATTGGTGATTTAGACTTTACATTTAGATTATTAGATAGTGATGTTAGTTTAAGATACCCTATAACTAATGTTTTAGGTATTGTTAATATAACTCAAAGTTATACTTATGATTTAACTAATGTATCTATAACAGATTACAATACTATTTTAGTTGATAAGTTCCAAGGTTTAAATATTTATCATCAACCTGATCCAAACGATGTTATAAGAGTACTTTGTGATTATGCTCGAATAGCTGATTTTATTTTATCATATCAGCCTGTAAGAGAAATATCATCTGTTGTTGGTGAACATTGTGGTACACTATTACAATATACAGATACTCAAACAGCATCATCGTCTGGTGGTTACCTACTTTATAAAATGGATGACCCGTTATTATCAGGTTGGTCAACATGTTCACAAGATTTCCTTAGAATATTTAGATCTAATATTAATGGTTTACCAGCTGATAATTATTATGATGTTACAGACAATGTTGTAATGAAGGGAACTGAGAAAGGTTATCTTACAAGAAATGGTGTGGATTTAACAAGTGTTATAGTTGAATCAGATGATGGTGTTTTATATGGTGATAATATTGACTATATATTATACGATGGAACTGATTATAAGACTAGTGCAAATAAAAAATCATCACCACCTTATTTAGTTCGTGTACCATCAGGTAGAATTGCTAATGGTGAATCTGTTGTAGTTACTTATAAAGCATTAGAAAATATAACAGTTACTTACACTTATAATTCATTATTATATACGGTACAAAATCAAACCGATACGTTTAAACATGTTGATGCTGATATTTTAGTAAAACAAATGAATCCATCACCCATTGATATTGAAGCTTATGCTAAATTTATTGGAAATATTAGCCCTGAAACTGTTAAGTATAAGATAACTAATTCTATTGATAGTGACTTAGATGATAAAAAAGCTGGTGATGCTGTCCATCAATCCGATATTATAGCCGATTTTGAAAAAACAGATGGTGTTGATTATGTTGATGTTCCTTTTACAGTATTTAAATTTTCAGATGATACATATATTGTAAAAGAATTAGTTAATCAATCGTTTATACCTGTTGTATCTGGCGCTTATATTGTATATGCGACTCCTCCAAGCGCATTTACTTTTGGATGTTATGAAACTGGTGCGCCTGAAAATTATTTCTCAGGTGTATATCAGAACTCTGAATCGTTATATCGAGCGCTATCTATTACTGAAGTATCAAATACCCAAGGTGCATTTTATATTTCATCAGATAATGCGTTATATGTATCATTAGCTTATGGGTCGAGTCCATCAGCATACAGCTACTATGTAACATATATGGTACATAGCAATGATATTTCAATACTTGATTTAACTATTCCTCATCTATCTTATCCGATGATTGGTGACATAAATATATTTGAAAAATAATGATATACGACGATAAATATAAATTAAGACAACGAGAAGGTGTTGCGAATCAAATTGCAAAGAACGCACAATCTAATCTTTCGTCGATTTTCCCTAAAAATTCAAATACGTTTGTATATACTTTTTATAGAGCACTAGCAAGAGAGATAGCATTAGTAAGACAAGAGGGTCAGAATTTAGTTGATAACTTCGATTTAAATAAAATAGACCAAACTTACGCTTATGTTAATTTTGGATATTTACTTCATCCAAATAATGTTCAAGTATTATTAAATTTATCAGTTCCATATATTACCTTTATTAAAGTACTAGCAAAATACTTAGTATTAGGATCTCGTAAACAATATATTGAAGATATGATTAAAGAATTAACAGGATTTAATGCTGTAGTTCATGAGCATTATATTAGTGGTGTTTACGATATATCTGAAAAATTTACATTTGATATTGATTTATATGTTGAATCAGAGAGTATATCCAGTGTAGGTATGCAGGATGCTATTAAGGATATTAGCTATATTGTTAATATAATAAAACCAGCACATATTTGGGCTGATATACGATTTGTTTTAAATGGTGAAGAAGATGTAGTAACTTTAGGCGATACTAATTTAGACGCTTTGGTTACATGGACACCGAAAGATTCTTTTTGGTATAGGTGGGGCAGTGTATTTACATGGTATTTTTCAGATTGGGGCGGAGACGATGTTTGGTACGCACCAACATTATTAGAAGATGAAATAGTATTGATAATTATAGAACCTTAAGAGGAAGACCTTATGATAATGAAAGATAAATTAAGTAATGGATTGGATTCAATACACCCAAAGATAGTAATGCAAGAAAAAGCATTGATAAAAGAGGGTAGAGTTTTTGCAATTGTAAAGCAAAAAGGATGTGATGATAGATATATCGACTTTGGTAAAAACCTTATTGTTGAAACTGGTGATATATTAGTTGCTAGTTTAGCGAAAGGTGAACCAATACCAGCTGTTACTCATATGGCTCTAGGTAGTGGCTTACCTTGGTGGGATACTTCAAATCCACCTGTTCCTGTGAGGTCTGATTCATATTTAAAAGCAGAATACTACCGTAAAGCGATAACAAGTACACAATTTGTTTTATCAGATGGTACACCATCAGCTAATCCTACTATGATAGTAGACTTTGTTACAAGTTTTGCAGAAGGTGAACCAACTGGGGCACTAATGGAATTAGGTTTATTTGGTGGTACTGACGCAGACGTTATAAATGGTGGTTATTTATTAGCATATCGCATTATTCCAATATGGAATATTGGTGCTGATGTAGCTATCACTTTTGTATGGCGTGTAACATTTTAAACTTGACATTTTATTGAAAATAATATATATTGTAATTGTTTTCTATAATTTATACTGTAAAGTATATTAGAAGGAACATATTTATGTTTGAAGTTACTGCTGAAGGCATTCAAAAGATAGCTTATGAGAATACTTATTATGCTTGGAGATCCGATTCTAAGCAAATAATAGGTGATGCAATTCGCATAACTTACGATTGGGATAGAATACTTATTGAGGAATTACCTACCGAAGAAAAGAAAAAGAAACTTGGTAAGGCTTATTTTAGTTTATATTATCAGTCAAATGTTATGAGAAAGCATCAATATGGTGGACCTAATTTAATAAGACAATCTAAAATTGATCAAAATGATAACTATATTTCAGCTGTAACAAAATTAAATGATGCTATTAAAGATGTGGATATTGAATTAAACCAAAAATCAGATATAAGACCAGAATATGAAGAAGTTTATTATTTAAAAGTTCCACCATCTGATGCTGGTGCAATTAAAGCTAATGGCATTGATTTTAGTATAAAATCAGAGTGGACTAAATTTACATCGTATAGTCCTGATTCAGACTTACAATTAGCTGACCCATATTATACTGTATATGAATCTTCAAGTCCCACATCTGCTAGAAAGCTTTATAAAATGTTAAAAGAAAACCCTAATTTATTGTCAAATGTAAATTGGAATAATTTAGGCGATTGGTTTACTAGTAATGGTATAAAATACGAAATACACTTTAGTTCATGGAGTTAAAATGACAGAAGATGCTTTATATGATTTAGTTCAAAATAACGGCTTAGGTAAAGTTTTAACAGAATTAGCCGAAATTGTTAAAGTAAATGTAAGATTCAGTGAAGATAAAAGAATTGTTAGTAACCTTCTAGAATTAAGTAGAAGTATTGCGGTTATAAATTTTGATGAAAGATTATAATTTTATGGAGTTAATATGCGAATAACAAGTATAAAAGTAGCTGATGCTGAAAAATTAAGACGAACAGGCGAAGCACCCAAAAGTTCAACAGTATATTTTTTCCCTAAAGGTGAAAATTTAGTTGAGAATTTAAGAAATAGAGAATATAGGCCTAATAAAATTTATAGTAAATTCTTACCTTTTGTATTCAAACAAATTGGGTTACCTTATCCTAAGAAAATATCATGGAGTCAGGTAGCAGGGTGTTCATGTGGTTGTTCACCAGGTTTTAAAATTCACGACCCAGATTTAAATGGCCTCGATATCTTTATTGACATTGATATGCGTGGTGATGAAATTGATACATCAGGTAGAGTTAGAGTTGAAAACGTATCAAGTTGTCCTAATACATCACGAAAAGGTTCTAAGATAGCCGCAGGTGAAGAAGATTTAATGGGTGATGAAGAATTATCATCCGAAGATTTAAATGATATAGGCGGTAATACTAATAGCTCAGCACATTGGTCTGTTGACCAGGTTGGTAATGCTGTAAGCGCTAAAATTAAGTACGAAATAAATTTAGGTACTTATGATATAGATTCATTTTCCGCAATGATTACAAGTAAGAAAGACGCAGCTGATCAGGTTATTAACGGCGTACTTTCCAAGATTGAATATAATTATGATATGAAGTTTTCGACACAGGTAGTTGATAGCACCTTAGTATTAGATAATGGTGGGTCTTATTTACTTATAGAGTTTATGGCTGACCCATCTTTAACTAAAGAACAAAAGGGAATGCTTGCACCTATATTAGAAGCTCTGACAAAAGAATTAGATACTGCAAATAGTAAATTCTTTATTTAAGGTGGTATTATGAGAGACGATGAAATAAGAGATATAATTGTAGGTGCTTATACACCTCCGTGGGATGAATCGGTTCCTCAAAAAAGTACTAATCTAATATCTGAAATATCAAGCGCTCTACAATGGGGTGTCCTTGATGCGATGGTATTTTGTAGGGAAGTTTTAATTAGAGCTGGGCTTAAGAGAGAAGTAAAACAACTTGATGATGTAATGTTAAATAGCCCTAAAGGTGTAATAGAAGAAGCTGATAAGGCGACTTTTTCAGACGATATGAAATATTTAGGTGAAGAAGTTATATCTGAAACTGCTTCTGAGTTACAAAAAGTACTTAGCACATATAAAAGTAAAAAAGAACTATTACAGTTTTGTTTAGACTTAATTGATGATGTTAATGCACATACTGAAACAGATATGTTAAGAGGTAAATGGGGTTTAAATACAAATTCCGATAAGTGGATGACTGGTTTAGGTGATAAATTTGAAAAAAAGAGCGCTAAAGAATCATTTATCCTTAAATGGAAAGAAACAAATGGCGATAAGTTAGACCAAAAAGAAAAGTCATTTAATTGCTGTGAAAAAAGAGACGAATTTTTAGATGAGCTACTTGAAAAAGAAAACTTTGTAGAAGTAGTTGAATTAGTAGAACCTGAAACTATTGAAAAGGAAGAATTACCTGAAGTGGGTATTATGCAAACAGACGCAGGTCAAGACGCATTAAATATGGTAACTGCTCGTGATGCTGAATTTGACGAATATGTTGAAAATTATACGAAAATGATTAATTTAGGTGAATCAATATCAAAAGTTATTGAAATGATTTACCAAGATGGGTATACTGATGGTAGCGGCTCAGAAGATAGAATAGCTGTTGAACCTGATTATATAAGTTCTAGAAAAAGGCTATTTAAAAATACAGGTCACTTCCATGAAGCTATAAATAAAATATATGAAGAAGGTTTTGAAGACGGTAGTAATGATACCGAATGAGGGTTTATAAATGAATGAATCAGTTTTAAGAAATTATTTTAATGAGCTTTACAATGCATTTCATATGGATGAAAATGAAGATAGTTTTTTTACATCAGCTGAATTAATTTTTAGCGCTCTTTGGGTAGAAGGGTTTTATGATGGTAATGATAGACACGCAATAGGACCTAAGGACCCTCAATGGAATGTTGATACAGATGTAATAGAAAAAGCAATAAAGTATATAAATAATAATTCAAGGGAACCTTTAATAAGACTTATTAAAAAAGTATATAAAGATGGGTTTTTAGAAGGCACAAATGAATTATATCTTAGAAGGTTTAAATGATTTTTGATAAAAATAAAAATTACTATAGAGTTAAGATAATTGATGGGCGTAAAGCTCCTGCAACTGAAATGAATGAGTTGCAGGATATTCAATTATCTTTTCAATATGACTTAATGAGATACGCCTTTGCCCAGAATAGCAATGCCGGTCAGGATAGTTGGAAAGTTGTTATAAATGACAATACTACTAACCGTATTTCAATATTACCTGGCATGTTTGTTATAGATGGTCAACAAATTATAATAGATGAAGAAGTTACTGTTAGTGGTTTAACTACTCCTGGTGGAGCTAGAACAGACTATGTTTGGGTTCATATTGATGATCAAGAGTGGGATTATCATAGTGACAGTGATATGTTCGTAGACCCTGTAATAGGTCAAACGGCGAATAGAAGTAAGTTAGTGCCTACATTCATAGTCGTGGAAGGTTCTGCTGTACCCCCCGCTGTTACAGGTGGTTACCTTTATGTTGTAGCATCACTCTCAAGGATTGCTAACGCAAATGTAACAGCTGGAATGATAACTGATTTAAGATATATATCAGCTCAAAATTATGTCGAACAAGGATTAGACTATCAGAAAACTGCAGCTTTAACTTTTACAATGAGCGCTGGTTCAGCTGTCGTTGGTGGTACTCGATACTACTATACAGCGACACCTTATGTACTTAACCCAAATGTAACAACATATTATTATATAAATAATGCAGGTGTTGTAACTGTTGCTGCAACTATTCCTGATATGTTTGAAGCTTTATTTGTACCTTTATTTAAATTTATAACAAATGGTACAGGTATAACAACTTTTATAGACTTAAGATTATTTGCAGGTGGATCTCCTTGGGTTGATAGAGAAGTTTATAATGCTCGAGGTTCATTTGATAGCTTATCTGAAGCACATGGATTAAGAGGAACTGCTACATTTAATTCAACAACAGGTGTTGTTATAAACCTTGCACCATTTTTTAATAGGGCACCGGCTGGATTTAGTTACAGTATTGAAATAAATCGATTAGATGATGATCCAACTGTAGGTGATATTAGAGTTACTAGAAATGCAATCACTGCTAATTTTACAGTGTACTGTACAGGTACTAATGATTATTCTACATTTGAGTGGGTTTTAAGACATACTCATACATAAGAGGTAAAAATGCTTACAAATGATCTTTTTGAAATAAGTACTTATCGTTCTTTCATCAATCAGTATAATCTTGAAGATGAAATTGAATTTGTTGAAGAGGATGAATTTGGTGAAGAACTATATAAAGTAAAAGATAGTGTTTTCGCTGAATTACAGCGTACTTATGAACTATTTATATCAAGAGATAAAGCTGATGAACGTATAAATAATGTAATGGTTCATTATGAAAATAAAGTAATGCAATACTTATTATCTTTAGGTGTTAATAAACAAGTTGCTAGTGTTGAAGCTATTTTCAGTGAACATATGGGATCTTCAATTAGTGTTATAATTAAACATATAAATGGAGAAGAATTAACATTAGAACCTAGTAATGCATTTTATGATGGTGAAATAAATATATCAGATGCTGCTGCTAGCTGGTCATGGGCTGCATGGTTAGGTATTGATGGTTCACCTTTATTTACAGATGAATTTTTATACGCTTATGGTTATGATGAAGTATCCATGTGGTTTGAAGAAGTTGAAGAAGGCGACTGGTTAGAAGAAGCTGAGTATGATATTAAAGATTTCTTTGGTTTAAACGAACCTGAACAGCAGGGTAGTATATATAATATACCAGATATAGGGTGATATGGATAAATTATTGAATAGTGATCGTAAAAGGGTTTTTGCTAAAAAGAAAACGATAGCAATTGATTTTGATGGTGTTATTCACCAATATTCAGAAGGCTTTAAAGATGGTACTATTTATGATCCACCAATGAAAGGTGCATTGCAAGCTATTAAGGATTTATTGGAAGATTATAATGTTGTTATCTTTACAGCACGTAAGCAAGATAAAGAAATTAAAGAGTGGTTGAATGAGTACTGGCAAGAAGAATTCGATGAAGAAGCGCCGGCACTTGAAATAACTAATGTAAAGAAACCGTCTTTAAGCATATTTATAGATGATAGAGCAATTGAATTCAAGAGTTGGAATTCGATGGTAGATAAAGTTAAAGATAAATTAAGTGTTACTAAGGAATAAAAATGATTACACTTACTGAACAAGATGTATTTGAAGAGTTAGAACAATTAAGACCCGGCTGGCGTCTTATTTTAGTTTATAAAGATAAACCGGATATCACAATAAGTAGATTTTTAAGTGGGAGTGGTTATTATTCTAATATAGGCTCTTTTGATTATCCAAATGAAATAATAGATCATATGGTTCATATAGGTGCTTTTGATGAGCCTATAGTTAATGCTGATTTATTGAGATTACCAGAAGATTTAGCAAGATGAATCCTAAAGAACTTTTAATAAAGAAGATTAAAGGTATTAATATTTGGTTAGTAGATGGGGGAATGATTCGTAAAGAATTAGAACCTGACTTTACTAATTTTGGTCATTCATTTCGTTATAAATTTGTCCCTAAAAATGAATTTTGGATTGATAAATCTGTTTTAAAAAATGAGTTACCTTTCTTTATTTATCGTCTTTTCCTTGAGTATGATTTAATGGGAAAGGGTATGCCTTATGAAAAGGCGTATGATATAGCTGAAAATAATGAAAGAGAATTGAGGAATATTAATCAAAAAAATACTAAAGATGTTCATATTAAATTAATTAAGAAGTATAAAGATATCGAAATATGGTTAGTAGATGGTGAAGTTGTTAGAGATGAATACGATATTAACTTTACTGAAGGTGGTCATGATTTAGTTTATGACTATATACCATATAATGAAATATGGATTGACAACAGTTTAATTAAATCAGAGATACCTGTAACTATACTACATGAAATATATGAACGCGAGTTAATGAGTAATGGGTATAGTTATGATGATGCACATGATGAAGCTTTAAAATTAGAACAAGAACAGCGACAAACTAGCAACAGTAACTTATGACAAATTGGGATAAATATTTGGAACAGCAATTAAAAGATAGTGAAATTAAACAGCATTTCGATGAAATATTTAAACAAATCAATGAAGCATATGCTAAGTTAGACCCTAAAGATCGAAATGAAATAGATGAATGGGATTGTACTAATTTAGATGGTTTAGAAGATTATGATTCTGTACCACCTAAAAAAACATTTAAAATAAATGTTAAAGTTAAAAAAACATTTAAAAAATACAAAAAATAGAGCAATAATAAATATTTTCTATAAAAACATGTATATATTAAAAGGAAAACTAAAATGACTAAAAAAGTAAAAGCACCTGAAATAAAAGTAGAAGCTGAAGTAAAAACAGAAGAAGTTAAGGTTGAAGTTAAAGCAGATTCAAAAGATAGTAAAGTATATATTGGAGTAATTCTATTTATATTACTTGTAGTATCTTTAGTGATTGGTCCTAAAACTTATGTTAAGTTTACAGCATCATCTGATTCTGCTGAAGTAACTGCACCTGTTGAAATAACCGATACTATAATTAAATAGGTCTTATACTTTTTAAGTTTATTATTGAACTATCTATAATAACTAATTCATTTTCATCATCAGCTTCATAGTTACCTGAAAATTCAAGATAGTTTTTTATCGATTGCTCCCAATCAATATTACTTGGTGTGGTTTCAGCTGTTATTAAAAAGTTTGATCCATTGTGACTACCAAATTCAACAGCTGAATCCATTTCAAATGACCACGCATCACCTAAGTATTCTAAGTTAATATCAAGTTTACTTTTAGCTGAAATTGCACGGTATATTTTAATAGTTGGATCAGATGCTAAAGTTTCAAAAACACTTATTACTTGATTAGCGAATAAAACAGCGCCTTCTCTAGTGTCGAAATAGTATTCATCTGTGAAATTACTTTCATCAGGACTATAACCAGGGTATAAGTCTTTATAGTTATCTTGCCAGCTAATCCATTCAAAAATATCTTCTCTTGTAATCATATTAATAGATTACTTAGCAAATATTTAATTAACTGGAGGTGGTACTTGTTCTACTAAGTCGTCTTCTTTTGTATTTGCTTTAATGAATGAGAATATACCTTGATTAACCATACCAGTTAGGTTAAACATATCCATCATCTGTCCCATCATATCAGGTGGTCCTGCAGCGAATTCCATTTGAGGTGGGTTAGTATTAGGCACCATTCTCATTTTAAGAAGACTATTGAGCATTCGTATACCTTTTTGTTTAACAAATACTTCAATTGAGTTGTCTTCCATAACTTCAATTTCAAATGTTAATACAGGTGTTTGGTTATTATTTCCAATAAGTGTTATCATTTAATTTCCCTTTTTTAAAATAATTTTGATTGTTCTGTAAAGTCAACTATTCTCTTTTTACCTATTTCATAATACTCTTTTGATAATTCTATACCTATAAATTTTCTATTTGAATTTAAGCAAGCTATCGCTGTTGTAAAACTTCCTGCAAATGGATCTAGTACAATATCATTTTCATTAGTATATGTTTCAATTAAATACTCCATTAAATCAACTGGTTTTTGTGTTGGATGTAAATGACCTGCACCAGAAGGGTTTGCAAAGTATATATCAGACGTTTTAAAACCAGCTTCTTCTTGAAAGTAATTACCACTATCAACGCAATGACCCAAGTTACTACCTTTATTTTTACGGCTATTCTTTAAAGGTTTACCTAATTCAGTTAGATTATTATTAAACGTTGGTAATGTTTTATAAAATACTAGTATATTTTCATGCCTTTTCATTGGCATTCTACGTGCGTTTTGAAAGTTACTTGCTTTTGTTTTTATCCAAATATACTCATATCTAAACCAATCTCTATTAGAATTTATCAGGTCTGTGGTAAATGGTTGGCTAGCTGTGAATATATATGGCGTATTTTCTTTACCTAGTTTTTTTAGTTCAACCCATAATTTATTTAAATCAATTGATTTATCCCAATCACAAGCTGTTATATTATAAGGTGGATCAGATAAAATAAGGTCTACTTTATTATTTAAATTAGGTAGAGCATTAAAACAGTCTTCATTTATAATTGTAGCATTTTTAAATGTTTCAATTATCATATATTTTTTTCTTTACAATCATTACATCTAAAAATATCATTATTTTTTTCTTTAGGTAATCCTATATCATATAATACGCAAAAAGGAACACTTTCTTCATTGAATCCCCCGCAATATAATGAAGTCAATGCTTCACAGTCACCATTACATTTATTTTCAGTATAACTAATTATATATTCTTTAGTTACCGCTTTAGTTGTCATAGTATGCCCGAAGCGACTCGAACGCTTAACCTACGGATTAGAAGTCCGTTGCTCTATTCCATTGAGCTACGGGCACTTTTTAATTATCTATATTATACACTAATTTATATAAAAATGTCAATACTTATTTTCTACTTTTTCTTAATATGTGAAGCAAGAAACTAAAAATAAAATAAATGAAACATTAAGAGCAAAAAAAGAAAGACGTGAGAATCTTCAAGTTTGTTCTTACGAACTTAAAATAGATCTAGCTCACTGTAATAAGACCCAAAAAGAATATCTTAAAATGTATTTCATTGAAGCTAAATGGTTATATAACTATTTAGTATCATTAGATGATGCTTTTAAATTTGATAGAAAAACTAAATTGATTCAAATTAAAAAAGAATATGAATTTATTGAAAAAGAGTTAAAGTTCCTTCCTTCTAAATTAAGACAAAATGTTCATAGGAGTTTTATTCAGAATATTTTAAATTTATCTAAAAAGAAAAAGCACAATATAGTAGGGAAACTTAAATTTAAATCAAAATACAATTCATTAGAATTAGATAATCAATGTTTTGAAATAAAATGTAATTTAATTAGGTTAGCGGGTGTTAAAAAATATTTTAAAGTATTTGGTTTAAATCAGATTAAACATTATGAAACAACTAGTGCTAAATTAATTAAGAGACCTAGTGGATATTATCTTAAAATAATTTGTTATAAAGAAAAAGAAGCTCAAG
>JBAZWP010000015.1:0-18905 GCA_041660345.1 Minisyncoccota bacterium
AAGAAGTGGGCTCGTTCTGAGCCCACTTCTTGTCGAAATTACTCCCGTCCATGAGGCAACGGTGGCGCAACCTCTCCGCCAGCAGGTTTTTGTCCCGGAGGCTGATGAAGATGAGCTTCAGTTCCGGGAAGTGCTCCTGTGCCATGCGAGCCTTTTCTCCGAAAGCTGAAAGGACCAACTCGGTCCCTTCGGGAATGGAAGGCCATTCTTCCACTACCGGGATTGCATAGTAGTGAATCTCTCCATTCAGCTTGAGTTCCTCTACTGCCAGGAAGTGGCCTTGTGACCTACGAAGTTCAAACTCCTCCCTCGAGGTGAATATGTACTCGGGGGTTTCTTCAGCGTCGCGGCGGGGGCGTGTCGTGATTTTAGGAATCATCACGGTACGATGGGTGTCCAAAAGAACCTTGGAAACCGTAGTTTTACCCCCACCAGCAAAGCTGGACAGATTGATATGCGGTATCATCGTCCGTCTCCGTTGACAGGGGAATGGTGTACTGCCTCCGCATTAGAAATAACATATTAAAGACCTATAGTCAACTTCACCTTTGAAAATAATTCATTAATCGTTTCTTCATCCTTGGCTTCGCCGAACATTCTGACGATTGGCTCAGTGTTCGATGGGCGAATATGAATCCAGGAGCCATCTGGGAGGTCTAGACGCAAGCCGTCTTGCTCATCCATCTCCGCCTCGGTGAAATTTGATTTTAATTTTGAATATATTTCACTTAAATTATTTCCGACGGGGTACTTCTCTTTTTTCATGAAGTATTTAGGCAGTGCGTCTACACACTCACTGATTGATTGCTTTCTTTCAGCCAGAAGCTCGAGTATGAGTGTAAGCCCGGTGAAGCTGTCGCGAACAGTATTGATGGTTGGGTAGATAATCCCACCATTACCTTCACCGCCAATGATTGCATTGTTGGCGAGCATTCCGGCCACTACATTGCCTTCACCAATCTTTGTACGAACACATTTGCTGCCATATTTGTTGGCGATATCTGCGCCCATTTGCGAGGTAGACAAATTGATTACCACATTTCGTCCAGGGTTTTTCGATATAATGTTTTCAATTCCCAGAGCCACGGAGTATTCTTCTGAGATTACTTCGCCTTTTTCATTGACCATCACCAACCTGTCAGCATCGGGGTCGTGAGCGAAACCGATATCAGATCGAGATTCTCTCACCAATGTTGCAAGTTCTTGCAGGTTCTCTTTCAAGGGTTCAGGTTTGTGCGAAAATTTCCCATTTGGAACATTATTGAGAGGAATCAAATCAACGCCCAGTTGCTCGAAAAGATATGGGTCCATCACACAGGCGGAGGCATTTATCATATCGACAGCCACTTTAAATTTACGTGCACGAATAGCTGCTACATTGACATGTGCCAGGATTTGATCAGCGTGTTCTTTTGTGAAGTTAGGAATGGTCATAATATGATTCTATTTTTGCTACTTCGTTTTCAATAGTGAAAAGTGCTTCCTTGTTTACAAATTTTAAACCATTGTATTCTATTGGGTTGTGCGAAGCAGTGATGATGATTGCGCCATCATATCCATGCTTGCGTACAGAGAACAACACTGTCGGCGTCGGCAAAATATCACCGTCTACAACGCTTACTCCCAGTTTTTCTAATTCTGGGATTATAATTTTTTTTATTTCAGGGCCAGATTCACGTCCGTCACGTCCCACCAAGATGGTCGGATTTTCTTTCTGAGAATCTTCTTTGGTAAAAGAGGCGAAGGCTCGAGAATATTTAGCAACTATTGCTTGGTCTAGTGTTTGTCCCCAGATTCCTCGGTATCCGGACACGTTTAGTTTCTTATCCTTTGCCATTTTTCAATTTTAGCACATTTATTATAGAACTATGTAGATGTGATACTATATAAACATGGCGAATTATGCAGAAAACCGAAAAATGCGCTTCGACTACGAAGTCCTGGAGAAATACGAGGCGGGTATTGAGCTTTTAGGCTCGGAGGTTAAGTCTGTGCGTGGAGGACATATGTCGCTCGAAGGCGCCTTCGTCATCGTACGTGGCGGGGAAGTATTCTTAATTAATTCCAATATTCCGGCTTATCAGGCGAAGAATGCACCTATGGACTATGACCCGTTACGTAATAGGAAACTATTATTAACCAAGAAAGAGATAGGGGAGCTCGGAGCGAGTGAGAAGAATAAGAGTTTGACAATCGTGCCTATTTCAGTGTATAATAAAAACAGAAAAATAAAGATAGAAATAGCACTCGTCCGAGGTAAGAAGAAACACGACAAAAGAGAAACTATTAAAAAACGCGAGACGGATATCGAAATTCGTCGTGAGTATAAAGGTCGTTGATAAAAAAATATGGGGATGCAAGGCATAGACAGTAGGCCTTTTGTCTTTGATGCATGTCGAGTATGAACACAATCTCGTTAAAATTTGTTCATTAGCTTAATTGCAAAATTAGCTTCCAAAATTAAGTCTCCATACTTCGGTATGTCAGATTTAGTTCCAGCTTACGCGTTAGCCTAACTGGTGTCTCTCTCATAGACTTCCGATATATGAGCAGGGGCATAATATTATCGGGATAGGGGATTGTCGTCTCGCCAATCTTCCGAAACAAAGAGAATCGATTGGAAAATATTTGGCTCGTTTAATAATTTTCCAATTTAAATATAAAAGCGCGCTACACATGTAGACTTCAGAGCAAGAACCTATTGCACACGAGTTCAATTCTCGTCATCTCCACAAAATAAATATGATATAATTTCTAGATGCAAATTGATGAAAAATTTATTTATCTAATTGCCCTTATTCCTTTTGGTTTGATCTGGATTTTGATTTTTAAAAAACGAAAAGATTTAAGGAGAGAAATGCTTGTAATGAGCACGATGGTAGGCATTTTGGGTTTGATGACATCTTATTATTGGTGGACCGTAGATTGGTGGAGGCCTTTGAACATTACTAGCACAAGAATTGGTATAGAGGATTTCATCATCGCTTTCACTTCGGGTGGGATAATGGCAACTATCTATGAAGTAGTATTTAAACGTGGTTTATATAAAAGAAAACTACATCACCATGTGGGTGCAGGGTTAACCATCTTATTATTTCTTTCTCAGACCACAATGTGGTTATTTTGGGGAGTCGGTTTAACTTCATTTTGGGCTAGCACTGTTGCCATGCTTCTTACTGCTTTGGTTGTTCTTTTCATACGGAAAGATTTAATTGTGACTTCTCTTCTTTCGGGCATTCTTATGGCACTTGTGTCTTTTTCTTTTTATTTAGTGGTTCTTCTAATTTCTAGAGAATGGATAGACCATACATATCTATATGGGGTAAGTGGTGTCAGGTTTATTGGTGTACCTATTGAAGAATTTATTTTTTGGTTTCTTTCTGGATTAGTGTTTGGCCCATTTTATGAATATTGGCAAGGAGAAAGATTGCGAACTTTAAAATAAAATCATTTATTCACCACTATCGTCATCGCTCGAATATTGTTCCTCGAGTGTTTTTTCATTTTCTAAATCCAGTTCAAGCTCGGCCCTTCTTTCTTCTTCAATCTTTGTTTCATCTTCAGTGTCCTTCTCTAGTTCCTTCGCAAGCTCCTCTTCCTTCTCTTTCTCTAAGGCCTCCTCCCGCTCTTTCTGAAGTTCCATCTCAATTTCTTCTTCAATTTTTAATTGGAGCTCACGCTGTCTCTGTTCTTCTAGTTCTTGCTCTTCATCTGACATAAAGTAGGGCATATATGATTAGATTGTACAAGAAAATTCAAATAAATTCCATTTCACATTTTGGGTTTTTTGTGATAAAGTAGCCAGATGGATTTCAATTTCTTAGACCAGAATAAAGAAGAAAAGAAGGGTAAAAAGGGCAAAAAGGACACCAAGCTCAGTTCTAGTATTATGGGCGTCATTTTGATCTTTTTGTTGATTACGGCTACGTACATCGTATTTTCTGATGTTAACAAGAAAGAAGATGAAGTTGCTATTTCTGTTTTGGCGAAAAGTGTTTCAAGTGGTGAAGTGAAGAAGATTGTCGTCGAAGGAGAGAGACTCACAATAACTTATAAGGACGATAGCGTGAAGAAATCACAGAAAGAAGCTAGTTCCTCTCTTTCACAAACTTTGACTAACTATGGAGTGAAGGCAGACGTACTCGCGAACACAGATATTGAGGTGAAGAATGACACGGGTTTTGGATTCTGGCTACTCAACGTTCTACCGATACTTATCCCAATTTTATTTATCGTCTTCTTTTTCTATTATATCTCTCGCCAGGTGAAGGGTGCTGGCATGCAAGCATTCACCTTCGGTCAGTCTAAAGCTCGTATCACCGACCCGAATGATAAGAACAATCGCGTCACTTTCAAAGATGTCGCTGGTTGCAAGGAAGCGAAGGAGGAGTTGAAGGAAATTGTAGACTTCCTCAAGAGTCCGAAAAAGTTCCTCGATATCGGGGCGAAGATTCCCAAAGGTGTCATTCTTACAGGTGCGCCTGGTACTGGTAAGACCCTGCTCGCGAGAGCAGTGGCCGGAGAGGCAAGCGTGCCGTTCTTCCACTTGTCCGGTTCTGAATTCGTGGAAATGTTCGTCGGTGTCGGAGCATCGCGCGTGCGAGACTTATTCAAGATGGCCAAGAAGTCTGCTCCAGCAATTATCTTCGTTGATGAGATAGACGCCATCGGACGAACTCGCGGAGGTGGCTTCGGTGGAGGCAATGATGAGAGGGAACAAACTTTAAACCAGATTCTAGTGGAGATGGACGGTTTTGAGCCGAATGAGAAGGTGATAGTCATGGCAGCGACCAACAGACCCGACGTCCTAGACCCAGCTCTTATACGCCCAGGACGCTTCGACCGTAAGGTGATTCTAGATTTACCTGACAGATCTGACCGTGAGGCGATATTAAATATCCATGCTTTGAAGAAGCCCCTCGCTGAAGATATAAACCTCAAATTAATAGCCGAAAGAACGCCTGGATTCTCAGGGGCAGACTTGTATTCTCTAATGAATGAAGGCGCAATACTGGCGGCGAGAGAAAATAGGAAAAAAGTTTTCCAATTTGATTTGATTCGTGCGATAGAAAAAGTGATGCTTGGGCCAGAGAGGAAGAGTCATCTGCTTTCAAAGAAAGAAAAAGAAATTACTGCTTACCACGAAGCGGGGCACGCCATCGTCGCTTCAGTTCTGCCACACGCTGATCCAGTGCACAAAGTTTCTATTATCGCGCGCGGAAGCGCTGGAGGATATACTCTCAAACTTCCACTCGAAGAAAGAAAATTACAATCGAAAAAAGAATTCATCGATGACATCGCTATGTCACTCGGTGGCTATGTCGCAGAGAAAATGATTTTCGGAGACATCACGACCGGACCTTCGAGTGATTTGCAAGTCGCCACAAATTTAGCGAAAGCGATGGTGACTCGCTGGGGAATGTCTGATGTTATCGGCCCAGTTGCTTTGGCTGATAGGGGGGGAGCAACACAGTTTGGTGAGATAAGAGAAGATCAACATTCTGAATCGACAGCCATGAAAGTTGATGCGGAAGTTCATCGCATCATAAGTGACGGAATAAAGTCTGCAGAAAAAGTTTTACACGATCACAAAAAAGCTTTTACAGCTATTGCTCACAAGTTAATCGAAGTTGAAACCTTGGAACAAGAAGAGTACGAGAAGATTCTCACCGCTCACGGCATCGTCTTGAAGAAAAAAGAAGAACCTGCGACGCTTGAAATAGCTAAGTAAAAAGTTATAATGCACAAATAGCCAAAAGCTTCCGTCCTTAGCTCAGTTGGTTAGAGCACAGAGCTTATACCTCTGGGGTCCTTGGTTCGAATCCAAGAGGACGGACTATGAATAATAATAAAAAACCACATTTAATGTTAGTGCATTCTTTTCCCACTAACAGTGTCTTACTACATGGCTTGGAAGAATTTTTTGCTGATTTTTTTACCGTGCATTTTATCGACCTTCCAGGTTTTCATAAAAACAATCCTCAACATAGAGGTCCAGTAACTTTAAAGAAATTTTCAAATTATTTTGATCAGAAAATTGCTGAACTGGATGCTGATGAATATATTGTGGGTGGAATCTCATTTGGTTTTTTGGTTATTAATAATGCAAAGTTAGATAAAAGATGTAAAGCAATTTTAGCGATGGAGCCATTTGTAAATATAGAATGTTTGAATATTTCTTTTTGGACACAAAAAAAGTATTTGTTTATTGCAACATTGTTAAGGCTAGTTACTTTTTTTAAAATGGAAAAAGTAGTATGGAATTCAAATTATTTTAATAAATACTTGCAAAAAGAGTTGGATTATCCAAAAGAAAGAGTGGATACTATGATTGAACATTTTGGGCCCAAGACGTTTTTTTCTGTTATTAATTTATTATTAAGTTATAGAAAAAATCCCAAGTTTCACAATCTTCCTCACTTTTTGATAGGAAATTTTGCTGATAAAACTATAAATTTCGATAAAGTTGTAGAAATTTTTATTAAAAATTTGAGTGAATTACACATTGCTTCTGAACCCATTGATCATTATCCTAAAGATTTAACCAAGAGTTACTTCAAAACAAGAATACCGAATGAGCATATACAAAGAGTGTTGGCCTGTATAGAAGGTTAATAACAAAAAATCCCACGATGTGGGATTTTTTGTTGGTAAATTTTATCTTAAGATTTTATATTTTTGCACTAGACGAGAGTATTTCCACCTATTGCCAAGACCTATATATGTACCCGAATCGGTCATTACGAGCACCATTATCACTAATAAATAGATAATGTGGTCGTCGATTAGAGGATTGTTGGCTGGCTGGATGCCCACAGCCAGATACATCAACAACATCATCATTACACCTGACATACCACCCAACTTCATAAAGATGCCAAAGGCGAGAGATAGTCCGACACCGAGGAGTCCAAGCATAAATAGCCAGTCCACCATACCATTACCCACTAAACTATGATAAAAGTCAGCAAAAGGCCCATGAACACCGAATTGGAGAAAGCCGGAAGTGGGAGATCCGCCTGCGAGCCACGACTTTTCCGGTGTCGTAGCGTACCCCAGACCCAATAATTTATCAAAAAACGCCCACAAAAAAATAAACCCCATACTTATCCTCAAAATACCCAATACTCCCTTCAATTTTGTTGATTCCATATTTATAATTTTTTAATTTTGTGTTTTAATGCTAAAAATTTTAGTTATCCACTTATGAGGTGACGAGCCTCCGTGTATAATGGTCTAACGGTTCCTAAAACACATAACCAACCTTAATTATATACTCTTTTTAGGAAATAAGGAAAAGAAAAATTGTTAATAAAAATTATCAAATGGAGACAAAACAAAAAAATTATTTTAAATATTTCGCCGGATTTATTTTTGTCCTTTTTCTCCGTTTAATTCCGTTGCGCGCACCGAATGTTGAAATGATTCTAGCAACCCAGATGCCATTTTCCAGAGTTTACGGCAAATTCCTCGCTTTCTCTTTCGGATTTTTCAGTATTATCTTCTATGATTTAATTACTTCGACCCTCGGAGTATGGAGTTTGGTCACTTCCTTCACTTACGGCTTCATCGGTTTGTGGGCAGTGAGTTATTTTAATAAAAAATCTGACAATAAATCTTTTACTTATGTAAAATTTGCAATAATGAGTACGATTGTCTACGACGCAGTGACTGGACTCATCGTCGGTCCGATGATTTTTCATCAACAGTTCAGTGTGGCACTCGCCGGGCAAATTCCTTTCACTATTATTCATCTACTCGGCAACACTATCTTCGCCTCTATGCTGAGTCCCGCCATTTACAATTTTTTAATTAGAAAGCGAAGTTCTGAAAATAAAATCTTTACCAACATCTTTAAACCTAAAACAATTTAAAACAATGAAAAACGAAAAAATATCAAAAAGTGAATTAGCAAAAATAAAAGAAATCAGGAGGAGGACTGGAGAAGTTGTCCCTTTCGATCTCGAGAGGATTGCTCGAGCCATCTTCAAAGCTTTCGAAGCCTCTGGTGAGGGGAATGAAGAGAAGGCACAGATTGTTGCTAACAGCACTTTCAAAACATTGTTGAAGATTCGTGAAGAATTGATTGGTAAAAGAAAAGGAGTAAAGTTTTTACCAACGGTTGAGATGGTCCAAGATACAGTTGAGAAAGAATTAATGAAAAATGGTTTCACTGATACGGCCAAGAAATACATCATCTATCGTAATCGACGTTCAGCGATTCGCGAGAACTTCGGCCCCGTTCCAGAAGCACTGAAGCAAGTCGTTGAAGAAAGTAGCAAATATTTCGCGAGCTCTTACTCGGAGTATATCTTCTATCAGATGTATTCTAGGTGGATGCCTAGTGAAGGCCGCCGAGAGACCTGGGTTGAAACCATCAATAGATATATGGATTTTATGAAGGAAAACCTAGGAGACAAGCTCTCGACTAAAGAATACGAGGAAGTCAGACAAGCAATCCTTAATCAAGAAGTCTGTCCTTCAATGAGATTACTCTGGGCTGCTGGCAAGGCTGCTCGCAATTCCAACGTCTGGGCTTACAACTGTTCCTACATCGCTCCAACTAGTACGCAAGACCTGGGAGAAATAATGTACATCTTGATGTGTGGTGCTGGGTTGGGCTTCGCTGTTGAATGGGAGAACGTACAACAATTTCCGCAAATTAAAAAACAAGCAAAAGAGAAACCATCTGTTCATGTCGTCGATGATAGTAAAGAAGGTTGGGCAGACGCTTTCGTCTTAGGGCTCAACGCTTGGTTCGGTGGTAAAGATGTTAAGTTTGATTACAGTATGGTTCGACCAGCTGGAGCACGACTCGAAACAGCCGGCGGTAGAGCATCTGGCCCGCAACCACTTATGGACTTGATGGATTTCGCGCGAAGAAAAATTTTATCTAAACAAGGTCGTCGTTTGTCCAACTTGGATATGCACGACATTATTTGTCAGATAGGAATGATTGTGGTGGCTGGTGGAGTAAGACGCAGTGCTCTTATCTCTTTATCTGAACTTGAAGATATTGAAATGCGAGATTCGAAGAAGGGACAATTTTATTTAACAGAAGGTCAGCGCTCGATGGCTAACAATTCTGCGGTTTATAATTCCAAGCCTTCAGCAGAAGAATTTTTAAACGAGTGGACAGCCCTGGTTAAATCTAAATCAGGAGAGCGAGGAATCTTCAATCGTGCCGGACTCGAGAAGCAATTGCCAGCTCGCCGATGGAATGCCTTAAAAGATGAAAGGCAAGTAGGTCTTAATCCTTGTGGAGAAATTTACCTTCGATCAAAACAATTCTGTAATTTAACCAGTATTGTAATTCGTCCGAAGGATACCGTGGCAACTTTGAAAAGAAAAATGGAGATAGCGACTTTGCTTGGAACTTATCAATCAACTTTGACAAACTTCGGTTATCTTTCTAAGAAGTGGAAAGAGAATTGTGAAGAAGAAAGATTGCTTGGTGTTTCACTCACTGGATATTATGACAATCCAATCATTCGCAATGATAAAGTGCTCGATACATTACGCCTAGACTCTATTGAAACCAACAAGAAATACGCTAAACGCTTTGGTATCAATGCTTCTACCGCTATCACGTGTGTGAAGCCTCACGGCAACTCCGGACAGCTTCTCTCAGTGGGTTCTGGTATGCACCCATGGTATGCCCCATACTTCATTCGTCGAGTTCGTATTTCTCACACTGATACCTTACTGCAAATGGCGCGCGACCAAGGAGTTCCAACTCTACCTGAAGTCGGACAGTCCGCTGACAGTGCAACTACTTACGTTCTCGAGTTCCCAGTCAAGGCACCAGAAGGAGCAATCTTCAAAGATGAAGTCTCAGCTCTAGACCTTCTTAAAGAGTGGAAGAGATTGAAAGAGCATTTCGTCGAACATAATCCATCCGCAACTATCTATGTCGGCCCAGATGAATGGCTCGCTGTCGGAAACTTTGTTTACGAAAATTGGGACTGGATAGGTGGTTTATCATTCCTACCTCGCTCCGACCACGTTTACCAACTCGCACCTTATGAAGCTATCACCAAAGAGGAATACGAGAGACGCACCAAGGCTATCGGCAAAATTGATTTCTCGAAGCTTCCTCAATATGAAATGACAGACAACACTATCGGCTCTAAAGAATTCGCTTGCGTATCTGGAGTGTGTGAAATTTAACCCACAAACTCTTTCTTGGTTTACTTTCTATAATGCAATCTATTTGGGCTTGCTAGCCCAGCGAACTGCTCGGCTCGTCAGCCTGCGCAAGGCATTCTAAAAAGTACACCTGCGACGAGTTTGTGTTAATATATTTATATGCTTTATACAAGAAAAGGGGATGGAGGAACAACGAAAACATTCGGTTGTGACCAGAGAGTGTCGAAGAGCTCGGCGATTGCTGAAGCCCTCGGCTCGCTTGATGAAATAAATTCTTTTCTCGGCTTGATTAAAGTAAAGTCTCAGGGTGTTGCTTTCAGGTTGCCTGGTCAGGAAATTTCTATACCTGAAACCGTGGATCGTATTCAGCAAGATTTATTTATCGTGCAGGCAGAGCTGGCCGGTGCAGACAAAACTATTTCTGAAGAAAAAGTTAAGATGTTGGAGGGGATCATCGATGGCGTCGAACAAACCCTTCCGCCGATTAAAACATTTTTCGTCTCGGGTGGAGTCGAACTGGCCACTCTCTCTGACGTAGCCCGCACCATCGCTCGTCGAGCCGAGAGGCGTGTCGTCGGGGTAGTCGAGGAGGGGAAGGTAAAGGTTGGTAAAGACACGATGGCTTATTTAAACCGCCTCTCGAGCGTTCTGTATGCCTTTGCCCGTAGTTTCAACCACTTGGCCAATATTACCGAAGAGCCCCCTAAATATCAGTAAAATGGGGCAGGTTATCCACATTGCGACTTTGGGTGAGGGGTGTATTATAAGAAGGTGTTAACAATTTAATAGTCTCATATTTGGGGAAGTGAGGTGTGAATCCTCCACAGTGCCGCTACGGTAATCCTTCGAGAGAAGGAAAGTCCGAGTACCAATTATGGGGTAAGTCCCGAGCAGGAATTATAAACACTCGTTGTGTTTGTCGAAATAATGACTCCTCGGAAGGAGTTTTTTTTATTTTATCGAGCGAGGAGCATGTATAAATTTATTTATATAATGTCCGAGCGAAAATAAAATATGGAAATATATTTATAAATTAATTGAGAATTATGAAAAATATAAAATATTTTTTGGGAAGTTTGTTCATCTTGGTTCTTTCGTTTGTCGGACAGGTTATTCATGCTGATGGGGAAGTTATAAGATTAATTGTTAAGAATAATGGTAACGTTGTTTATTCTGACAATTTAAATTTACCGGCAGCCGGAATGGTGGGTGTTAATGACAGCGATGGGGCACCACATGATGTAGAAGCTCGAAGTGTTTTAAACATGGTAAGTATTGCCGACGCAGCAAGTTCGAGTTTCAATATTTCTAATCTTATTTACTATTCTTCTTTTAGTGCTTTTTATCTAAAATGCATAACTGTTGAGTCCGAGTTGTGTGACAATTGGCAATATAAAGTTAATGATGTAGATCCCGGAATAGGTATGGACTCAAGTGTTTTGTCCGGTGGCGAAAATGTTGTTTTATTCTTTGGAGATGAAAATCCTGCTCCTGCACCAGCAGTCATTCGACAGGCGGGTAGTGCTTTTCTGATTGCTTCTTCAGGCGGTGGAGGCGGCGGTGGGTCTCTCGCACCGGCTGTATCAGTTCCACTCACTACCACGCCCGCCTTAGAACAGTCTGTCTTTGCTGAGATCAAAACAGAGCCAGCCCCTCAAATAATAGAAAGTCCTAAAGAAGTTGCACCGCCGATAGAAATAAAAAAAGTAGAAAAGAAAACAATAGAAAAAAAGAAAATAGCCAAGAAAAAAGTTCAAAATACTGCATCGGTTATCAGTTCTGTTGAAACAAAGAAAGATATAGAGACCCCAGCTCCAGTGGTGAAGAAGAAGAGTTGGTTTCGAAGACTTTTTGGTTTTTAATTATTCGAAGTGAAATTCCCCGGCTTTCTCTTTAACTTTCTGCTTGAGTAGGGGGTAACTTTCTAATTCTGGATCCTCACTTATTAGACTTATGGCTTCTGTTCGGGCCGCTTCGACCATCTTGATGTTCTTGATTGCCTCCATCCCCAGGTCTGTAATGCCCCATTGTTTGGTCCCACCGAGCTCTCCAGCTCCACGAAGGGCGAGGTCGAGTTCGGCCAATTCGAAACCACTCTTGGCTGTTTTTAGGGCTTTTAACCTCTCCATTGTTTTGTCAGTTTTAGCGTCGGCGAAGATATAACAATAAGCTTGGTGTGTACTACGGATAACCCTACCCCTCAATTGATGGAGCTGAGCGAGGCCGAACCTCTCTGCGCCCTCGATAATAATCATCGTGGCATTCGGCACATTGACGCCCACTTCAATGACGGAGGTTGCACACAGGATATTGATTTTCCCGTCGGTAAAGTCCTCCATTACTTTTTCTTTCTTTTCTTTGCTAATTTTGCTGTGGAGTACGCCTATCTCGTACTCTCTATAAACCTCCTTTTTCAATCTCTTCGCTTCAGCCACGGCGGATTTGACATTGAGGGCGAGCTCCTTAGCTGGGTCTGGTTCGAAAATTCTCGGACAAATGACATAGAGCTGCCTGCCAAGCTTTAATTCTTCTCTAATTTGTTCGTAGGTTTCTTCTCTTTTATTGGGAGTAATGATTTCGGTGATTATTACTTTACGTCCGGCTGGCATTTCATCGAGCAACGATAAATCCAAGTCTCCGTAAATCGTGAGAGCCAGAGTGCGGGGGATGGGGGTAGCGGTCATCGAGAGCAAGTGTGGAGCCACCGTATGCCCTCCGGCATCTTTCCTGACTAATTTTCTTCTTTGCTCGGTGCCGAAACGGTGTTGTTCATCAATGACAACTAGAGCCAAGTTTTTAAATTTAACCGTCTTCTGGATAAGAGCATGGGTGCCGATAAGGATTGGTATTTCGCCATTAACTACCCATTTTAAAAGTTGAGCACGAGAAATATCTGTCCAGCCGTCCGGATTTAATTTTGAAGGGAACTTCCTGCATCCCGACCCAGTGATAAGTCCGATGTTGATGGGCAAGTGTCTGAAATATTTTATAAAAGATTCGAAATGTTGGGTGGCCAGTATCTCCGTTGGGGCCATATAAGCAACTTGTAAATTACCAAAGTTCTGACCACTGGGGCGTTGGTTAACGGCTATATACGAGGCAGTGGCCGCCACCGCTGTCTTGCCTGAGCCCACATCACCTTCAAGGAGGCGAGACATTGGATAATCTCGACTCATGTCGGAAAGAATTGTGTCAATTGATTTTTTCTGAGCACGGGTGGCGTCGAAGGGGAACCTCTGTAAAAATTCTTCGGTTTTTTCCTTCTCCGGAACAATTTTAAAAGATTTATTTTGACGATACAGAAATTTATCGTGTTGTCTTTCAAGCTGAATGCAAAATACTTCTTCGAAAGCGAATCTTTTGCGAGCCATTTCTGCATCCTTTTTGTTTTTAGGTTTATGAATCCAGATTAGTGAAGTTTTTAACGTTGGTAGGTTATATTTTTTTAAAATTGCTTCGGGTATATAGTCTTCTAGAATGTCCAGACTTTTTTCTTTGAAAATTTTTTCAATCGCGTGGTAGAACCACTTGGAAGTTATTCCTTTGCTCTCAGTATAGACGGGGTAGGAGTATCCCAAATTTTCTTTACCGTCTTTTTTAAAAAGGGTGTCGTGCGAGTCAATCGGCATATCCGACATTTTTTCGAATTCGGGGTTGGCGAGGTATTTGCCACTTTTGCCTTCGACAACTTTGCCGGTCAGTTTTACACTTTCACCCGAATGAATCATTTTTGCCAGATAAGCTTGGTTAAACCAAATTATTTTTATCTTCCCCGACAAATCCTCTATCTCGCCCTCACCCATAGGCATTTTACTCCTGAAAGCTTTCTTGGTTTTCAATTTGGAGACCTTGCCGTAGACGGTCGCTACATCACCACCCACTAGGTCAGCAATTCTTTTGACTTCGCTGATGTCGCTATAGCGAACAGGGAAGTGGAAGAGTAAATCAGCCACTGAAAAAATGTTCAATCTCTTCAGAGCCCTTTTTTGGTTTTCGTCTAGTCGAAATTTGCTTTCAATTTTGTCGTGTAGTTCCATTACTTATGAATTATAAGGTTTTTGGGGAATATTTACTATTTGCTCAATTATCCACAGTTGACAGGTATACCCCCAGGGGGGTATACTCTATTTATGCATAAAGATAAACAAAAAATGATTCGTCGGTTGAAGATTATAGAGGGCCAGGTCAGGGGTCTTCAAAATATGATTGATAAAGACATATATTGTATTGATGTTATTACGCAAACATCTGCAATTAAACAAGGCCTTTCGAATGTAGAAGATGCCCTTCTCGAGGGTCATCTGGGTCATTGTTTGATTAATCAAATAAAAAAGGGAGATACAGATAAAGCTAAGAAAGAGATATTAAAAGTATATAAACTCAAGAGAAAATAAAATGAACAATAAAACATACAGAGTAAAGGGTATGCATTGTGCTTCTTGCGCCTCAATCATCGAACGCACGGTCAAGAAGATTGACGGGGTAGAGGATATTGCCGTCAACAGTGGCACCGAGAACGCTAAGATATCTTTCGATATTAATAAAACCAATGTGGAAGCTTTTAATCAAAAATTAGAACCGCTTGGTTACTCTCTGATGAATACAGATAGTCACAATATGAGCGCAGGAGAGATGGGCATGAGCGAGGATGAACACCGGGCTCACCTCGGCCTCAGCCAGACCAAAAAGGAAAAGCTAGAAGAGATACAAGATATGCGTTTGAAAGTTATGTCGGCGATACCGCTTGCCATCATCAGTGTCTTCATTATGGCCTGGGAGATTTTGGCTCAATATAATCTGGTAGGACAGATGAGTTATACTCTCGAAGAATTCTTCCATCATTTATTGCCCATTATGGCTACTTATATTCTCTTCGTCGTGGGTAAGCCATACTTACTGGGTTTCTATCGTTTTCTGCGACACGGGAAAGCCAATATGGATACTCTTATCGGTATCGGTACGGTGTCCGCCTTCGTCTACAGCTTCATTGTGACCGCTTTTGAAGACTCACTTCAAACATTTGTTAATGTAGACGCAACTTACTATGATGTGACGATTATTGTCATTACTTTCATTGCGCTCGGCAAATACTTAGAAGCTCGTTCGAAAATAAAAACAGGTGATGCGATAGAAAAACTTTTAAATCTCCAAGCGAAAACGGCTTTGGTTATCAGAGGTGGGGAAGAGTTAGAAATACCCATCGATCAGGTGATGCATGATGATTTGATTATTGTAAAACCTGGAGGGAAAATCCCGGTGGACGGCGTTATCACCGAAGGTTCATCCTTTATTGATGAATCAATGGTGACAGGGGAGCCAATGCCTGAGCAAAAAAAGGTTGGTGACTTGGTTGTGTCTGGAACTATGAACACTAGCGGGTCATTTACTTTTAAAGCTACGAAGGTTGGTTCTGAGACCCTACTTTCACAAATAATTAAAATGGTAGAGGATGCACAGGGGAGCAAGGCGCCCATCCAAGCACTGGCGGATAAAATTTCATCTATTTTTGTGCCGGTAGTGTTGGTTGTAGCTTTTACTACACTACTTGTCTGGCTTTTAGTGGGTTCAAGATATTTAGGCTTCTCTCAAGCCCTATCATTTGGACTTACGTCTTTTGTCGGTATTCTAGTCATTGCTTGTCCGTGTGCACTGGGACTTGCAACACCGACGGCTATCATCGTCGGTGTGGGTAAGGGAGCGAAAGAAGGTATCTTAGTTAAAGATGCCGCTACCTTAGAAAAACTTCATAAAGTAGACACTGTGATTGTAGATAAAACTGGCACGATAACAATCGGCAAACCCACCCTTGTCGATATTCAAAACTTCTCAGGTCTAAAAGACGACGAATTTATTTCTATATTAGCCTCACTAGAGAAAAAGTCTGAGCACCCCATCGCCCTAGCTGTCATTAATTATGCCGTTGATAAAAATATAAAAACTAAAGAAATTTCCAATTTTGAAAATTTAGAAGGCAGGGGAATTCAAGGCATTATCGATGGTGTAAATTATTTTGTGGGTAATGTGAAATTAGCACAAGAGCGTAATTTAAATCTTGATATAACAAAAATCGAGCAATACACCGCCCAAGGTAAAACGCCAGTTATTCTCACCACTAGTGATAAGGTTTTAGGTTTCGTAATGGTTTCGGATGAAATAAAAATTGAATCCAAACAAGCAATAGCTGATTTACATAAACTTGGCATAAAAGTTGTTATGCTAACCGGTGACGATGAAAAGGCGGCGAAATATATGGCCTCCCTCGTTGGCATTGATGAAGTTGTCGCTCACGTAATGCCCGCCGACAAATTGGCGAAAATAAAAGAACTACAAGGAGAGGGTAGAATAGTAGCGATGGCGGGGGATGGCGTGAATGACGCACCAGCTCTGGCACAGGCTGATGTGGGCATCGCTATGGGCACGGGGACCGATGTAGCCATCGAGTCCGCTGGTATTACTCTACTTCACGGAGATATCTCTAAATTAGTGAAAGCTATTAAGTTGTCGAAGATTACGATGCGGGGCATTAAACAGAACCTTTTCTGGGCCTTCATATATAATGTAGTCGGCATACCGCTCGCAGCGGGAGCTTTCTATCCAATTTTTGGATGGTTGCTCTCTCCGGTCTTCGCTGGTTTTGCTATGGCAATGTCCTCTGTATCAGTAGTGTCGAATTCATTGAGAATTAAAAGTAAAAAATTATAATATGAAAAAATATATATTTCACGTATCGGGTACTCATTGTGCGTCGTGCAAAATCTTGATTGAAGATGTTTTGAAGGAGCAGGACTTCATCAAGAATGCAAATGTTAATCTTAATCAAGAAATTGTTGAGGTAGAAACCGAAAGCGAAAAAAGCGCAGAAGAAATAACTCAAATATTAAATCCCAAAATAAAACCAAATGGCTACACTCTGTCGGTAGAAAAAATTGAAAAAGAAAAAAAGGGGGATGATGTCTTGTGGCAGGCGATACCCCTGGGGCTCATTTTTTTGGGATTATTCTTCTTGCTACAAAAATCCGGAATAATGAATTTTGGTTTCGGTGGACAGGTGACACCAACTACTAGTTTCATTGTTGGGCTTGTCGCTTCGGTGTCCTCGTGCCTTGCTATCGTCGGCGGGCTGGTCCTGTCTCTTTCCGCGAAAGTTGCTCAAGATGAAAATGGTTCAAACAAAAAGCCATTTATTTTATTTCACGCTGGAAGATTATCGGGCTTCGCTATTCTTGGTGGAGTGCTCGGACTAATCGGAGAGACGCTTGGTATCAGTTTCCTCTTTTCAGCCATACTTGGACTTCTGGCTTCGGCGGTGATGATAATCCTGGGGCTCAATTTGGTTGGGGTTTTTGAAAAAAATAGAATTACTCTACCAAGCAACATCTTTTCTTACTTTAGGAAGGTGGAACACACCGCTTTCGCTCCTGTCTTGATAGGTCTCGGAACTTTTTTCTTGCCTTGTGGTTTCACTCAGTCAATGCAAGTCGTGGCGCTCTCGAGTGGTTCATTTGTGGCTGGGATGTTAATCATGTTTGCTTTTGCCCTGGGTACTCTACCGATGCTCTCACTCCTATCTTTCGGCTCTTCGTCATTTGCCAATTCGAAATATGCACCACTTTTCTTCAAGTCCTCTGGTGTAGTGGTCCTGGGACTAGGAATCTTCGCTCTTCTTTCAGGGCTTGCTGCCTTGGGTGTTATTAATCCAATTTTTAATATATAATAATTTTATGAATAAAAACGTTTCCTTGATTATTATCCTTGCTCTCGTTGCTGCTTTCTTCATCTTATTTTCTGGTGGCGATAATGATAGTAATGTGGGTTCAGCAAACAACGTTGAAATCCGCGACGGTGTCCAATATGTGAAAGTTGATGCTGGAAGGGGATATTCACCCAAGATCTCTATCGCCCAAGCAGGGATACCAACAAAATTAATTATGAGCACCAGTGGCACCTTCGACTGCTCGTCCGCGCTGGTCATCAAATCTGTTAATTATCAGAACATCCTTCCTCCTAATGGAGAGACAGAAATATATATTGGCACTTGGAAAACAGGCGAGACCATGCAAGGATTGTGCAGTATGGGGATGTATAACTTCCAAGTACGATTTAATTAATTATTTAAAAACAAAAGGATTGAAGTTTGTATCTCTGTCGTAATAATCTTCGCCCTCATTTTTCTTTAGGAAATTTACTACTTTATATGTGAGTGGAGTGAAAATAACTTCAATTAATGTTTTAAAGACATAGTTTGAGACGATGAGGGTGACAAGCATCGACGTTGGCATTAATCCAGAGAAAGCAATTAAGATAAACAAACTACTATCTACAAATTCACCCACTACGGTTGAACCTACGGTTCGTGCCCAGAGGTGTGCACCCTTGGTCCACAATTTCATTTTTGCCAAGATGAAAGAATTTGAAAAGCTTCCACAAGTATAGGCGACGAGACTCGCGATGACGATACGGGGGGTGGCGCCCAGGATCGCGTCATAAGCCGCTTGATTGTTCCAGTCGAGAGCCGGTGGGAGTTTGCCCACGATAATAAAAATTATCGACATCATTAAAGCAGAGAAAAATCCAAGCCAAATAACTTCACGAGATTTTTTATAACCATATACTTCTGTCAAAATATCTCCGAAGATGTAGGAGAGAGGGAAGAGCAAGGTGCCTCCGTCAAAAGCAAACCATCCCAGACTCACGATTTTCGTTGAGGCAATGTTTGAAATGAGTAGTACTGACACAAAGAAGACACTCAACATATT
>JBAZWP010000016.1:0-17887 GCA_041660345.1 Minisyncoccota bacterium
CTCCTTAATATAATCTTGCATCTTCATTTAAATACCAAAGTTCAACAGTAAAAAGGTCTTCTTCGTTTTTGTTAATTGGATTGATATTTATAATATGAAATGCTATATCTCTTGACCTAAACGCATTTTGATAGTTAAATGGTAAGACATTACCATTTGACTCTATAAAGATATTATCAGTGCTCCCAAAATTATCTAATATTAAACGACTTAAATTATTAAATGCGCTCTTGAAATTAGAGTAAAAAGCAAAACCATCACTATTTACAATTCTATAAAAAGTAGTATTTCTTGAATCTACATCAAATGTTTCAAATATGGCTGATACATTTAAGTGTTTTTTATCATGAATAATTACATTATATTGACTTGAATCTACTGCTTTTGCTTGTTGAAGAGTTAAATCAGGATTTTCTATATAAGGAATAGCAGCGTTATATGCTCTTTCAATACTAGAATATAATCCTATTATACTATGATTAGTTCCTTCACCAATTTTTACAAAATAAATTCGCATTAATATAACCTTCTTCTATCTGAATCTAATAGCGCTATCACAGGTCGGTATGTTTTAATAAACCTATTACCTTTATACATTCCTAAAAGTTTAATTTTACCTTGCTTTGCAAGTCTATTTAAAGACTGCTGTATTAATATCTCTCGTTGTTTAGTGGATAAATCATCCCATTCTTTTGTTACTGAATAGCTGTCAATCAACCAGTACATATCACGAACTGATATGGAAGCTGCACTTTCTTTATAATTTTCCATTTCCTCAAGTACTCTTGAATCTAACCACTTTGAAATTTCTTTATAGTTATCTCGTGGGCGTGGGTCTAATTCACGCATTAATTTATTAAGCATTTTTCGATATATTTTAGAAGTTCTTTCACTTAATAAATCATCGCTATATTTATCATACCATGTAATTTTAAAATTTGGATTTTCTTTTGTTAGTTCTTCTAAAGCTTGAGCTTTTGCTTTTTCCCATAAAATAGGTGTTTGCTCGTGGTATATTTTAAATTTAGCTTCATCCATATTTATACCCTTTTTAGTAACTATTTAACAATAATGGGTTTAACTTTATGCTTGGTTTTACGAGTATACTTAGTCTTTCCATGTACACCAGCTTTAGTCTTAAAGTGTGCAAGATTTTCTAAGTAACTTCGAGTTTTAACTTTCTTAATCATTGTTGTAATACTATACTATAAAAAAGTATTTGTCAAGTTATATTTTTATTTGAAAACTTTTTGTATAAGCAAATATGTTAAAATCAGAAATCATAGCAAAATATGGTGATATATTTGGTGATAGGGTAGATATATCAAATCAATATGTGTTCTTTTTAGGATTTATTGAAAAGATATATGATGAAAGTTTCCTTGTTAGGATGCGTGATAGTCGATTAGAAGAGATGGAATACGCTGAAATTTTAAACAGTGCGTTAGATAGTGCTGTTGATTTAGGTGATAATGGTTTAGAAGTTAATAGGTATTTTGTATGGGTACTTGATAAAAATACAAAAGACAGCACATTTATATTTTTAACTGATACATGGACGGAAGAAGAAATCGAAGAAGCCGAAAAGAAAGCAATTGAAATGCGTAAACAATTTGGATGGAATTCTTAGGTGCATACTCAAGATACAAAAGATAGAATAAAAGAGTCAATAAGACAAACTAAAGAGAAAAGAAAGTCTCAGGAATGCCATGTATTTGAATTAAAAATAGATAATTCACATATGAATGATGAGCAAAAAAAATGTCTTGATATGTGGTTTCTTGAAGCTAAAAGATTGTATAACTATATTTTAGCGTTAGATGACCCTTTTAAGTATAATACTAAAACTACAAATATTACAGTAATGAATAGGGAAGGTGAATTAGAACCTACAACGCTAAGCTATTTACCATATGGTATTAGACATGCTATCCATAAAGGTTTAACATTTTCTATTATATGTCTTTCTAAAAAGAAGAATAAATCATCTGTTGGTGCATTGAAATTTAAATCATACTATAATACTATTGAAATGAATTGTGAAATGTTCCAAATCAGAAACGGTACTGTAAAATTAAGGAAAATAGATAAACCATTTAAAGTATATGGTTTGCATCAAATAACTGATGAGTATGAAACAGCTAATGCAAAATTAATTAAAAAAGCGTCAGGTTATTATATTAAAGTTACATGTTATCGACCTATACAGTCTAAAGCTGTGTATAATAAAGACGTTGGACTTGACTTTGGTATTAAACATACTATTACTACATCAGATGGTGCAATGTATGATGTTAAAGTTAAAGAACCTGATACACTTAAAAGACTACAGAAAAAATTAGCACGTCAAGTTAGAGGATCTAATAATTGGTATAAAACTATTAATAAAATCAACCTAAAATATGAGAAAATGGGTAATATAAAAAGGGATAAAGCAAATAAGATTATTAATATTTTAAAGTCTAATTATGACAGTATATATATACAGGATGAAAACTTAGCCGAATGGGTTAGAGATGGTAGATTTAGTAAAGGTGTTCAGCATAGCGCATTGGGTACAATTAAATCTAAACTTATAAAAAGAAAAGATGTTGGTGTTATCGATAAGTATTACAAATCTACAAAAGAATGCTATCAATGTGGTAGAATAAATGAAATACCTGTTGAAGTTAGGACATATAGATGTGAGTGCGGACTAGTAGAAGATGTTGATATAAAATCAGCTAAAACAATATTATATGCTGGACGTAAGTTAGTACCTGTGGGATGCAGGGAATTTAAGCCTGTGGAGAGTGTTATAACTCAATGAAGCAGGAAACCATTAGTATTTCATACGTGCATTAAAGACACTGGTATTTCATCCGTTGATACCGATGGTATTTTACAAGGGAGTAAGAGTATTAAAGGTAGTTCATGTATGATAAATCTGAAAGGAGATTATGATAAATTTATCTATTAAACGAAAATCGTATTATATGGGTATACGATGGAATGGTGACATATTTGAATTTTTTAAAGAATTACAACCACTTAATTTTACTATATATTTAAGTTATAATATTAAGTTTAACGAGATTGTACTAGAAGGTTGTAGTGAAACTTTAAGAGAAGGTGACTGGTTAGTTATAGATGATAGTAAAAATTACTACGTATTGACTGATAAAGAACTAAAAGAAAGATTTGAAGTTGAGGGGTCTACTTGATAAATTGTAAAAATCCATTATGTACTAATATAGAACTTATGTGTGATATGCTTTATAAGTATTATATAAATACTGTTACTAGAGAAGTTGAAAAAGGAAATCCATTTGCAACTTATGAATTACTCGATCTTAATAAATTAAGTGAGAATGAAAAAAGAAATAAGGTAGTACTTTTTTTAACAGGTGTGAAAAATGAATAAAATAGAACAAGATGATATGGATTTTACCGTAACAGAAGAATTTAAAACTTCTTTAGATTTAACATTAACACCTAATAATACATTAATAAAAATAAAAGGTGATGTTATGCTAGATTTAAATGAAATGAAACAACTTCAAAAGTGGGTTGATAACGCAATTAAACAAATGAGGGAAATATGAGAAAACTATACACTGAGAAAAAACTTAACTTTATGGCATTTCAATGGAATGGTAATATTGAATGGTTTTTTAAAGATATTAATGCAGCTAAAGTTGTATTATATGCTTATTATAATCTAGAAGATGGTAATCTTTATGTAATCGAACTTTCAGATAATAGTAGAGTTCAAGTTTCAAAAGGTGAATGGGTTGTACTTGATTCAGATCTCTATGTAAACGTATACAAAGATGATGAAGTAAACAAATTATTTAAGGAGGAAATCAATGGGAACTAGAGGTATAATTTTAGTTTGTGATAATATTGAGAAAAATAATACCCCTGTTTATGGTGATGACACGCTATTTATAGAGGCCACTATGTATTTTCAGTTTGATACATATCCCACAGGACTTGGTGATGATATAAAAAATGCATTAAATGGTGGTAATGTTCAAATCATAAATGGTATTAGCATGAATCAGGAAAGTCCTGAATATTTTAACCGCATACCTGATTTAGCTGCGTATTTGGTTTATAAATTAAAAGAGCAGCATCCTAGAATAGGATCTGTTGAATTAGGTAACTCTACTAGAAACACATATGGTATTGAATATATTTATATTTTATATCCATTAAAAGTTTGTGAGGAATCCTTTAAAGAAAAATCAGACCTAAAATTAAGATTAATAGGTGGTTATTCTAATAAAGTTCTTTACGATGGTTTATTGAAAGATGCAGATATGCAAAAAATAGAAAAGGACGAATCCAATGACAATGATTAAAGAAATCACACCGGCAAGAATTATTGACTTTATAAACGAGTTAATCGCACTGGATAGAGAAGCGATATCTGGGTTATTTACGCATCGACTATCATGTAATGAAGCATTAGCTAACCACCCAACAGTGCAAGTACAGCAAGAAGGTGAAGGGAATAATTATAGTGTATCGTTAATAGGTATACTTAATGGTTTAATTGGTGCTGATGATAACCAAATAGGATATATAGCTGCTAATTTTGATGTGGTTTGTCCTAATGGTTGTATTGTTATAGAAAACGGTTTATTAGATAAAGAATGTCCTGAATGCGGATCAACACTAATATTAGGTAAACTTAATAAAATAGAATTTTTAAAGAAACCATAAATAAAGCTTGACATTTGTATTTTTTTAGTTTATAATGTGTTTCATAAGTTGATAATAATTAAATACACATTAAACACTAACAAGGAGCAAAAGGTATGCATGGGATTATGGAAGACGACCAAGTAGTATTAGTGAAAACTCCGGCATGGCACAAGTTGGGGATAGTTGTCAATGAACCCCCAACAATCAATGAAGCAATTCAAATGGCTAACCTTGGATGGGAAGTTGAAACACAGCCCTTATTCTTGGGCGATGGGCGACAAGCATACGATGGTAATGCTGTAGTTCGCAAAGACACCAATAAGATACTTGGTGTTGTTGGTCCCAAGTTCACTCCTTTGCAGAACACTGATGCTTTCAGTGTTTATAACCCGCTGGTTGAGAATAAACTCGTAAATATCGAAACCTGCGGTAGCCTTTTCAATGGTCGTAAGGTTTGGATTCTCGGTAAAGTTAATGGTGGAACCACACATACAGCAGACATCGTTCAAGGTGATACTGTTGAGCTATATGTTCTTCTTAGCAATACCCACGACGGTACAGCTGCAGTACGATTTGGGTTTACTCCTGTCAGAGTTGTTTGCAACAACACTCTGAAGATGAGTATCAACAATGCAGCTTCAAAACTCATTCGAGTTATCCACAGCACTAACGTTAAGTCAAATGTCGAGAACCTGAGAGATGTTATGAACATGGCAGCAGGTGAATTTATCGCATCTGCTGAAGTTTATAGAAGTCTCGCCAAGAAGCAAATCAACGCAGCAGACCTTGCAAAATATATTCGCATCGTCTTTGATATTGCTGACGACAAAACCAAAAGCAAGGCACTAACTGAAGTTACTGCAGCATTCGAGAATAAGGAAAACACGCTTCCTGGCATGAAGGGAAGTGGCTGGGCTGCATACAACGCGGTAACCGATTACATTAACCACACACAGGGACGCAATGAGGAAAACCGACTGAACAGCCTCTGGTTCGGTATCAATAGCCAGCGCAACCAGCTTGCACTCGACACAGCAGTTGATATGTGGTTGAAGGCGGCATAATTTAGACTTGTTAAATGGTGCCTGGGTAAACCAGGCACCAATTTATTGGAGATATATATGTCAACAACTAAAATCGGATCGATGGAAAACAAATGGATACGTGTTAAAGATGGAGCACTATCTAAAACAGTTGAAATAACTATTATGAATCCTCATGTTAATTCTGCTGCAACTTATAACCTTAATTACAACGAGGCTAAGATTCTAATATTCGCAATACAAAGTGTACTAGGATTAAAAGATGAAGATATGTAAAAAACCGGCATACGATGCAATTGAGTTTGATGGCGAAAATGGTAAAGAAGTGATAGCCTTCTCAGAAGGTGGTGTTAAATACGTAAAAGATGAACTATTTTTTTACGATGATGATAGACTACCATGGGCACTTAAAAAAGGTGATGTAGTCTCTAAAATTGAAAATGAGAATGGTGTAGTTATAATGCATATTAAAAAGGAAGACTTTGAAAGAGATTGGATAAAATTATGACATTAGCATTTAATGATTTTATAGGTAAAGATGTATGGATATATTATATTGAGTATGATGATACAAGAAGAGAAGCGATTACACTTAATGATGTTATAACTATTGGTCAAGATACATTTATTGTATATAACGACCGTGAGGATTGCCCGTCAATACTAAATGTAAGGTATCTTATAAAAATAAAATATTACCCTCCTAATGAAGATGATGAAGAAGATGAAGGAGATAATTAAAATGTTAGCACTTGCATTAGAAAAAGAAAAAATTAAGGATATTCATAAAAAAGTTGTAGTGTATATTGAAGCAGAAGAAGAATCAAGTAATCGAATGGTCAATCAATTAATGCTCTTCTTTGAGGATGATCCTGATATTTATATTAAAAGACTCATAGGTGGCACGATAAAAATCATACGCCTTAGTGGTGTTAGTGTATTTGGTACGTTTGAAGTTAAAGATGGAGATCATATTATATATGATGAAAAGACAAAAGATGTTCAAATACTTTCTAAAGAACAGTTTAATGAGAAATTTTATATTTTAACGTAAAGGGGAAAATATGTTAGTTGAAAAATCAAAAAAGGTAATTAAGTTTGATGGCAAGGCTGAAACATGTGCATCTATTTTAGATTTATTTAAGGATAACCATAAATTCTTTATTCAAATACATAATAAAGGTATGGTTATTCTAAAGTTTGCAGAAGATGCTGGTGATGCTAGTGATGGTGATTTCAGAGATTTTGAGTCATTTAATTTGCACGAGAATGAATATGTTGTATTTAATAGTATTACAGACGACCTTGAAGTCCTGAATGAATCTGAATTTAATAAAAGATATACCATACTACCAGAATGAAAAAGCTATTTACATATATAAATTTAAAACTGTATTTCTTATGTCTACATCTGCTTTCTTGGAAGTATAAGCTTAAAGAGAGTGCATTAAGTAGATATTTATATTCTATAGAGGTTAATGAATACTCTATAGATGCAAGTGAATACTTAGCTGTTTTAAATTTAACATATATTAAATGGAAACAAAATATAAAAGGATACCCACATAAGGTTATGTATAGTAGTGGTGTTACAATAGAGTTTTATTGGTTACTAGGCCAATATACTTCTACATGTCCGTTATGTAGGTATTTTCATGGTATCACTGACTTTAATTCATCTGAAGATTGTATAGGTATATGTCCACTTATAAAATGTAATGATGATGACGACTGTGAGTGGCATTTAGCTTTAGCTGGGAATAAAGAACCACTATTAAAAAAGTTAAAGGAAATTATTGAAAAAAATATTGACTGGGGTAAACCTGATAACTTAAAGAAAACGCTTAAGCTAACTAAATCGATGATGAAAGAGTGTAGTGAGATTAAAGGTAATTTTTTTAAAATCATAGATAAAGAAGTTACGAAAGGATATTTAAATGGAAACTCCTAAAATAAAGATACCTACAGATATCGATAATGTATATAATGGTGATTGTTTCATTTTCGCTGGTGATAACGATGATATTGTAACATGTATATTTATGCGGGTAGTCCCTATAAAAGGACATGACCCTAAGGATGTTTACTATGTTAATTTATCTACAGGTCATATACATATTACTAAGAAAACAACTAAGGTTATACCTTTAAAAGTAAAATTATATGCATCTGGGATAAATAGATTTAGGGGCGATACACCTACAATAGATGATGAAGATGATTAATATGAGCAATTGGGATAGTTTCTTAGATAAAGCTAGAAGGGAAAGCTTTAATGCTGCATGGGATGAAGAAAGGTCTGAACCTATTAATACATTTATTGGATTAGCTTTATTAATGGTTGTTATTTGGTTTATTTATGCTCAGTGTACAGCACCAAATAGACCTCCTGAAAGTGCTTTTGAAAAACCACCGATTTGTAATACATATAAGGGTATAAAATGATTTTAAAAAATCCCATTATATTGGTTATTCTATTAATTACTATCAACATATATGGATGTTCAACGTCTAGTATTAGGGAAAATGTTTATTGTAGTCGAGCTATTGATGGGGACACTATTGAAATAATTTACGGTTTGAATACAAAAACAGTTAGACTAATTGGTATAGACGCATCAGAATCATTTACTCATACTAACAAGTATACCAAGGATATTATCGCATGTTCAAAACAGATTGGTAAGAATCCAAATAAATGCAAGGCTGAAATAAAGACATATGCGGATATCGCTAAAAATCGATTAAAAGAGCTCTGTGAAGGTAAAAATATACAACTTAAGGTGATAGATAAGTCTAGTCCTTATGATCGCTACGGTCGCATCCTAGCTTATGTGGAGATAGACGGGGTGGATATTGGACGCCAGATGCTTGAAGAAGGTGTGGTTAATATCTATAATAGCTTTGATCATCCTCGTGAATTAATATATCAATTAACATGGGAGCAAAATAATGATTAAAATATACCCTACTATTATAGTTATAATAGTACTATCTATTGTTTTAACGGTTTTAACTATGAATTGTAGAAAGTTAACACCACAGGAAATTAAAGAAAGAGAAATTCAAAATGAAATTCAAGATACAGATAAGATTGTAAAAGGTATCCACCTTGAAAGCGCTACATTCGGTCATGTGGTTGTAACAGAGTTTGAATCCGCTACAAGTAATTGTGTTATTTCTACTTATCAAGAAGAATTGAGAATGTATTGTCAACCAAAAGGAATTCAAAATGAATAAATATTTTCCAGTTGGTCTTTGTTTAGTAATACTAATATTTTTCTTTGCTGGATTTTATGTTGGGGGTACTATTAGAAAGCAAAAGGATTCTAATATTGTACTGCAGTGTGCTTCAATAAATCTGGATGCAAAAGCATGTTCAGATATTATTTTAGGAAATTAAAATGTATCATTACAAAGAGCCTCCACAATGGAGGCAAGAGTTAGATAGAAAAATTGAAAGAATGGATTTAGAGAGCCGTGATATGCGTATGAATAATATGCGTATCGAGTATTACGAAAGAGAACTCTCTTTAGAAGAAGCTAGAGAAGTACGCTATGCGTTACATCGTGCGCTAAGTGATAAGAATATGAGCTTTATTGCAGAAGATAAATGGTATGCTGAAAAACTTTTAGATGCTATTCTTAAAAAGAATCCAGAATATAATAGATATGCATGGCGTGATGAATGGCGAAAAATAGACGATGAGGAATATAATCGTCGTTATCAAAGCCAAATGAAAATGCAAGAAGGAAGTGATTATTATGGTTCTACTGGAGAAGCACTTACTTTCTTTGGTATAGTACTTTTTTTGATAGTGATTGGTATTGCTAGTTGTTAAAAGAAATGCAAGTAATATGATTAAAATAATTGATGAAGAAATAGACGATTTTAAATTATCTAATGGCAACTGTACACTGATAGCATATGCAAATGGGGACGTCTTTAAGATAAAGACAATGCATGGTTCGCTCCGTAATGCTTATAAATATTCAGGTACAGTTGAAGATGCTATTAAATTAAGAGATTGGTTAACAGAATGGATTGATAGTAAAGAATGATTTACGATTATGATTATTTAGAAAAAGAAGGTAGTAACGATTTTAAAAGAATTACTTTTAAAAAACTATCAGATAATATTGAAATAAAAATAGTTAATACTAATGGAAATAAAGAAACAAGATTCTTAATGGATAAAGATATATCAGCTCGTTTTATAGACTGGGTTTTAACATCTTATGATTTAGAAATAAAAAGATATAAAAATAATGTAGATGGTAAAGCTGTCGATGGTCTATTTGATATGTATGATCACATAGTAGCATTTTTTAAAAAGGGGAAAAGATGAAACTTAAAATTAAAAAAGAATGTATTAGTAATGTAATGCTTAATTATGCAATTATAGATCGTAAAACCGTACCACCTATTACACCAACACCCAATACTAAACTTACTATTGAAATCACAAATATGAGTAAAAAGAGGCTTAATAAATTGGTTAAGAAGATTCAAACTAAATTAGATTTAAACGTTTGGTGAAATATGAAATATGTTAGCTTAGATATTGAAACAACAGGACTTGATACAGATAAGTGTCAAATATTAGAAGTTGCGATGGTTTATGATGATTTAGACGATCCTAAACCACTTGACCAATTAGCATGCTTTCATACTTTGGTTACTCATAAAAGATATAAAGGTGAAGCATATGCTTTATGGTTGAATAATCGAATATTTGAAAGACTTAAAAATAAGAATTATGAAACCTTTAAAGAGCAATTAAAGTATGGTACTTTTGAGTGTGAGTATACTCCTATAGATGATTTAGCATTTGATATGGCGCACTGGTTTACATTTAATAAAATAGATAAAGTTACTATTGCAGGTAAAAATGTAGGTAGCTTTGATATGCAGTTTATTAAAAAGTTGAATGGTTATAGTAGAATACAGCAGTATATTTATTATCAATATTTAGATGTGGGTGCTTTGTATTTTGATATTAATAAAGATACAAAAATACCCTCATTAGATGGTTGTTTTTTGAAGGCTGATATAAAAAATACTGTAACACATAATGCACTTGAAGATGCATTAGATGTTGTAACATTAATAAGAAAATTAAAAGGAATTGATGACAATATTCCATTTTAATTTGTATATAGGTTTATAATGAAAATCAAACCAGGAATTTATGTTGAATTAGAGTGGGATTATGAACCTCATTTTGAAGCTATTACAGGTCATATAACAAAAGCTGAAGCTTTAAATGAATTTATAGTAAAACAAAAGTTATGGAATGAGCTACCTGATGGTTGGAAAATTTACCATGGTTATTTAGTATCGAAACTTGAGGAAAATAGAATTGACTCTATAGTATATACAACTGAGAGATTAAATCGATGGAGCTATCCCGCTACAATAGCAACCAATAAACCTGAAAATGGTTGGAAAGAAATATATTTAGACTGGGTTGAATCAAAAGAATTTGAAGGTAAGTATCATATAGTTGAAGAAGTACATTCATTACATATGAATTATGCAATCGCTAATAATTTTGATAAAGCACTTAATCAAGAGTTTGCATTATCATGGGTATTTGGTGATATGAAATATATTGAAACATGTGAGCATAAACCGTGTAAATATATTATGGAGAGTAACCCACTTAATTGGGTTACTACAGTTTATATGCCTATAAAGCATTCACAATGGAAGGTAAAATGGTGAAATATGAACGAATATGAAAAAAGTGTAGTACTTGGTATTTTAAAGGATACCGCAACTAAAATAGGTTTACTCGATGGTGAGACTATTAATTATTCTGGAAAGTTTGTATATCCTAAAGGAAAAGCAACGCTTGATTTTAAAGAAGAGCTCGAACAAATAGAAGAAGCAATTGGAATAATGGAAAAGGGATTAAGTAAAAAGAAGGGTAAAAAATGAGTGACTTATTAAAAAACTTAGAAGAAATTGATAAATTACTAGAAAATTTAGAGTGTGCTATTAATTATAATAGAGATACAATGGGTGAAATTTATTTTGATGAGATCAATGTTGAAATTCGTGATGGTTCAATGCTACCATCATTTAGATTAAGTAATAATAAGGAAGGTAAAAATTTACTAAGTTTAATTGAGATCGCTTATGCATTAGGGCGAAATTCTAAAATTGATGAAATAAATCATATGAAAAACAAAGTTATGCAAAAAGATATTATTAATAGCCCAGCTTATGGTGGATTTTAATGGATAAAGTAAAATATTTTGAAGTTACTGCTAGTTCTGATTGTATACCAGATACTTTTGTTTTTTATAATGATTTATCAAAAATGTTTCCCAATGAAAAAGTAGTTTATTATAGTACAAATGATGATAGCTCTTTTTCATTACATTTATTTTTAAATGACTATATATATAATAAAAGTCTAGCAAAAGAAATAGGGATAAGAGCATTTGCTATTTATTTAGAACGATTTAAAAGTATAAAAGATAAACCTAAAGAAGTCAAATTGGAGACATTATTATATGAATAAAACAACAACATATTTATATGCAGTTCAACCAAATACTAATGTAAACATTCCTTTTACAACAAGTAGAAGCTCATGTATAGAAAAGACTGATAAGACAAAACGTGAGCACTTAGGATTAAAAGAAATCATTTGGGAAGTTTGTGGTGCTTGCAACATTCGCTGCAGTTATTGCGGATCAAAAGAATGTTGGAATGATAAAATAGATGAAAAGAAGATACGTAAGATAGCAGATGCTATTGCTCTATATCCACCTGAACAAATAGATATTTCAGGTGGTAACCCTATGCTTGTATCTTATGGAACGCATAAGTATATAGTATCTAAGCTTAAAAAGACAAAGTGTAAGGTTTTAATTAATGCTAAAGTATTGAATGATAGCGTTGATAATTATTTAACCTGTTTAGATAATATGAATAAACTAGACCTTTATTCATGGATTGGATTATCTATAAATACTAAAGATGAAATAAACTCATTTAGAAGTACTACTTTTAATAAAAAGGTTGAATTTTTAAAAGGGAAAGTAACTGTTATCACTAACTTTAATGCAGATAACTTAGACTTATTTAACGATATCTATGCAGTAGTAAAAGATTTAGGTTGCCTATGGCAGATTCAATTTACTGTTTATAAAGGTAATTCTAAGAAAGCTATATATTTAAATGAAGAACTTTTAAGTAGATTTGATAGCTATTTATCAAATACATTTGATCCTAATATTATACTAGCTGATAATATGAATAGCTCAAACTGTGCAGCTGGTAAGCATAGCATTGGTATTTTAAATAATGGCGATGTAATACCTTGTCTATCAATGCGATCTTGGTTAGATGTTAAAGAAGTTGTCGAAGGTAATATATTAAAGAAGTCTTTAAAATCAATATGGGAAAGTGGATTTGGTAAATATCGGTTCAGTGATTTCAAATGCTGCAAGGATCATTGTAAAAATAGAGTGTTTAGTACTTTTAGATTAGCACCTTATTTTCCACAACCATTTGAAAACTATCCTACAATTGATGCACCTCAAATCATATTATATGGTGTAAGTCCTAATACAACAGTTGTTTATGCAGTTGGTACAAATCCAGTTGTAACATTTTATGCGGTATCGACAACACCTAATCCTATTTATAATGAAAGTGATACTTATATAGTATCGGATGATACTGTTTATGAATATGGTGTTGTAGATGGCTACCCAAATGTTGATGTATACGCAGCTGTGGATTTACCATCTTGGGAAAAAACAGCTAATCAAATAAAAGAAGCTCTTAAAAAGAAAAAGGAGAAAAAATGATAAAGATAAAGGATTTAGTGCCTTTTGTACCTAGTGAAATACGCGATATTGCTACAGAAGCTGTGACTGACGATCATTGCCCACAATGCGGTAAGCATTTTAATGAAATTGGACTTATTGGCTTATTTGTACCTAACGAAAACGGGATTAAGAATTTTACTAGTAATAAAATAATATATTTTATTTGCAAAAAATGTTCCAGTAATATTGATGCTAAAAAGATAGAAAAATTTCTAATTACAGCTAAGCGTGATAAAATAGCTAGCAACTTTAATTAAAAAGGAAATAAATGTTTTATATAAGTTTAAATGTACAAACAACAGGTCTTGATCCAGACGACCATCAAATTATTGAACTAGCCGCTATACTTGAAAATACAGAAGTTATGCTAGATGATTTACCATATTTTCATGCCTTTGTAGTTGATAAAAATTACTTAGGTTCGCCTGATGGGTTAATGTTAAATAAACATAACTTTGAAAAGATTAAAAATCGAAAGGATCCTGAGGACCCTAATGCAAGATTTGTAAATAAGTATGTACTTGCTGAAGAACTATACGAGTGGATGTTTAGTTTAAATATGCCTGAAAATGTATTTACATCAAATAAATCCATACATCTAGCTGGTAAGAACATAGCAAGTTTTGACTTCCAATTCTTAAAAAGACTACATGGGTGTGATACATTGATTTCAAGAATAAATCATAGTTTTATTGACCCAACAATGCTTTATTTTGATTTCAAAAAGGACTCGAAATTACCTAGTACATACGATTGCTGGGATAAGATGGGTGTAATTTATAAGTGTAATTTTAAAGCAATGGAAGTGGCTAAAAATACAATCGATTTATTAAGGAAAAAGTACTAAATGGAAAGTAGCAGTAATGCATTTTCAATTTTTTTAGTTCTAATCCTTTTGGTTGTATTAGGTATAACTATTGGTATTGTTATTCATGACAAAAATGATTTACGCTATTATGCTGATTATGAATTGAAATCAAAACAATATGGTGAATGTACTTACGAAGAACCTAATAGAGTATTTACAGAAGATAGTGATGATGGTATACCATTACCAGTATTATATTATTACTTTTATTAATGCGATTTAAAAATTTAAAAGATAATGTATATCATATTACAAAAGATACTAGATGTGATAGTTGTGGTAAATTTATTATGGATTTCTCTAATGATGATAACATGTGGTATCTTGAAGGTGGGTGGGGTGAATTCCCTATTGTACAATTTTACTGTGGTTGGTGTAGATATATAGAAGAAGATTGGGAAGATTGTGATGAAGATTGGAGTTAAAAATGAGGAAAGTTACTATAACTAAGTATAAATCTAAAGATGGTAAGCTATTTGATACTGAAGATAAATGTAAAAAGTATGAAGATAAGTATAACGCTGTTATGCGAATCTACAACATACTACCAAAAGTAGATATTAATTCTAATGATGGTACTTTTTATCGACATGACTTAAGAACTTTTGAGAAATTTAAAACAAAGTTATTTGAGTTTATGCTTGATTATTTTAAAGATGAACTTAAAGGCGATACTAAAGCAGTTAAACAGCGATTCGGTATTGTAGGACAATTTATAGATGGTGATGATCTATTAATTAAACTATGGGACCGCTATATGTGTACTGACGACCAAGGTCGTGAATATGGTCAACCACACTTCGTTTATATTCAATTACACTAATGGAATACATAAATAAAATTATTACAGGCAACTGTTTAGATATTATGAAACAAATGCCTGATAAATCGGTAGATGTGATTTTAACAGATCCACCTTATGGTATAGACTTAAATTATGATAATTATATCGACAGCCTTGATAATCTAAAAGAGCTTGTCAGTAATTTCATGGTTGAAGCTTTAAGGGTATCAAAAGTTATTGTAATTACACCAGGTATAAATAATATATGGTACTACCCAAAAGCTGACTGGGTAATGTGCTGGTACTATGGTTGTGGACCTTCCAGGTGTTCGTGGGGCTTCAATGTCTGGCAACCTATACTTGTCTATGGCAAGGATCCTTATTTGGCAAATGGCATGGGTGCGAGACCTGACGATATAAAGGATAACACCACTAATACTAAGAATGGTCATCCATGCGCTAAACCAATAACTTTTATAAGAAAGTTGTTAGATAGAGTATCAATTAATAAAGAAGATTTAATACTTGACCCTTTTTGTGGTAGTGGTACAACTTGTGTAGCAGCTAAATTAACAGGTAAAAAGTATATAGGAATTGACTTATCACAAAAATACTGTGATATAGCTATTGATAGACTGAATAATACATACTATCAACCTTCATTCGATATGATACTAAAAGAGAAACCTGAAAAAGGGTTATTTTAAAAATCTTGCAAACACTAATTTTTTAGGTTTAGATACTTTTGCTTTCTCATACACTCTTACTTCTTGATAAACATGATTTACTTTAGGTTGATATAGAACAGGTGTAAATCGACGTCTTACTATTTGGCTAACACAATCCCACATAGTGGTAGCGCATTCGATTCTAATTTCACGCTTTTCCATTTCTTTTAAGAATGGTTCCAAGTCAGATATACGGCGGGATAATACCCAGATACGCTCAAATAATACTATATCAAAGTCACTTTTTAAAAGTTTTTGAATACCTGGGCGATCCATGATGTTTTCATTGTATATTTCATCATCAATCCATTCGATTATTTTAATGTGATTTTCCTTTGCGTAAGCTTCAATAGCTTGTTTCTGTTCATTTTTAGTGATAATATCACCAGTTTTTCCTAAAATAACATCATAAGTATATGCGATAGCTTTCATAATTTGTATTCCTTTCAATAGTATATGTTGCAATAATGGTGCCGTGTAATAAAATCAATATGTTATATACGAAAGTGTATTATACTAATATACTAATCATTGATTTTATTGAGCTTTTTATATATACACGTATAATTAAAAAAAACACTTGACAAATGTATTTTTATGGTATATAATGTGTTTCATAAATAAGGAGATACAAATGAAACTTACACAGGCAACAGTAAAACAAATCGAAAAAGAAGTTGGTAGCACTGATAAACCCAGTTTGTTGTATCAAATTGATTATAAAGGAAATTCCTTTATGGTTAGATTTATCGCACCTTACTCAGATGATGCTAAAGGGTTTGGTCGTGTTGAAGTATACTGGAACTCACTCGGTGGTTCGTTTTGCAATATTGAAATTTATACACCCAGGCAAGCTTTTGGAAAAATGGACTCATCTAAAATTCAGACAAGCTCGTATGGTTCCTTGGATGTTGAAACTTATGAGTATTACCTGCCAGCACAAGAGTTGGCTTTGGAAATCGCTAGAATGCTCGACAAGCTATATTTAAAGAATGCATAAATATATGAAAAACGAAAACGATGTAATTTTTTGGCGTGATGTTCCTGTTCTTATCAGAGATAAGATTTGGCATATTCACAAAATTGGTGGAAAACACCACAGAGATTTTACTGTTACTTATGGTGAAATTCCCGGAGTGCGATTTAACCCGGTTACACGAATATTTGAAGCTGTTATTAATTATCGTGGCAACGCGTACGCTGCACGAAGACGACAGATGTACCGAAAAGGTTATAAGAGGGTAAAAAGCGTATGAAGAAATACAAAAAGGAACAAATAAATCAATATCAAAAGCAGTTGATAGGTGTTTTAGATGATGCTATAGCAATGGCTAAACATGATTTAAATTTTTGTACACCCATGAAGGCTTTTATAGAAGAATACGAAAGTCGAAAGGTACAAGTACTAAAAGGTAAGGCAACAGATGAAAAATTCAAAAAGTGGTTAGAGAATACAGCTGATTACTATAATCCAAAAGATCCTGGGTATGCTAAATATTTGAGGTCATTATTATGAGCGAATATAAAAAAATAGAAATTAAAATTAAAGAAGATCCTAAATGTGAATTTATTGTAAGGATTTCTGATGATGAAAAAGGTAATATATACGACATTACAGCAAAGTCGTATAATGACGCAGCTATAAAGGCACTAACACTATTTAAAAAACAAAAAGTATGGTAATGAAAAAACCTAATATATTTTTAACGCATTATTTTGTTATTACAGGTAAGTCTGGTTTTCTTTGCAGTTGGAAATCAAGATTGGGTTGGCAAACAACTATTACTGAGTGGGACATATCATGTTATGCAACAAGATTTAAGACAAGGGAAAATGCACAAAGAACAATTAATAGAAATAAAAAATCACTAGCATGGCAGATTATCGATGATATTACTATAAAAGAAATGGGTAAATAGCT
>JBAZWP010000017.1:0-17365 GCA_041660345.1 Minisyncoccota bacterium
AAAAGTATGATTGTTCTCGACGGTGTCGACTACTCTAATTAAATATTTTTTGCAAAAAGTCTCGAAATACACTAGTATTATCAACTGTAAGCCACTTAAGCCGTTGTAGCTCAGTTGGTAGAGCACTCCATTGGTAATGGGGAGGTCACCGGTTCAATCCCGGTCAACGGCTCTAGATTAATTACTATCGTAGAAAGATTCCCGCTAGAAGTCCCACTGCTAGAGCTATACCCCCCATGATTAGTACTCTCATTCCTGATTTTAATATGGGTTGTTTGGTAAATTTTGTGGTACTAATTCCTAATAGAAATAAACCAACTAAAGTTACGACAATAGATATCGGTACTGCGCTTTTTATGGGTAAAACTAAATAAGATAATAATGGGATTATTCCACCAATAATATATGCGAAAAACATGTAGATTCCGCCCTTTATGGAAATAGATGCTTCTTCATCTCCGATTTTTAGTTCATGAAGAACCATCTCTTTTAAAATTAGACTTTCTTTTTTTGAAGCCTCTTCAGACATTTGTAATGCTAATGTCTCAGACCAACCTTCTCTTAGGTAAATTTGACGAAGTTCTTCTTTTTCTTCATTGGGGAAATTTTTTAACTCTTCTTTTTCTTCTTCGATTTTTCTTCTTTCCATTTCTTCTTGAGAAAGATTAGATAAATATGATCCTATCCCCATCGAAATAGATTCTACAGAAATAATAACTACTCCTGCCAAAATAACAACAGGATGATTATTGCTTCCTATGGCGATACGCGTAACGGAGCCCAAAGTTGATACCATTCCATCTTCCATACCGAAAACCACTTCTCGTAAAACGTTATCGAATGTAGACTTTCGGTGGTGTATGTAATCTTTATTTATTGCTCTATGTAATTCCATATATATCAAGAAGTATAGCAAATAAATTAAATTTTTGATAAAGTAAGCCTTAATAGGAGATTTTTAGGAAATAAATTACGCCGAAGTAGCTCAGTTGGTAGAGCACCGCTTTCGTAAAGCGGGGGTCGACAGTTCAATCCTGTCCTTCGGCTCCATATGGATAAAGATACAAACGATATACAGAAAGAAATAGAGAGGCTAGAAGGGGAAATGCAAACCCCTGACTTTTGGTCTGACAAGGTTAAAGCACAGAATGTTTTGCGTACATTGGCTGAACTCAAAGATAAGAAAGAAGGGTTGGGGAAATATGATAAGGGGAATGCGATAATTACGATTATCTCTGGGGCGGGTGGAGACGATGCAGAAGACTTCTCGGCGATGCTACTTTCGATGTATATGAAATACATCGCTAAGAGAAAATGGGAGATAAACTTTATCCATGAAAATAAAAATGACCATGGAGGATACCGCAATGTTTCTTTCGAAGTTGTAGGCAAGGGTGCATATAGAACATTGAAAAACGAGGGAGGAGTACATAGACTTGTCCGCATCTCTCCATTCAACGCGAAGAAGTTGCGTCACACCTCTTTCTCCCTCGTTGAAGTCTTGCCTAAGTTTTCGAAATTAGAAGAGAAGGATATCGTGATTCCGCCAGCTGACCTGAAGATAGAATACTCTCGTTCGAGTGGTCCCGGAGGACAAAATGTCAATAAAAGAGAGACTGCTGTAAGACTTGTGCATATGCCCACAGGTATTGCCGTTCACTCATCCGGCGAACGCTCACAGGAACAGAACCGAGAACAGGCGATGTCCATCCTCCTAGCCAAACTTTTCAAAAAAGCCGAAGAAGAGAAGAAAACAATCGAAGAAAGTATGAAATTGAGCAAGGGTACAGACATCGAATGGGGGAGTCAGATACGCTCTTATGTCCTCCATCCCTATAAAATGGTGAAGGACCACCGGAGTAGCGTCGAGACAGCCAATGTCGATGCCGTTTTAAATGGTGACCTGGACATTTTCATTGAAGGGGAGAAGAATTTGTGATAAAATGGGGGGGTGATTTACTTCAATAAGGTTTCAAAAGTTTATAACCAAGACTTAATGGCTTTGGATGATGTTAATTTCACGGTTTCTCGCGGAGAATTCGTGTCTATTGTAGGCCATTCTGGGGCCGGCAAGTCTACTTTGGTCAAAATGATATTGGCTGAAGAAGTACCATCTGGTGGTACGGTCTTTTTCGAGTCGAATGATATCCATAAGTTGAAAAATAACGACCTTACCAACCTTCGCCGAAGGATTGGGGTCGTTTTTCAGGATTTCAAGCTTTTACCCAACAAGACAGCTTATGAAAATATCGCTTTTGCAATGGAAGCAGTCGGGAAAACCGATGAAGAGATAAAAAGTGATGTTCCACACGTCCTTGAGTTGGTGGATTTGACTAATCGTCTTTATCATTTTCCCCACCAAATGTCAGGAGGAGAGAAGCAGAGATTGGCTATCGCTCGAGCCATCATCAACCAGCCTGAACTTATCGTCGCCGATGAGCCGACTGGCAACCTAGACCCGATTAATACTTACGAGATTGTTCAAATTTTGAAAAAAATTAATGACCTCGGCACGACCGTTATCATCACAACTCACAATAAGGGAGTCATCGACTCGGTGGGCAAGAGAGTTATCACGATGGAAAAGGGTAAAATCATCCGAGATGACAAGGAAGGTAAGTATGTTATATAAGGGAACCTTGTATCAACGGCGCTCGGACATTAAGCGAATAGATTTGCTTATGCTCCTCGCTTGTTGATATAATCAATAGTATTATGGTTTCATTCAAGAGAATTATTAAAGGAGGTTTAATGAATTTCCGCCGGAACGGCGTTGTTTCTTGGGCCGCTGTTTTAATAGTCTCGGTGACTCTCTCGGTCATCACTACCCTTATTCTGCTTCAGGCGGTGCTTAACTTCTCTCTCAATCAAATCAAAGACAAAGTAGACGTCACCATCTACTTCAACGTTGGTGCTTCAGAAGAGAAAATCCTAACAATGAAAGATTCATTAGCCAAGTTGCCAGAAGTGGCCGATGTATCCTACACTTCGGCTGCTGACGCCTTGAAGGCTTTCCGAGAAAGACATTCGGAAGATTATCCAACCATCCAAGCCTTGGATGAAATAAAAGATAATCCACTCGGAGCATATCTTAACGTGAAGGCAAAAGAAATTTCCCAATACGAATCCATCGCCAATTTCTTGAAGAGCGATAACGCTCTAGCTCTCGGCTACGACTCCATTATCGATAAAGTAAATTATCATCAAAATAAATTAGTCATTGAAAGGTTAAATTCAATTATTTCTGGAGCGCAGAAACTTGGTTTTCTCATCACGCTTTTGCTAGTTGTTATTTCTATTGTTATTACTTTCAATACGATTCGTCTCACTATTTTTATCTCAAAAGAGGAGATTGGGGTGATGCGCCTAGTGGGTGCTTCGAAGATGGGCGTGCGCGGGCCCTTCATGATTGAAGGAGCGGTGTATGGAACAGTAGCGACCCTCGTTACCATGTTCTTATTCTGGCCGATTACTTTCTGGTTAGGTAAAAATATGACTAATTTCTTGGGCATTAACGTCTATGACTACTATTTGTCTAACTTCTTCTCAATTTTTGCAATTATTTTATTGTCAGGTATACTGTTAGGTATAATTTCTTCGTTTTTAGCCATAAGGAAATATTTAAATAAATAGTAATGTCCAAAGGAACAAAATACATTTTCGTCGTGGGTGGAGTGATTTCTGGAGTCGGAAAGGGTATTACAGTCTCTTCTATCGGATTAATCTTAAAAAACCGTGGTCTTACCGTCACCGCCGTAAAAATTGACCCCTATATAAACGTAGACGCAGGCACAATGAACCCCACCGAACACGGCGAGGTTTTTGTTTTGAACGATGGAGACGAGACGGATCAAGATATGGGGAATTATGAAAGATTTCTTAATTTGAGTTTAACCCGTGTAAATTATATGACCACTGGGCGTGTGTACCAGAGAGTCATTGAGCGAGAGCGCAACTTAGAGTATAAAGGCAAGTGCGTTCAAGTTGTTCCGGATGTTCCACTTGAAGTGGTGGATCGTATTAAAAATGCTGGTATCAATGCGAAGGCAGATGTCGTGGTTGTCGAAATTGGTGGAACCGTCGGAGAATATGAGAATATTCTTTTCCTTGAAGCGGCTCGTATGATGAAAATAGCCAATCCAGAAGATGTCTACTTTGTAATGGTTTCTTATTTGCCGACACCTTCGAAAGTTGGCGAGATGAAGACCAAGCCCACTCAACACGCCGTCCGAGCGCTGAATGCTTCCGGCATACAACCCGACATCCTTATCGCTCGTGGCGATACAGCTCTTGATGAAAAAAGAAAAGAAAAATTATCCCTTTTCTGCAATATGCGTCCCGACCGCATAATTTCTGCTCCCGATGTCGACAGTGTTTACGATATACCACTCAATTTTGAGAAAGAAAAATTGTCTGACAAACTTTGTGACATTATGGGTCTCATTTGTAAGACTCCAGACCAAAGTGCTTGGAAGGCCTGGAACAAGTTCGCCAAGCATGCCCACAATGGCAAGGACGTGGTTAAAATAGCTGTAATCGGTAAATACTTCGAGACAGGGGACTTCGTCCTTTCTGACTCATATTTGTCCGTCATAGAAGCAATCAAGTATTCTAGTTATGCTGTGAACAAGAAGCCGATTATTTCTTGGCTCAATGCTGTCGACTTCGAGAAGTCTCCGGCAAAATTAAAAGAACTAAAAAAATATGATGGTGTTATTGTCCCCGGGGGATTCGGTTCGAGGGGAGTCGAGGGTAAGTTAAATGTGGTCAGATTTGCTCGCGAAAATAAAATTCCTTATTTCGGACTTTGTTATGGTATGCAAATGATGGTGATAGAATACGCTCGCAATGTTCTAGGCTTGAAAGACGCGCACACTAAAGAAATAAATCCAAATTCTAAAAACCTAGTGATAGATGTGATGGAATCCCAGAAAGAAAATCTTAAAAAGAATTTATATGGAGGTTCGATGCGCCTCGGGGGATACAAGGCGATATTGAAAGATGGTTCTATCGCTCGTAGTGCTTACGGCAAGAAAGAAATCATTGAGAGACACCGTCATCGTTATGAAGTTAATCCCAATTTTATCCCGCAACTGGAAAAAGCCGGTTTCGTTTTCTCCGGCCGTTCTCCCGAAGGGGAATTGATGGAGATTGCTGAACTTCCGAAGAACAAACACCCATTCTTCCTCGGTACCCAATTCCGTCCGGAATTCCTAGCCCATCCACTTGACCCGCATCCGCTCTTCACAGCTTTCGTTAAAGCTTGTGTGGCTAGTAAGAAAAAATAGAATTTAATTCTCTCTGCTATCCCTTAATACATCAGTTATGGTACTTCCTTTGGGGTAGATGACCAAGTCTTTTGTAGAATCTTTCCAACTTTGTTGTATTGAGTCTAATATTCTCCATGTTTCTAATACTTCTTCTTCGGAGATGAAGAAATTATGTTCGCATTTTATCGCTGCTTCTATGACCTTTTCGTATGCACCGATTTCGTGTTCAATGTTAAAAATTTCCTCACCTCCATTTTTATATTTAAATATTATTTGTGTATTTTTTTCATTGAGTGCTTTGCCTGTTGTAAGTGTTATAGCAATATCTCCCATGACTAAATTTATAGACACAAATGTTTCAGTCGTACTTCTTGGATTGCCAACTTCTTCTCTATATCCTTCGTATTGTCCTCTTTTAACGCATTCATTTTTACTTATATCACACACAACAGAGAGGGCCTTTAATACTTCATATCGTTTCTGTAGGTCGAATGATCCCGCAAGCGCTATTGCTGTCATTTCTAACATATGGCTCTGTACAAAATCTCGAAGTGCGCCTGTCTGTTCATAAAAATTCGCTCGTCCTTCAATATCCAATTTTTCACTTGCGATAATTTCCAAAGCTTTTATATTTTCTTTTGGGCCATTCAAGTTTTGCAACGATTTCTTGGTAAGATAGTGATCTACACGATATATCTGAAGAGGGTCGAAATATTCATCGATTTGTAGAGCTAAATTTTTTGCTGATTCCAAATCCTTACCGAACGGCTTTTCTAAAAGTATTTTTATATTTTCTTTTCTGAAATTTTCACTAATTAATTTAATTGCGTCGAATACTCCTTCTGGAGGAATTGCTAGATGAAATATTATCTCTCCACCCTTAGGAATAATTTTATTTAAATTTGGATAATCATTACGTGAAATTAGAATTGGATTTATCCCCAAATTTTTAAGTGCAGGTAGCAAATATCTTTTTGACAGGTCTCCTCTTGCTCCGAATAAAACAAAAGTTAGGTTTTTATATTCACTGTTCATTATTTATTTATCTTGTGTCCGCCGAAGGCATTCCTCATCGCTGCGAGTAATTTGGTAGCAAAATTGGTTTTACCTTTTTGTGATTCGAGACGCACATCGAAGGATGCCTGCATTGCTGGTGTTTCGATATTCAACTCTTTCGCTACTTCGAGAGCCCAGCGTGCTTCACCGGACTCAGCGACGAAGCCATCGATGCCGGTGAGTTCAGGATTTTCTTTCAACGAGTCTCGACAGAGTTCGTTGAGCCAAGAGGTGATGACACTATGGTGTTGCCAGACTTCTCCGGCTGCTCCGAGGTCGAGGTTTTTATAAGGTCCTTCTTTCAATAGTCTGTATCCTTCGGCTAGGGATTCCATCATACCGTACTCTATTGCATTGTGGGTCATTTTCACGAAGTGTCCAGCGCCACTTTCTCCGAAGTGGTAGTAAGCACCTTCTGGCTTGGCTAGTGTTTGTAGAACCGGTTCTATCTTCTTGAAAGATTCCTTATCACCGCCGGCCATCATCGCGAAGCCGTTCTTATATCCCCAGACGCCACCGCTCGTGCCGACGTCTAGGTAGGTCGAGCCCGCTTCCTTCACTTTCTGTTCTCTCTTCTTCGTAAGGCGGAAGTCAGAATTACCTCCATCAATCAAAATGCTTCCCTGGGGGACTAGTTTCAGCCAGAGGTCTAACTCCTGGTCCATCGTCTCCGACGGCAACATCAGCCAAACAACGACTTGTTCTCCACCGAAAGCTTTTACCACCTCTTCTTTACTATAAGCGCCAACCATTCCTAATTTTTTAAATTCATCGACGGTTTCATTGTGCAAACTATTAGCGATGACGGTGAAGCCATCTTCGTGAAGCTTCCTTGATATTTGTCCTCCCATCTTGCCCAAACCGATGACTGCTATTTTCATATTTTTTATTTGTTATTATTGACCTGTCCCGTAGTGAGCTATGCTCTACTATCGGGATAATCTGTAAACATTGTTAATAATGGTACCTTTTTTAAAATTTGCGCTGGCTGTTCACTCAAATTCACTTCTTCTTCTAGCTTCGCCAGCGTCGGCCACTTGTCCTCGCCCTTGGTGAAGACGATTGCCTCATCAAGCTTCATTATTGCCTTCGGCGTTATGGTGATACGGTCGAATTTCTCCGTTTTATAACCATAGGCCAAGTCAGGGGAATCGACAGCTCCACTTCCTGGCAATATGCCCGCGGTATGGCCGTCAGCACCGATACCGAACAATCCGATTTTGTAAGAATCCTTCGTGAATTCTTGGCCTAGTATAGTATTAAATTTCTGCGTTGTCACTAGAAAGTCATCTCCAGTTAGGATGGGTATCAATCTCGCTTCTGGTAAAACGAAACCTTTATCTGATAGTTGTTGCCAGTTTGAATCCGGGTGGTTGATTGCATCGTATCTCTCATCGGTTAAGGTGACAGTAAGGCTCCGATGGGGGAGAGTTCTTAAAATTTCCGACATTCTTACCACCACGGTAATTGAGGAACCACCTGTCGCAAAAAATAAAACATTTTTTCCACTCTCAAGTTGTCGAGTGATTCTTTCAGTAATAAATTGTGCTGCTTTTTCTATTTGTTCCATATTATTGTTGTGGGCTTATGCTTGGGGCTTTTAAATATTGTTCAATGTTCTTCTGATGTTCCTCGTAGGTGACTGCACAGTGGGTCACACGTTCTTTGTCATGTAGGTAATACAAACAATCTGTAACGGTCGGATTGAGTACTGCTTCGATGGCTTTCAACCCAGGGTTCGCGATGGGGTGTGGAGGCAGGCCTGTACGCTTGTAAGTATTGTAAAGAGAATTTACTTTCTTGTCCGCTACTGTAATCGGTGCCCAGAAGCCAGCGCCTTTGTTCCCTCTGATGTATTGCAGAGTGGCGTCGACACCGAGGGGCATCTTCTGGTTTAAACGATTGAGTAGTATTCCAGCGACGAGCGGCATATCAGCGTCATTGGCCGCTTCTCGTTGTACGATAGAGGCGAGTGTGAGCCCGGTGGTCCACTTCATATTCTTTTTGGTGAATTGTGGCAGGTAGGGTGCGAACTTCTCATTAAACTTGGCAGTTAGTCTCTTCGCCACAGCTGAAGGGGTCTCGGCGACGGGGATGAGGTAGGTGTCGGGGAAATAGACTCCTTCCATATAATCATATTTTAATTTTGTCGAGTTCAACCACTTCGTCTTCCCCGTTTTCGTCCAGTTGAGATTTTTCGCGAGAAGGTCTGCAATCTCTTCTTTACGTAGACCGGGCGGTATGACCACCCAAGCCATATATGGCTTCGAGTGTAGTACCTTCGCTACTGCTGTGGGGGACATACCAAGGGTGAGTTTGTAAGCGCCAGGGAGGATGTCTCCCTTTTTTTGTGCAAATATTTTAATGAATGCATCCTTGTCTGTGATGAAGCCCTGGTCTAAGAGGCTCTGTATAATCACGTCTTGGGTGGCATTGAGGGGCACGACGAATTTATCAAGTATGGGTGCAGCGATGACGGCTGTGGGCTCGATGGTCGTTACAGCTGGAACAGCGCTCTGCGCCCCTACAAATAAGGGTAGAAACAAGCCCAATATGAGCAAAATTAAGATTTTATTCCTCATATTTTGATTATAGCAACAAACGAGGAGCATGAACAAATTTATTTATTTAATGTCCGAGTGCCGTTGCTATATGGTAATCCATATAGCAACAAACCAGGAGCATGAACAAATTTAATTTATTTCGATGTCGACGTAGGAAACTTGTGGGAACTTCTCAATGATGTTTTTTTCTACCATATCTATGTGATTGCCGACAAGTCTCGGTATGCGGTCTGTGGTCTTGAACATCAATTTTGCAAATTCTTTGAAATCATCTTTAATATTGTCGAATTCTTCTTGCAAGTCACCGGCTTCGTATATCTCTTCATAGAGAGGGGAGCCGTTCCACTCGACGGTAGCGAAGATTCGGTACTTGCCGATGTCGACAGCGACCGATTTGAATTCGAGCACGTGCTCGATGCATGGGTCTTTCAGCAATTCTTCGATTATCTCTTCGGTGACTTCTTTGTTCAGAGGTTTACCGATAATGTATTGATGGTTTTTTATGATTAAAAGAATTGCTAGAAATCCTAAAATTAAACCAACGAAGAGCCCGCCGAGAGCATCATAGAAAATATTCCCAGTGAAATATGTCACACCTTGGGCGGAGAGGGCGATGATGACACCGAGCACTGCAGCACCATCTTCGTAGATAATAGCTAGCAGGACAGGGTCTCCCTCTTCAAAAAGTTTTCTAGAAAATTTGTGCCTACCTTTTAATTCTTTCAGAGCGAGCCACAGAGTGAATCCTTCGATGATGAGAGCGAGGAACAATATCACTATGCTAGTTATGTGAAAGGTCGGAATTCTGGTGTTGATATTGATTAAGGAATCTATCGAATGATAAATCGTAATACCCGAACCAATAAAGAGAATTCCGCACGCCGAGACCAACGACCAGAAAAACCTCTCAATACCGTAACCATAACCGTGGATTTTATCTGCGGGCTTTTTCGAGCGGTGGATGCCTATTAGGAGCAGTGATTGGTTCAAGGTATCAGCAACACTATGTATCGCCTCAGCGAACATACTGGCCGAACCCGTGACGAAAAAGACCAATGTTTTTGTAATCACTAAAAAAGTGTTGCCAATCAGAGCAGCGGTGACTGATCTCTTGCCATGTACATAAGTTGCCATTTGTTGATTATAGCATTGTTCTATTTATCTTTAATTAGGAACTACTTTAAAAGTAATTATATAATCTTGTGGTTTTATTGTTTCTGTTGACTTGGGTTGAGGGAGAACCTGCTCGATAGAAATTTGGAATGAATCAAAAGGGATTTTTTTATTCGATGTTATGTCTCTAGTCTCTTTGTCAGTATTGCTCTGGAGAGTAACATTGGCTACGATATTGCCCGCTTGGATACAAACTACATCTATTGGGCATCGACTATCTCCAACTATTTTATTCAGAGTTATTTTTACTCCATTGATAAACATTGTTTGCCCCACTTTTACCTCTCCCAGAGAGGAGTCGCTGTTTTTTAATTCTTCTATTTTGTCGACATTAAGTGTGTTGCCAGAAATAAAATTGCCGAAGACTTCTACATTTTTGCCGACCATTTGTGGAGTGATATTGTCAGTTTGAAGAATCAAGGGTAGAACATAAGAGACTTCCATCCCGCCCGCTGGGGCAGAAGTGATAAGTTGAAAGCCATTTTGATCTTGTCTCAAGGTTCCTGCGATAGAAACTTGGTCGGGGCATGCTGCGAATTCGCACTTCGGACCAGTCCTGCCGACATATGAGCCATCAGGGCATTGCAGGGCTTCTTGGGTACAGAATACTTCTTCTGTTTCTTGATTTTGCTTAATAGTAAAAAAATAATAAATAATTAAAATAAATATTACAATCAAAATCCATCCCAATAATTGTTTGTTTAATAACTTTTGCATATGTTGATTATAGCAACAAACGAGGAGCATGAACAAATTTATTTATTCAATGTCCGAGTGCCGTTGCTATATGGTAATCCATATATCAATTTCGGACGATATTGCATATAAAACAATGAGTTATATAATGTATTTATATGAAAAACTCTAACAAAATGTTCGTATTATTAGCTTTATTTTTATTAGTATTTCCTGTTTTTGTATTGGCCGCAGAGTTCAGGGCTGGACAGCAAACATCCTTCGCATCTAGTGAAAAGATAGGGGAAAATCTCTATATCGTTGGCGGTTCTGTCGTTAGTGCTGGGAGTGCCAACAAGGACCTCTTGGTCGCTGGTGGCACTGCCCTTGTCTCTGGACCAGTTCTCGGTGATGTATTTGTGGTGGGTGGCAACATAACGGTTTTGGGTCAGGTGGCTGGAGACCTGCGTGTTGGTGGTGGAAACATCATAGTAAGTGGCAACATTTTGGGCGATGTAGTGCTCGGTGGGGGACAAATAATTCTCTCTGGCAAGACGATAGGTGGAGATGTAGCTCTCGCAGGCGGGACGGTCCGACTCGATTCTGAAGTTAAAGGAAATGTGAAGATTGCTGGAGGAGAAATTTATCTCAACGCTCCTGTCACCGGTGATGTAGATATTAAAGCAGAGAAATTAACTTTGGGTCCTAATGCAAACATAAAGGGCAATCTTAAATATGGAGCAACGAAACCTGCAACAATAGAAGAAGGTGCAAAAGTGCAGGGAGAAACTATTTTCACTGAATTGAAGGGGTATCGTGGTAACAAAGCAGTAGCTTCTAATCTAATCTTCGGCCTTGTCACCTTTATGCTTATCGCCAAGTTCTTTATGTTGCTCACTGCTGCACTTATCTTCGGACTTGTTTTCCGTAAATATAGTAGAGAGCTCGTAGAGAAGGCCACAGCCAATCCTCTGAAAGAATTAGGACGAGGCATTGTGACCCTCATCGTGCTCCCTGTACTTTCGATTATGCTCCTAGTCACCGTCATCGGAGTTCCTCTCGGCATACTCGGGCTTCTGTCCTTCGCGATGCTTTTCATCTTCGGAGCTATCTTAACTCCGGTATTCTTGGGCTCTCTCGTCTACAAATGGGTGTCTAAAGAATCAGGTTATGTGGTGAATTGGAAAACAATATTACTCGGCATAGTTGTTTATTTCATTCTTGGATTGATACCATTCCTCGGCTGGATTGCGGTATGTGCCTCTACTCTCATAACTCTCGGTGCTGCACTCAATATAAAGTGGCAAGTAGCCAGAAGCTGGAGATAGTAGGATAGTTACAAGAGTTTCTTTTATAAATTATTAATAAAAAAATATGGAAAAAGTATTGAAAAATAAAAAAATTCAAATCGCTACGACATTCGGTGCAGTTGTTGTCGGGTTGGTGTTATTTCAGGGTGCTGTACCAAAATCGGAGAGTATAGTAAAAATTAATTCGATTACTCCTAACCAGGGTGCTACTGGAACGGAAGTTGTTGTTTCTGGTTCTGGATTTTCAAAGTCAATTGAAGGAATTACTGGGACTCAAATAAATGGGAAGGTGTATGCTCCGGGTAACTATATTTTGATACAAAATGACGTCCTCGATCAGCCCATTCTTTCACCTGATGGTAAAACACTAACGTTTCGCGTTAACCTTATTTCTGATAAAGTGAAGGCGGATTGTCAGGCCAGCTTATCTAAAATAAAGCCCGGGTCGTGTAAAATACAAATTAAAGTAGTGAATGCGTATGGCAAGATGAGCCTTGGCCAATATTTTACTGTTACGAGTATCAGTAATGTTATAACTCAATCGTGCTTACTTACGGTTGCCATTGCTCCGACAACTCCTGCATCACAAAGCATAAGCCCCGGCCAAAGCGCAGCTCCTTTGGTTAAATTCAACGCAACTCCAAATTGTGACGGCACCTTAAATAGTTTCGCCGTCTCGCTATTGCCTCTACCAAACGGCTATCAGAATATTTCCACCCTACGTCTATACGACGATGCGAGCGGTGTGCAACTCGGAACAACTCAAAACGTTACCACTGCTGGCATGAATTTTACTTCTGTTAATTTACCGCTTACAGCCAATCAAACACGAGTTTTTAGAGTCGTTGGTGATGTTAATCCTTCGGCCATTAATGGTTCAATCGTATATGGTGTCTTCGGTGGATCTCTCGGTTTCACTGGTTCAGGAGAAATGATTGGAAACAATGCGTCAGGTAATATTTTTGCTGGCAATATCATGACGGTGCAGCGTTAATTATTTTTTTAGAATGTCTTTCTTGAAGTGTTTCAAGTATGCAACTAAGATGAAACTGATGATGACCATCAGGAACCATGAGGTTATCTTGCCGGTGGAAACAATCGTCCAGGAATGAACTTGATTTGGATACTGCCAGGCGCCGAGATAAGTGGAGATATTTTCAGCTACCCAGATGAAGAAGGCAATCAAGAGAAACCCTAGATTCATCGGCATCCACCTCTTGATGTCGGTCACGGTGAAGTACACTCTCGTCTTCCAGAAGAAAATAAAGACTGCCGCAATCAAGAACAAACGAATGTCATAAATATAATGGTTAGTGAAGAAATTAATATAAATGAGCGCGCAGAGGATGACACTCAATATGTAGTGTTTGTAATTTGTTAATTCTAATTTAAATATTTTCCAAGCTTGGCTGATGTAGCTCCCGATGGCCGCATACATAAATCCGCTGTAGAGGGGCACGGTCGCAATTTTCAGGAATCCATCTTCAGGGTAACTCCAGGAGCCGACACCCGGGCTCGTCTTGTAGAGCTCCAAGACGAGCCCGATAATGTGGAATAAAAAGATAACCTTCACTTCGTCCTTGGTTTCAAGTTTGCTGAAATAGAGTATGAATTGTATCGCGACCGCCGACAAGAAAAGAAAGTCATACCGAGCGAGGCCGAAAAGGGGAATGTGGTTTGAGAGAAAAAGAAGCAGAAAGAAAGAGCCGGCGAATATCGCCGCCCTCGCTTGCTTCACTCCAAAAATTAAAAATTCTTTCATAGTAAATACTTGGCTGGGAGACTTGGACTCGAACCAAGATAATATCCTCCAGAGGGATATGTCCTACCATTAGACGATCTCCCAATCTAATAAGACTACAATAGCTCAAAATGGGGCTTTTATCAAATGAATTTCTGCTATAATAAAGCCATGGAAAACAAAATTAATTGCATTATTATCCACGGATGTCCTAAAAGTGAGGCGGAATTTATGACTCCCGATAAAAATACATACTATAAACATTGGATTCAGTGGGCAAAAAATCAATTAATTGCAAAGGGAATAGAAACAGAGGCGCCACTCATGCCAGCACCTTGGAGTCCAGACTACGAATCTTTCAAAAAAGAGTTTGAAAAATATCCAATCTCGGAGAATACAGTTTTAGTGGGGCATAGTTGTGGATGTGCTTTCTTGGTGCGCTACTTGGGTGATTCTAAGAAAAAAATAAAAAAGTTGATACTTGTTGCGCCTTGGAAAATTCCCAAAGAAGGAGACCCCATCAAAGAAAAATTTTATACATATGACATAGATGAAACGATAAAGTCCAGGGTGGGAGAAATTATTATGTTTACAGCTAATAATGAAAGGGAAGATGGCAAGAAGAGTCTAGAAATTTATAAAAAGAGTCTTGGCGGCAAAATCATAGAACTTAAAGGAAAGGGTCATTATGTTTTTAAAGATATGGGAACCGAGGAATTCCCCGAATTATTGCAAGAAATAGTATAATAAAAATATGGAAGAATATTTTGACATAGTTGATGAAAACAATAAAGAACTAGGAGAAAAAAAATTACGTTCTGAAGCGCATACCGCTGGTTTATGGCACAGAACAGTCCACATTTACTTATTTAATGAAGTAGGGGGTAACATTCAATTTTTGGTTCACCTACGTTCTAAAAATAAAGACTTACACCCAAATTGTTGGGACACACGTTTTGGTGGACACTTAAAGGCTGGAGAAAATGTTGAAAGTACAGTGGAAAGTGAATTACTAGAAGAAGTTGGTTTGAAACTAGACCAGAATAATTTAATTAAAGGAGAAATTTATAAAATGGATAATTATCCTAACAGAGAATTTACATACACTTTCTATTATAGATTTATTGGGGAAATATCAGCTCTAAAATTTAATGACGGAGAAGTTCAAGAAATAAAATGGATGAAAGTATCAAACATCATGGAATCCATGACAAATGAGCCGAAAATATGGTCAGGGGGTAAGGATGGACTTAGTCAAGTTCTGAATGTCTTAAAAGATAAATTAAAAGATTAATGAGCCCTATTTGTTAGTAAAACAGTTCCAATATTCAACCACACTCCCAGCCAGCGAATTTGATATAATAAAACCATGGAAAATGGTCTCTCTGAACAGTTTAATTTTATTGGGGTTGGCATAACTATCATAGTAATATTTCTGCTGTCTTTCTTAATAGATATTGAGAGTCTCAAGATGTGGGTTATGGGAGTCGGGATATGGGCTCCTCTTGCTTTTATTTTTTTGAAAATTTTAACACTGGTTGTTGCTCCTTTGTCCGGGTCACCGCTTTATCCTCTAGTAGGATTGCTTTTTGGTTTTTGGCCCGGACTCTTATATGTAGCGCTCGGTGACTTCCTTGGGTTCACAATCTGTTTCGGAATCAGTAGAATCTTCGGAAAAAAGATAGCAGAAAAAATAATCGGTGATAAAGATAAAAATTTATTATCAAAAATAATTAATCATGTGGGTACACCAAAAGGTTTTTTCCATGCTTCGCTTGCGTTGTTTGTTTCAACTGAAATTCTTTCCTATGGAGCAGGACTTTCTAAATTGCCATATTTAAAATTTATACTCATACTTTGGCCAATTTCTTTAATTGTTTCCATAATTCTAGTGTTATTGGGGTCCAATCTCATCCCTTCGAACAGTTCTCTTGTTATTTCCGCAGGTGTTCCTATGCTCGGAGCCCTTTGTATAGCAATAGGAGGATCACTATTTGTCCGAGCAGTTAAAGCAAAAATTTAATACAATTTGTTCATGCTCCTCGTTTGTTGCTATAATAAAGACATGAAAAAACCATTTATCTATGCATTGGGGGCGGTGGCGTATATTATCATTGTTGTTTCCTTTATGACTTATGCGACTGCAGGTTTGCCAGAGACGAAGTTTCTGGTCCCGGTGGCGATGTTGAGTCTGTTCGTATTGTCGGTGGCAATGATGGGTTTCTTCTTTTTATCTGAGCCGTTGAAACTTTATATGGATGGCCGAAAGCAAGAAGCTATGTCTTTCTTCTTGAAGATGCTCGGAGTCTTCGCTAGCTTCGTCGTTTTAGTTTTTCTTTGTCTTTTTCTCTTCTTCAAGTAATTCTGCTATACTAGAGTGCGATGTTAAAAAATAAGAAATTCTGGATTTTGATAGCTGTCCTAGTGATTGCGGGGATTATGTTTTTTCTCGTTCCTGTCCTCCTAGGTGGTAAGGCTTTTTATAACTCCAATACGGCCGAATTAAATACTGGGGAGACGATCAATACGGCTCCAGTCATCCCACCGCTTGATAAGGTCGCCTACGATGCCAAGATGGTTGAACTCGCGAACAATCCACCTCCTCCACAGCCGACCACGAAGATTGTGAAAGATAAAACGACTGGTGTAGAGACGACGGTGACGGTCCCAGCGAAAGTTCTACCGCCGAACATCTGGCCAGTGTCAACCGTATATCCGAACGATGGGGCCATCTTACCCTTCAAGCGAATCATCGCTTATTATGGCAATCTTTATTCAACGAAAATGGGTGCTCTTGGCCAGGATCCAGAAGATATAATGTTAGCCAAGCTAGATGCAGAAGTTAAGAAGTGGGAATTGGCTGATCCTGGTACTCCCGTTTTACCAGCTCTTCACTATATCGCTGTTGTGGCTCAAGGAAGTGCAGGGGCTGACGGCAAGTATCGAGCTCGTATGCCAGGAAGTGAGATAGATAAGGTCCTAGCTATAGCGAAAAAAATAAATGCCATTGTTTTTCTTGATGTGCAAGTTGGTTTCAGTACAGTTCAGTCCGAGATTCCACTTTTAGAAAAATATTTAAAGATGGAGAATGTCCACCTTGGCATCGACCCAGAGTTTTCGATGAAGACGGGTATTCGTCCTGGTAAAGTTGTCGGCACTTACGATGCGGCCGACATTAATTACGTGGCAAATTATCTAGCCCAGATAGTACGTGACAATAAACTGACACCGAAGATTCTCGTCGTACATCGTTACACCCAGAAAATGGTGACCAATGCGCAAGCTATCACGCCACTACCGGAAGTCCAGATTATAATGCATATGGATGGTTGGGGAGGAGCCGCGAAGAAGATAAATACTTATCAGCAGTTCGTTTATAAGGAGCCGGTTCAATTCACAGGCTTTAAGCTTTTTTATAAAAATGATATTTTAACTCCTGGCACGGTCTTGATGACACCAGAAGAGCTTCTGAAACTTCGCCCAAAGCCCATCTATATTCAGTACCAATAGTTGTGCTATCAGGACTTGTACCAACATCACTCGGACATTAAACGAATGAATTTGCTTATGCTTCTC
>JBAZWP010000018.1:0-17100 GCA_041660345.1 Minisyncoccota bacterium
CAAATCAACATTAGAAAACTTTATTCCTGACGACAAAATCTTGCGACCCGACCAAGAATCTTCACGCCGTATTCTCTCTGACCAGATTCGTAGTGTGCTTGATGAGCTCAATCCGAAGGAAAGAAAGATTTTAGAAATGCGCTACGGACTCATTGACGGTATACAGCATACCTTAGAGAGAGTGGGAGAAGAATTCGGCGTGACTCGTGAACGTATCCGTCAGATTGAAGCGAAGGTGCATGAGAAACTTCGTCAACATGAAAAGATTGCTCGCTTGAAAAACTACTTCGATTAAAATAAAAAACTCCTTACAGGAGCTGTACACCTTTTGGATATTTTTTGCCTAGCAAAAAATACCTCAAAAGGTCTTGCGCTTGGGTCCCTATCCCAAGCTCACCCCTCGGGGGATTTTTTATTTGGACTTATTTCAACAAGACACCCATGATTTTATTAATCATATCTAGTGGTAGAGCGCCATTCATGCTCATAACCTTTTTATCCTTCGAGCTGAATGAAACTGCTCCTGGACTATTGATAGCGTTTTTTATATCTTCTTGCATTTTTGTAGTTATATCTTTTTTAGTCATAACTACGTTAAATGGAGTTCCGATTTGGCCAGTCTTATTTTTTTCATCGATACTAGCTTGGACCTTAGCTTTATATTTTCCACCATCGAGACAAGCGTTGAATGTTGGGACATCTAATCCTATGTCTTTGGCTATTTTAGGAAGCTCAGAAACCTCAAGCTTATTGTTTGATTCTGTTCGTTTAAATACTTCATCCACATATTTCCAGAAAGTATCATTACCTCCTTGGCCCCACGCGCATTCAGTAGCTTCTGCTTCATGAAATGCCTTAGGATGAATAGAAAGAGGGTAATGTCTAAAGACCCAAGCAACTTTTCCGCTGTTTTGTGCTACGACACCTTGCATGGTATTGTGGAAAGATTTACAAAACGGACATTCAGTGTCTGAATATTCGATTATTACTACTGGTGCGTCCAAATTACCAACGATATGTTCATCAACGGATACAGCCTTAACACTCATCGTAGCTGTCCGATCATTGGGGTCATTGGTTGGGTTATTGTTATTGTTTGCTACTGGTTGAGTATTGTCTTTTAATAAAACTGCGCCAGCGATTATGAGCCCTGCAATAATGATTGCCCCGGCTATCTGTTTTGTACTGTCATTTTGACCTTGATTTACAACGTTATTTTGTTCCATTGATATTTTTTTATTAATTATTAAGATATTCATTATAGCATACACTCAAAAAAGTGCTATAATAAATTTATTAATAAAAGGTCTTTTTATAAATTAACATAACTTCTATAAAAAATAGAAGAAAAGATAAAAAATATGTGTAATGGCAAAATGTGTTATGGTCATGGTTGCTTAACATCAAGGATTGGTAAGTGGCTATTGGTAATTGGTGGTCTTAACTGGGGTCTGGTTGGAATCGGTATGCTGATGGGCAATGATGGGTATAATGTAGTCAACATGCTACTTGGTTCTTGGTCAATGGTTGAAGCTATCGTATATGTACTCGTGGGTGTTGCAGCAGTTATGAAGATGTTCTGCTGTAAGTGTTCCAAATGTACAGTAGATGTTGGAGGAGAAGCAAAAATGTAATTATTGTGATTTAAATAAAAGCCCCCTAAAAGGGGCTTTTATGTTTGCTTTTAAGGGTTATTTGTGTTATGGTGAGAGAAAGAATGACTTCAGTTTCCACCATAATTTTTTATACCATCACCTTTTTATCCGTGTACGTACAGGTGTTTTTTCTAGTTACTTTTTTGGAAAATAGAAAAAGAATTATTGTTCGGAAAGGAGGAATCAAATTAGCCAAATATCCTTCCGTAACCATAATGGTGCCTTGCTGGAATGAGGAAGATACCGTCTACAAAACTGTTCGCTCTCTCTTAAACTTGAATTACCCCAAAAACAGACTTAGTATTTTTTTGATTGATGATGGTTCGACTGACCGCACCTGGCATATTTTAGAAAAATTTACTAAGTATAATAATGTTAAAGCTTTTAAAAAAGAAAATGGAGGCAAACACACCGCTCTTAACCTGGGTCTCTCTCATGTTGAGACAGACTTCGTCGGCTGTTTAGACGCCGACTCTATTGCTGATAAAGAATCTTTAATCCGCATTATGAGTTCTTTCGAAAAGAACCCTGATATTATGGCAGTGGCACCTTCGGTGGTGGTGCATGACCCTAAAAATATTGTTCAAGGAGCTCAGACATCGGAATACTATCTGGGGGTCTTTTTAAAGCAAATGCTTGGCTTCTTGGGGGCAATACATGTAACGCCAGGGCCACTGACGATATTCAGAAATAAGGTTTTTCACGATTTAGGGCCTTATCGCAGAGCGCATAACACCGAGGATATGGAGATAGCTTACAGAATGCAGAAAAATCACTATAAAATAGCACATTGCAACGATGCCTACGTTTACACTAATACTCCCCACACTATCTCTAGGCTCTTCAAGCAACGTTTGCGTTGGGTTTATGGTTTTATTAACAACACGATTGATTACCGCAATGTATTGTTTAGGAAAAAATATGGTAATTTCGCTTTGTTTACTTTACCAGCTGGGCTGATTTCAATTCTTGCCGTCAGTTATTTGTTTGGCAAAATGTTTTACAATCTTGGCAATTTCTTTTTAAGAAAGTTTTCCGAATATCAAGCTATCGGCCCATCTTCTCTAGACCTTTACTCTAACTTTAAGTTCGACACTTTCTTTATCAATCCTCAGTCCATCTTTTTTGTTTTCATTGTTGTTTATTTGTTTGTCATCGGTTCAGTCATTTTTGGGAAAAGAATGGCCGAAGGGAAATGGAGTGTTTCTCTAGATTTAGTTTACTTCTTTTCTGTTTTTGGAATTATCGCTCCCTTTTGGCTTATGAAAGCAGTGTTTAATACATTAGTATCTAGGGCTCCAGATTGGAGATAAATTTATGAAAGAAGAAAATATCGATTGGAAAAAGTATTTAATAGTTTTCTTTATCACTGCTTTACTTTTTATAATTGCAGCTTACGTTAGTAATTATTTTAGTAATAAGAAGTTGGTACAGCTCAAAGACATACAAGACAAAATATCTATTGACATTCTTTCTTCCGAAACCCAATTCTCACTTTTATCGGATTTATCTTGTAAGAATGTTTCTGGCTCTTTTCTGTCAGCTGAACTCAATGACCTAGGGGGGAAACTTGAATGGAGCCAAAAAAACTTGGGGGATAGCGACACTGTTTCTTATTTAAAGAAATATTATTCTCTCCTTGAAATTAAAGATTATCTTTTAATGAAAAAGATTTCTGCTCGCTGTGGAGTGAAGTCCGCCTTTATTTTGTATTTCTACACTACGGCTGAAAACTGTAGTGAGTGTGAGAATGAAAGCATCGTGCTCTCCACCTTGCGAGAAAAATATCCAGAACTTCGGGTTTACTCTTTTGACTACAGTACCGACTTGTCAGCAGTAAGATCTATGATTCAAATTTATAAGATTAAAGATACACTTCTCCCAGCTTTAGTCATTGACGATGAAGTGTTGACCGGATTTAAGAACATTGAAGAGCTTGACTCAATTATTAAAAAGTCCTTTGATATGAAGGATATAAAGTCGACGACTAAGAGTCAATAATTTCTACCTCAAACTTTACGGAGCCACCTCTCGGATTCGAACCGAGGACCTTCGCTTTACAAAAGCGTTGCTCTACCAACTGAGCTAAGGTGGCAAAAAACTTATTGTTTGTTTTCTTCTTCTATCTGTCTTTTGATACTTTTCACTTTGTACTTGTAATCGGAAATCATTTTAAGGAATTTGGATGCCTCTTTCTTTTCTATTTGTTCTCCTGTCTTTTTCCAATTTTTTATCTTCTCTTTTATATCAGTATAGGTATTTTTCAAAAAGTTGCTTGACTGCACATAAGTTCGAACAGCTATCACGGTCGCTACATATCCGCCCTTTTTCGCCTTTTCAGATACTACGTATTTAATCGTCTGGAAGTCTGGTAGCACTTTGTGCACCAATTCTTCATGGGCGATATTTCCATTTCTTATCAATACCAGCTTTTTCCCAATCATAAAGCTGATGCCGATGAGAGATAGAAAGAATAATATTAATAGTGTAGTCATATTATATAGAGTAACGTTTAACTTCCTTTATGACAGCCTTAGCACTTTCTAAGAGCTTACCAACGGTCACATTGCCATCTTTAATGAAAGGCTGGTCCACTAGAGTCTTCTCTTTAAAGTAAGTGGAAATTTTACCTTCTAGCATTTTCTTTTTAATGTCTTCTGGCTTGTTGACACTGGCAACTTCTTTCTGGAAAACTTCCATCATCGTATCCTTCGCTTCTTGGTCTATGTCGGAGGCCGTAATGTATTCTGGCTTCATAGCAGCTATGTGCATCGCTACATCGCGAGCGAGGTCTGCATTTCCTCCATCCAGACTGACGACAATTGCGATTTTGTTATTGTGCACATAATTGCCGACTACTTCTCCCGTGATTTCATATATTTCACCCAACTGAATATTTTCTCCAGTTTTTTGGATGATAGCGTTTATCATGTCTTTAGAATTTTCCTTTGCTTTTTCTGTGCCTTCATTAAGAGCTAGGTCTGCTAACTTACCAAGCAGGGCAGTGAAATCTTCATTTTTGGCCACAAAGTCAGTCTCACAAAGCAAAGCAACCATCACAGTCTTGTTGCCGTTCGTTTTAATCATAACCGCACCGTCTTTTACTACACGGTCTGTCTTCTTTAAAGCTATTTCTGAGCTGGTTTTCTTCAAGATGGCGAGAGCTTTGTTCATATCACCCCCGGCTTCTTCTAAAGCACGCTTACATTGCATGATAGATATACCAGTAGCATCGCGAAGTTCTTTAACTAACTCAGTTGTTATTTGTGAAGACATATTGAATTTAGGCTTTTGCTGGAACAGACATCTGTCCGTCCTTATAAGCTTTGATTATGGCTGAAACGAAAAACTTAATGGAAGGTATTGCGGCATCATTGCCCACTATCGGATAAGTAATATCCTTAATGTTGGAGTCGGAGTTCATCAATGCAACGACAGGAACATCTGACTTACGAGCCTCTGTGGCCGCGATGTGTTCTGCTCTAGCGTCAACGATAAACAATGCATCTGGGGCTTTTTTAAGAGTAACGAGGCCGGAATAATATTTAGAAAGCTTCTCCATTTTTTTAGCCATCATTACGCGCTCTTTTTTGGTGTATTTATCAAGTCCACCCTCTGCACTGTCCTTACGATAATTTTCTAGCTCAGCGATTCTTTTTTTGATTTCTGTGAAATTACTGAGTGTACCACCAATCCAACGTTCTACTACGTAAGGCATATTGAGGGATTCAGCTAGACTTCTAACCGTTTCTTTGGCTTCTGGTTTGGTACCGACAAAGAGGACAACTTTATTACGAGAACCCAAACCCTTAATAAATTCCTCAGCTTCAGCCAAGAGGGCGTTAGTCTTTTCTAGGTCGATGATATCTGTCTTATTCTTGGTCGCGTAGATAAAAGAAGCAACCGATGGGTGCCTTCTTGACTTACCGTAGCCGTAATGGGCTCCAGCAACGAACATCTTTTCAACGATTTCGTTCGTGTTTTCTTGTGTTTTTTCTCCTTTTTGCATAAGGGTCATTCTATCAGATTGTCTCCATTTTTGCAAATTTAGGCATTTATTACAATGGTTTTTACTTTGACCAAAAGTTCTTTTTCGGTTAAGATGAGCTGTATGAGACAATCTAAACTTTTTACCAGAACTAGGAAGGAGGCCCCAGCCGATGAAACCTCGAAAAATGCCGAACTTTTGATTCGGGGCGGTTTTATCCACAAAGAGATGGCTGGGGTGTATAGCTATTTGCCCCTTGGCCTGCGAGTCCTTAAAAAAATAGAAAACATCATTCGCGATGAAATGAATAAAATTGGAGGTGTAGAAATGAAAACTTCCATTCTCCAAGACAAGGAAATCTGGGAAAAGACTAATCGATGGGACGATAATGAAGTAGATATTTGGTTTAAAACGAAATTAAAAAATGGCGGGGAAGTCGGCTTGTCTTGGAGCAATGAAGAAGATTTTGCCAACATTTTGAAACAATATATTAGTTCTTATAAAGATTTACCCCTTTATCTCTACGACTTTAAAGATATTTTACGAAACGAAATCAGAAGCAAATCAGGCATCTTGCGAGGGCGGGAATTTTATTGGAAGGCACTTTATTCTTTCTCCAAGGACGAAAATGAGCACAATGAATTTTACGAGAAGGCTAAGATTGCTTATCAGAATATTTTTAAAAGAGTCGGCATTGGGCATATGACTTATTTGACCTTCGCCTCGGGTGGCGCTTTCGCAAAGTATTCTCATGAATTTCAGACTATTACTTCTGCTGGAGAAGATACTATTTATGTCAGTGAGGGAAACTCTATTGCCGTTAATAAAGAAGTAATGGGAGAAGAAGTGTTAGCGAGCCTAGGTTTAGAAAAAGACAAACTGATGGAGCACCGGGCAATCGAGGTTGGTAATATCTTTACTTTGGGTACTAGTAAATCAGAAGCACTAGGGCTTTATTACTCGGATAAGAATGGAGACAAAAAGCCCGCTTTTATGGGTTCTTATGGCATAGGGCTGGGCCGTCTTTTGGGTACGGTGGTAGAAGTTTTATCTAACGACAAGGGTATGATCTGGCCAGAATCAATCGCCCCTTTTCAAATACATCTACTTCTTTTAGGAGAAGACGAGAATGTGAAAAAAGAAGTTGAGAAGGTTTATGAATCTCTCGTCGAGCAAGGTATCGAAGTTTTATTCGATGATCGAGTAGAAATGTCAGCGGGTGAGAAATTTGCCGATGCGGATTTGTTGGGCATGCCTTATCGAGTAGTAGTTTCAGCTCGAAGTATCAAAGATGGTGGGGTTGAATTGAAGAAAAGAAATGAAGAAAAAGGCAAGTTTGTCAGTATGGAAGAGTCGTTGAAAATCTTAAAAAAATAAATGTTAGAAAAAATTTACAAATTAATTTCCAACGATATTGGTATCGATCTGGGTACATCGAATATTTTAGTCTACTTAAAGGGACACGGCATTGTCATCAATGAACCGTCGGTTGTTGCAGTCAATATCAAGACCAATCAAATTCTAGCTGTTGGGCTTAAGGCCAAGGATATGTTGGGTCGCACCCCTGGACACATCAAAGCGGTGCGTCCACTTGTCGATGGAGTCATTTCTGACTTTGAAGTTACGGAAGAGATGCTCTCTTATTTCATAAACAAAGCTGACAAAATGTCTCCCAAGTTGACCCGTCCGAGAGTTCTGGTCGGAGTTCCTTCCGGCACGACGAATGTTGAATCTCGTGCAGTTTACGATGCTGCTCGTTCAGCTGGCGCTCGGGAGGTCTTCTTAATTGAAGAGCCCATGGCGGCGGCGATAGGTATCCGACTTCCTATCAAAGATCCAGTTGGTTCGATGATTATTGATATGGGGGGTGGCACGACGAATATTGCGGTAATCTCCTTGGGGGGTATCGTTAGATCAAAAAACCTTAAAATTGCTGGTGATAAATTGAATAATGACATTATCACTTATATGCGTGATGAATTCAAAATACTGGTCGGAGAGCGTACGGCTGAAATGGTGAAGATTGCTATCAGCTCAGTGGTGCCGGGTGAGTATATGGAAACAGAAGTTCGGGGGCGAGACATCTTGACTGGTTTGCCTCGTGAGGTAGTAGTAACTGATTCCGATATACGCGAGGCTCTGTCTTCGTCGGTTCGAGATTTAGTCGATGGAGTCAAAGATGTTTTAGAAACGACACCACCAGAAATTCTTTCAGACATTATGCATAGTGGCATCACGCTCTCGGGGGGTGGGGCACTCTTGTCTGGACTAGACAGATTACTCCAATCTTCTCTCAAGATTCCTATTTATGTTGTAGACGATCCGCTTTCGGCTGTAGCTCGTGGAACGGGTGTAGTATTAGACGATATGGCTTCATATAAAGATGTTTTGATGGGTAATCAAGATGAGCTACCTCCTAGATAAAAAACTACAAAGAAAAAAATTTCTAACAGCTTTCTTGCTTGTACTCTTTTTATTTTTAGTTTTTTATTTCCGAGGACCTATTTTAAAAAATCTTTCCTCCGTTTCTCATTTTGTTTTCCGCCCAGTTTTCTATATTGGAAACAATTTAAGCAACAGTCTAGTCAACCTTAAGGCGTATTTTATTTTCAAGTCTTCTTTACTTGAAGACAAACAAGACTTAGCTAACACCCTAGATGAGAAAATGGCTCTATACTCTAACTATATGTCTGTCCTAGATGAAAATAACAAAATGAAAGAAATCCTAAATCGTAAAAATTCCAAAACGAGTATGATCTTGGCTGGCATCCTGGCCAAACCAAATCAAAGTCTTTATGATACCTTAATTATTGATGCGGGGGTAGCCGAGGGGACTTCAGCTGGCGCCCGAGTTTTTGCTTTCGGCAGTGTGCCTATTGGTAGGGTTGCCGAGACTTACGAACATTCCTCTAAGGTAATCCTTTTTTCAAACCCCGGAGAGAAAACTGAGGTAATGATAAGGGGGAAAGATATTTTTATGCAGTTGATTGGGCGGGGAGGGGGGAACTTCGAAATGGCCTCGATGAAAGATTTGACTCTAGAGAAGGGCACAGAAGTTCTTCTGCCGGGAATTAATTCTTATGTTGTCGCAACGGTTGAAAAGAATATTTCTGATCCCAGAGACTCTTTCGACAAGTTGTTATTGCTTAGTCCAGTAAATATCCAGGAATTGAAATTTGTCCAAGTTGAAAAATAAAGTGAATTTTAAAATAGAGAAAAAAATAAAAAATTCCCTAGGGCGAGCCGGCACACTTACAACCCCCCATGGGGAAATACATACTCCAGCTTTCGTGCCGGTCGGCACCAAGGCGAGCGTCAAAGCTATAACACCAGAACAAATAAAGGATTTGGGCGCGGAAGTGGTGCTTGGTAACACTTACCACTTATATCTACAACCCGGCGATGAAATAGTGGCGAAAGCTGGGGGGATGGGGAAATTTATGAACTGGAACGGCCCGACCATCACTGACTCGGGAGGTTTCCAAGTGTTCTCTCTGGGAGCAGCTTACGGAAAAGAAATTTCGAAAGTAGTAAAGGTAACTGATCCATCGTTTATGATACCGGAGCGCTTCGATGATTCGGATGCGCCGAGGTTGGCGAAGATTGGACAAGATGGAGTATCTTTCAAGTCTCACTTAGATGGCAGCATTCATTACATTACACCAGAAAAGTCAATTCAAATTCAACACAATTTGGGTGCTGATATAATTTTCGCTTTCGACGAATGCACAAGTCCAGCCGAAGATTTAAAATATCAAGAAGAAGCACTCGAGCGCACCCATCGTTGGGCGGAGAGGAGCTTGGCAGAACACAAGAAATTAAATAGCGAAAAAATGGAAGTTCTTGCGCGGGGTGTCTCACAGGCCGACGGGCCGAGAGTCAGCGCTCCGCGAGCACGCGGAGACAGCGACCCCGAGCGAGAAGCTTCCGTTTTGGAGCCTGCATTGTTTGGTATTGTGCAAGGTGGACGAGATGAAAATTTGCGCAAGAAGTCAGCTGAAGTTATTGGTTCGATGGATTTTGATGGATTCGGCATCGGAGGGTCCTTCGCCAAGGAAGATATGTCGAGTGCGGTGAAATGGGTGAATGGCATTTTGCCTGAAGAAAAACCTAGACATTTGCTCGGTATTGGCGAGCCCGAAGATATCTTTATGGGTATCGAAAATGGTGTAGATTTATTCGACTGTGTGGCTCCAACGCGGAATGCCCGCAATGGCTCGCTTTATACGAAGAATGGCAAGATAAATATCTTAAATAAAGAATTTCGTACCGACTTTAATGCGATTGAAGATGGTTGTGGATGTTATGTGTGCGGTGGAACCTCGGCTAATTTTTTCTCACTACGTACGGCCGAGCCGAATTCCTCGCTCGAAAAAATTAGCCGAGGCCCCACCTATACTCGTGCCTACCTGTCGCATCTTTTCCACGGCAAGGAGATGTTGGGTGGGACATTGGCAACGATTCACAATTTGTATTTCATAGTTAATCTGGTTAAACAAATTCGTCAGTCAATTTTAGATGGAAACTTTTTTGAATTTAAAAATGACTTTTTGCGAAGCTGGTCGAAGTAAAACCTTTACATTTCCAGCGTAGTTGATATACTACTTTCTATTAAAATGTCAAACAAGAAAACGAAAAAACATGGGAGGAATTGGAAAAAATTTTGGAAGCTGGGTAATGATGAATTCAACACTCAGTTTTTAGATGTGAACAAAGACGCGGAACTGACTGCGACCGAAGGACATCACATCTATAATGTCTACGACCTGGCTCGTAAATATGGGACACCATTACAGATCGTCTTTCCATTTCTCATTGAAGACCGGCTGAAAGACTTGATCGGTTATTTCCAGGCCTATATGAAGATTTATGGGTATCGTGGAAAATTTTTCTACCACTACCCAATGAAGGTCAACCAGAATAAAGAATTTATTCTACCTCTTCTTTCTGAGGGCGCGAATTTGGAGGTGACTTCTGCCAATGAGCTCTGGATTGTGAAGAAACTTTGGGAGGGAGAGAAATTTAATAGTAAAATTCGTGTTCTATGTAATGGGCCCAAGACTGACCAGTACCTTGACCTGATTGAAGAATTACGCGGGAAGGGTATGAACATCGTGCCGATTATTGAAGGCTATGAAGAGATTGAAAGAGTTTCAAAATATAAAGGAGATGTCGGTGTCAGAGTAGATTTGGATATTAAAGCAGATACGCATTGGGATAAGAAGTTTGATCGTTTCGGTTTGTCAGAGCGTGATGTTCTCAACTTAGGCAAGATGAAGAATTTGAAAATTTTGCATTACCACCTGGGTTCACAAATCAAAACTCAAAAAAGTATCATCGATGGTGTGAAGCGAGCTTTTTATATTTATGTCGCCCTGCAAAAAACAAATCCTTCACTCGATACTCTCGATATCGGTGGTGGCTTTGGCCTTCCTTATGAAAAGAAGAAATTTTATACTGCGAAAGGTGTTTCTAGTAAAATCGTGAAAGTTCTAAAGAACCTATCCGACAAAGCAGGCATCAGACATCCGAACTTGGCCGTCGAATGGGGACAGTACGTCGTTGCTCCTTCCCAAGTGACTATTTATAAAGTTATTTCTGAAAAATCTATTCCGAAAGCAAATGCGAAGGCTTGGTACATCGTGGATGGAAGTTTTATGAATGACTTGAAAGATACTTGGGCAATACACCAGAAATGGCATGTGATACCCGCCAACAATATGCATGGTGCTCAGAAAACTGTCTGGCTCGCGGGGAGCACTTGTGATTCAGATGATAAATACACAGCTGGTGGAAACTATATTCTCTTGCCGAAACTTCATGAAGACAAGGATCAGTATATAGCGATACTCGATACAGGTGCTTATCAAGATGCGCTCGCTTCACACCACTGTCTACTTTCTGTTCCAATGAAAATAATCGCGAAGGACGGAATGATTAAAATTGCACGTAAAAGAGAAAGTGCCGAATCTATTGGTAAAATTTTTGGCTGGAATGGAGACCCTAAATAAAAAATTAATACTTGTTGTGGTCATAATAATTGTGTTTTTTGTTTTTCTATTTTCCTCGGGTCTTCTTTTTAAAAGAAAGATAGATAATACTATCTCTTATTTAAAAATAGCTGGAGAAACTATCTTAGTTGGCGTGTCTGTAACACCGGAAGAACTGGCGAGGGGACTCTCTGGGCGAGATAGTTTGGAGAAAAATCAAGGGATGCTTTTCGTCTTCGATCAGCCCGCTGAGCGTTCATTTTGGATGAAAGATATGAATTTTCCAATTGATATAATCTGGCTCGGTATGGATAAAAAAGTTACTCACATTGAAAAGGATGTACAGCCTGAGTCCTATCCGGCGACTTTCAGTGGGGGATCAGATGCTCTGTATGTTTTGGAAGTTAATGCAGGATTTTCTGATAAACATAATCTTAGGGTTGGAGATCAAGTTTTCTTCGGCGAATAACAACAGAAAAATCCTCTCTTGCGAGAGGATTTTTCATTTAGCGTCCTGTATTTATAAACCGAATTCTGTTGCCCTGACCGAAGTCAGGGTGATAGCAATTTATCTAGGTCTCGCATTGCTGCGGGACTCAAGCGATTCTTCCTTCGATTGCTCTCGGGACACGATCTTGCACAGGGGTAAGGATTTAGCCGTTTCACTCTAGTGTTACCACTAGACTATTCCCAGAGGGGAATCCTAGCCTTTCGGCATTGGCGTCTCTGCTCGCACCTATATATCGCTATATGTGGGTGTTACCCACTACCTTGCTCCCCGACATTACGTCGGGGCTGTGTTCGGATTTTCCTCCCCCCGACATAAGTCGGGGAGTAGCTATCAACGTACAGGACTCCCGTATTATGCCATAGATGTCAAAAACTTGCAATTTTTTTTAGGATATGATATACTACAGTAGTGAGTATGAGGTAAAACTTATATTTATCGTAACAACATAAGTGCCGCAAAAAGCCCCCTCGGGGGCTTTTTGTTTTATTAATGAGAGTTGATATAACTTCTTGTTGTTGGACCAAAATATCCAGATGCGGGTTTTATTCCTTTGGCTTTTTGAAATTTTATTAATGCAGCCTTAGTTAGAGGTCCGAAAAAGCTTGTTTCTTTCCCGGGAGACCCAAAACCTTCCTGGGAAACAATAAAATCGTTAGTATTTAAATATTGTTGTAGACTTTTTACTTGAGAATTTATTTGACCCTTTTTTAAATTTAATGTTGGTTTAAAAGTTTCAGTTGTGTTTTCTATTTCTGTAATTATATTCTGCATATTAAGTGGTGGATTATTGGGTAAAAATAATAATGGTCTGTTTTGGTGTATTACAGGAGGAACAACATTAGCCACAGTGATATTTACTGTTGACGATGTTGTAGAGTTTGAGGCTGCGTCTCCACTGATTGCTGTGATAGTATGTGCTCCATCGGGTATAGTGGTGGTATCCAAAGATGTTGAATACGGGTTAGTGACGTCTTCTACCCCTATGTTTGTGGTGTCGTCTAATTTAAATTGAACACCGACTACACCTACATTGTCAGATGAATTTGCTGTTATGGTAACTATACCAGAGACAGAAGACCCATTTGTTGGTGATGTTATAGATACCGTTGGTGATATTAATTTATCTTGCAAAACATCAAATCCAGCCTTCGCATCAGTGGCTATTAACCCATATCCTGCATTGGTTAAATGTACTAAATCAGAATAATAAGTAAAATTTGCTTCGTCACCAGAATCACCAATAATAGAGTTTGCAGCTACATCAACAAAAATATCAGCATACGTTGTGCTGGGGCTCGGAAGAAAAATTCTAGTTTTTGTTGAAGAAACACCGAAGTCAGTTCTAAGCTGACTGTTCACTTCCTGTCTTTTATCTTCAAATGTTTGAGAAAATCCTCCTTCACTTCTTGGTAATACACTAAAAATAACTACGTTCCAACCAGCATTTTTCTATCCTGGCAATAAGCTTTAAAGTCGTCATATGCCACAGTGGCTGAATTGAGTGCCACATACATCGAATTTGTCATTTCCCACACAAATATAGTATTTGCACTTGTAATATTAAAAAGAGGATCAATTTCTGTTGACGCGTCGGTGGCCATTTGTTCGATTGTTTGCCCTCCGACACTCACATCAGTTTTTACATAAGAAGGGTCAGAGGCGGCATAAAAAAGATTTATTAATTGATCAGGATAGCTAGCTCCTACGCTTGCGCCAGTCCCACTAGTTTGTGAGTTCCCATCAAAAACTAAATTTTTATAACCAATTTCATTAGAAGGAACAATATAACCAATACCACCTGTTGCTGGAACTGGTGACGCAGGAGTTACAGTAAGTCTAAGCATGTTTTGAGGACCGTCTGAAGTGCTCCATCCTTGTACTCTATTTTCAATTTTATAAGCACCAGGAATCCAATTTACACCTCCTGTTATCATCAAAACTGTTTCTGAGATATTTCCTAAAAATGGATCAGAAATAGAATACACCCAATTATTATCACCAGTCCAAGTCTTTATATCAGTTTTAGTTGATGAGGCTAACACGATTGGTGAGTATGATAAAAACGTAAAACAAAAAATAATTGAGTAAGTTAGCAGTCTTTTCCAAGAAAGGGGAGTATCCATTTCTTTATTATACTATAAATAAGTGCCGCAAAAAGCCCCCTCGGGGGCTTTTTGTTTTTTATTGTAAGAGTTTTTGGAATTCGGCTTGGTGCTTACGCATTACTTCCATCGCGGCGGTCATCTCGCTTTTCCCTTGTTTTTTGCCTTGTTCGATTTCCTGCGCTATCTTTTCGAAGAATTCTGGGTTCTTTTCAAAAGCCGAAAAAACCTTTTCCTGCTGTGCTTCAGGTACACCCTTCATTTTGGACTTAAGCATTTGCTTAAGCATAAAGTTTTTAAACATTCCCATGTTGTTCTGTATTATACAGAATTTAAAATAAATAGAAAGTTAAAGTACAGGACTCTCGACCTACGGTCGCGGGTACTTTTCCATCTCGCTTCGCTCATACGGAAAAGTCTTTCTCGTCCTGACGCAAGCAAAGCAGTTTGCTTGCTTACGGTCCACGCAATAAAAAAGGCTCCAAGGTTGGAGCTCTTTTTTCTACTCGTGGACCGTACAGGACTCGAACCTGCCACCCCCTCATTGCAAATGAGGTGCTCTACCAGATGAGCTAACGGCCCATATCCTTTTATTATGGGGGCTCCGGGGGTAGGGATCGAACCTACGACCAATCGCTTAACAGGCGACCGCTCTACCGCTGAGCTACCCCGGAATGGGATTCTCTTTATAAGAACCCTATTATATTAACAGAAATTATAAAAAATACAACACTCTTGCCCTTGAGCTCTAGTAAGAATTGTTTTTTACTACCTACATATAAAATATAGATTTGACAAAATCAGTTTTATGGTATATAATCCAGGTTAGATAGATGCATTGGCATCAAGTCTTTATAATAGTATTATAGACACCCTAAATTGAAGTGATTTTCTTTATGAATTACCAAAATGAGATATTTAAAAATTTACTCATCTCTAGTTTAAAAATAACTCAGAAGCCACTTTTTGTATTTACAGCCTTGGCGTTAATTGTAAATGGGCTTTTTATTCCTCAACGACTATTTGCGATTGCGCCAGTGATTACTTGGGCAAATCCAAATGATATAGTCTATGGTGTAGCCCTTAGTGCAACGGAACTTAATGCTACGACCAATGTTGACGGAGTATTTGTGTATACTCCAGCGCTAGGAACAGTTTTAAACGCGGGAGTCGGACAAACATTATCGGTTACCTTTACTCCGACAGATATCATTAATTATGAAATTGAAACCACTGAAGTCTTGATCAATGTTGCCAAAGCTCCACTTTGGATTACAGTCGAAGACAAAACAAAAGAATCTGGCACACCTGATCCGATTTTTACCTACACATATAGCGGATTAGTAAATGGCGACACTGAGGCTGTTTTCAGTGGAGCGCTAGAGAGAGATCCTGGCGAACTCGCCAACAGCTATGACATAAATCAAGGAACGCTTTCGGCGGGTAGCAATTACACTACCTCTGGTCGTTTTATTGTGGGAGCATTAAATATTAAAGATACAATTGCGCCGACTGTTGTCTCTCACACACCTTCGTCTGATGCATCTAACGTCAGTCCATCAACTTCGATTGTAGTTACTTTTAGTGAAGCAGTTAATATAGAAGAAGGAGGATATGTCTTATTCAATCCAAGGATTCCCGGTGGATTTACGATAAATAATTCAGGAACAAGTGTGGTAACGATTACGCCCCGTAAACCACTTGCGAATGATACGACTTATATAATGACAATTCAGGATATTGAGGACATTAACGGTACTCCATTTACGACTTATGATGTTAGATTTACTACTGCGCCGACGCCACTCCCTGCTTCCGGTGGCGGAGGAGGGGGCATTCCTCCTGTTGTTCCCGGCACTCCTCTACAAAAAGCTGACATAAATAAAGATAACAAAGTCGATGTTCTTGATTTTAATGCATTAATGGTTAACTGGGGCAATTCCACTCCCAATAATGTTGCTGATTTTAACAGTGATGGCCAAGTCGATTTATTCGACTTTAATTTACTTATGATTAATTGGACACTTTAATATTATGAAAAAATATTTAATTGCAATTTTACTTGGAACGCTGGGGGTAATGTCTTTTGCCACGCCGGTGTTTGCCGTCACCAGGGTGTCGTTCATACCGGTTAGGGCAAATGTTCGTCAGGGGCAAATTTTCACTTTGACTATCAGGGTCAACCCTCAAGAAGTGAAGAATTACACCGCAAAAACTGAGCTTCGTTATCCCGCCGACTTGCTTGAAGTGAGATCATTTACTTTTTCAAATGGATGGATGCCGATTACTCAATCCGGCTACGATCTTACTGATAATACAAATGGAGTGTTGATAAAAACAGCTGGTTATCCGGGAGGGGTGTCTTCGACGAGAACTTTTGGAACAGTTTCGTTTTTCGCAAAAAAGAATGGAAACGGAACAATTGTCTTGAATAACGGAAACTCATTGGCGCTGGACGCAAACAATCAGAACAACATTGATAGTGGAATGATTCAACCCGAAGTAGTGATAACTGTTCTACCCGCCACAGAGACAAATCCCACAACTCCGACAGTTGCTGCGGAAGAGCCAGCCGAAACAGGCTCGGTGTTGGGTGAACAGACACAAACAGCAGATGGACTTACGACTGTAGCGTCGCAATCTTTGTTGGCATCGGCTGGTAACGCCCTCGCACTCGATACTAATATTGACGTTTATTGGCCAACTATATTAGCAATTCTTGTGTTTGTTGGATATATAATTTATTCAATAATCCAAAGAAGACGGAGCAAAAATTTGTAAAAACTATCATAAATTAAGTTCGAATTTGTGATATAATATAATTACGAAATTGTCGAGAATTATAAAAAATAGA
>JBAZWP010000019.1:0-15560 GCA_041660345.1 Minisyncoccota bacterium
TACAAGCGTAGGTTGCAAGTAAGGATGGTCTAATATTGATTCTTGATAATGAACCTTTACCCATGTAGCCAGCGTGATTAATCGCATATTTAACTATCTGTTCTGATATATCCAATTTTTTATTATAAAAAGTATACCAGGCTAATCCTAATAGTTGATCACGACTAATTGTTGACTTACTATGTGCTGGATAACATGGTCGTTCAATAGGTCGGCGTTGCCATGTTCCAGTTTTACTATCGAATGCCGCTTTAATATCGACATTTACTTCTGGTAGACACCCTACTAAAGAAGTAAATATTAAGCTATCACATTTTTGTGATTCAATAAATCCATGGTTATCTTGTGCTTCTTTTATTAAAGATATATATTTATCGTACTTTGCTTTTATTTCTTTCATTTACATTCTATTTCTTTCTTTAACTTACAATTTATAAATGCTACAGGTTCCAAACCAACTGATTCGTCGCCTTCATCTTCCAATTTTGTACCATCTGCACTTTCCCAATCTTCTTTATCATCGGTTTGCCATTCACCTATAGTACAATCTATACCACAATGAATACAAAATGTTTTTTTAGACCTATCAAGGAATTTATCAAATGTTTCGTCTACTAAATGTAATGTCATAAGGTTTTTATATCTGTTCATACTTACCCATTAATTATATCTGCATCTATAAAATCATAATCTTTTAAAGTCTTACTTACTGGATACCATATCTTTTTACCTGTTACGGGATCCGGTACTTTTTCATATTTTATATTATAAATTTCTTTATATGAAACATTTACCTTTTTTCCAACACTATCCTTTAGTTTATTATATAGAGTTGGGTTTGTTCTTTCGACAATGAATTCACCATGTTTGCATTTAAATATAACCCCCCATTTTTCAGGAACATCAATTATTCTTGTTGTAGGCATCATCACTAAGTCGCCTTTAAACGACATACCTACACCCATAGTAGGAACAACATCATGTGACGATGGTGTATGTGTAGCGTTTAAAATAATAGCTTCTTCATAAAGTATTTCAGATGATGTATTCCCATACTTAACACATGAAGCTAAACTAACGACTAATATACATAATAATAATTTTTTCATTTAAACTCCTTTTCAGATCTCTTTATAGCTATAATAATACATGCTGCAGCCTTTATCATTTCTTCATGATATTCTTCACGCGTACTTGAGGTTGTTCCTTTACCCAAGTATCTAATAATAAGACTAAGCCAAAAGAAAGCATCTTTACTTTCCCATTTATTACTTAATACATCATATTCTATTTTTATTTTAGTAAAAATATCTTCAAACATAATTATAACCACTTATCCTAAGAGCTCCTGCATAAGTTTGTATGTTTTAGGCGCACTACCTGTATCGAATTCACCTATTTCTTCTTTTAATAAAGTTGTTAGCTTATCCCAGTTATCTACTAATATACACCATTCTTTTGAAATATCTTTCATACTTTCTATTTTTATAAAATAGAATTGATCCATCATATCCATACATCGTTTCAAATCAGCTGGATCAAGTGGGTGGTCTGTTCTTATATCAACTGGGCAATAATTCTCTTTTAACCATACAGATAACATAGCTTTAGATGATAAACCAACTTCACCATCCATTAACCATATAATAATAGCTCGATAATAATCCTTATAGTCGTTTTCATATCGTTTCATTTTAATTTACCTTTTAAAAAGTCTTTTTATAATACATACTTTTTTAGATTTAAAAATATCATCTAGGAGCCAAGGCATTGTTTCATAAATATCTTTTAAAGTACCTCTATATACTGTCCCATCTATATCAAATATATAATAATATTTTTGCATTTTAGATCCTAGTTAAAAGTTTAAAGATATCGTCTGTTGCGAATCCTGCAGCTCCTTTATGTCCACCACCACCAAGTTTCTTAGCGATTTCACCACAATGGATTTCATCCTTAGTTGAATAAATCGAGCAAGTAAACTTACCCTTCTTGTTATAGCAGAATGCAAGCATAATATCGTGCTTAGCAGGATCATATACAGATTGAAACAATGGTGAACTAGGACGTCCTGAATTTAATACAATAGCGTTTAGTCCTTCAAATTTAGCATCAAATGCATATTCCTGACAAAGTTCAGTTGCATACTTATTCTTATACTTAACGATAGTTTCACCATCATGTAATAAAGATTCCATAAAGAGAATTTCTTCATCACCATGGTCATATGCGCTATTAATAATTATATCCCAAATTGGCGCTTTAGGATTGGTGTCTTTTGAAAGTAATGCATAATAAGCGTATTCAGCTGTTGGGTATTCTTCAGTGCGCCATACATCATAGCACCCAACATAATAGATAGCATCAGGAATAATATCATCGTAAAAGTATTCCCATGTTAATTCACAACCAGCTAAACCATCCTTTAGTGTAATCGAGCCTTCCCATTCATGCTCTGCTTTTTTGAAATCGTTGATTGCTGTGATATGATGATCAATCCAAACTAGATTAACTAGGTTATCCAATTTAATCATATCGTTAATTTTAAGAGAAAAGTCTAGCATATAAACGATTTCATTACGTTCAAGTGAATCCCAAGGAAAAGGCTGACCATGATTAATTGAAATAAATTCAATAGACGCAGTTTCATCTACTTTAGTATTATTCTTATAGTAGTCGAAGACAATAGCTGCAGCGCATTGACCATCTAAATCATGGTGATAGAATACTTTCATTTTTTACCTTTCTTTATAAATTCCCAATTAAACTTATCTTTAACTTTTTCGTAGAATATTTTAAAGTCATCTTCTTTTAATCTAAAATCAGCAATAGCACCTCCTTTATCACAAAAAATTATAAATATTTCATTATCTATTTGTGAAACGAATGCTATTGTATCCATTTTTAAATCCCGTAAAAGTTTTTAAATCTCACTACTGTTTTATACGACGCTTTATATTTATTAGCTATTTTCTTCCAACTCATACCTTTACTTCTACAATCCATTAAAACTTCTTTTGTAAGAATCTTACTGAAAGGTGATCTATTTAAATTGGCAAGCATATAAGGTGATAGCCTATCTCTATGCTCGAAACCATATTTAGTCATCATAGTTTTTAGTTTATACTGAGGTATATCATATAGCTCTGCAATATTCTTTATAGACTTCCTATCCTGATAATAATATTGTTGTAATGTATCATAAGGTATATTTACGCGTGTTCTTATTGAGGGTATACCCCAATAACGCATCCAATCTAAGATGGTTTGTCGAGACTTACCAAATTTTTGACCTATTGTGCGTAAAGACTTATGCTCTACATGATACATATTATGTAAATCTTCTTTTGTAATTCTATTACCGTATTTATCAAACCTATAATCAGGTTCATTTAATGATTCGGTATTTAATAGTTTACTACCATCACGTTTACATCTTCCTTTTACACGTCTTGGTATTCGATAAATATGTAGTTTTCTCGAAATGACCGACGAGCTCACATCAAATAAATTAGCTATTGCTATAATGCTTTTATTCTCCTGTGAATAAAATTTTTCTAAATTTTCTCTACTAATTTCAGTTTCCATACAACACTTTACTTCCTGGGTTTAAATACCCATATGAGCAAATCCACTGCAAGTATAATACCCATTGCAGTCCAAAAATCTATCATCTTATCGAATAGATTTTCAGCAACATATCGTAGAGCCCACTGCCCTACTAAAAATTCTGCTGCTACCATTAATATTATTATAATTACTGTAAAACAACCCACTAATGCATTTGAATTATTTGACATTATTTTCCACCTTATAAAATCGTATTATAATTTCTTTACCAACTTTAAGTATTATAAAGTTAACTAGCTGTATAACCCAATGGGTTACAAGTACAAAAAGTACTGCAACCCAAAAGGGTATAGCTATACTAAACAAACTTCCAATAAACTGTATAACTTTAGCACCTAAAATTGTAGCTATAGTTCCAATTATAAGTGTCGTAAAGAGCATTAACAAAGCGTCTTTAGTTGTTTTCTTCATGCTACCATTAACTCCTTTAACATTCTAAATGCGTTATCCTTATCACCAGGCATTAAAGTACCTTCGATAACTTGCTCAACTAAGAAGTTCTTTAATTCACCAACCTTACGGCTAGGCGCTAAACCGAATGCAACCATTATCTCATTACCATCCAAAGGTGAATCTATCTTCTCAGGCGGCGTGTAATTTGCAACTTCGGATACACGAGTCATTAAAGCTTCTAAAGTCTTCAAGTTGTTTTCAACACGAACAGGATTACTCGAAGTTATATCAGACTTAGCAAGCATGTAAAGCTTGTTAAGTAAATCGTCTATATTACTGTCGTGTAAATCCTTTAACAATCTTCGTATAGCACGGTCAGACGCATCCTCATTAGCAAGTTGCGGTAATCGTAAATGGTTACGAACTAAGTTTTTAACTTCGTTAGAAGTTGCGTCGTCAAGCTTCAAAGTATTCTTGCATATTTTGTAAGCCATTTTAGCGCCAACAACTTCATGACCTATAAACTGATAACCAACACCTTCTTTTAAGGTTCGAGTAGCAGGCTTACCAACATCATGTAGGAAAGCAGCTAATCTTAAAGTTACATTAGTGGTCAAAGATGATATTTTATCAACAACCATAAGTGTATGACCAAATACATCCTTGTGGTGATAGTCTTCTCGCTGACTCATGCCATTCATAACAGATATTTCAGGAAGTATCTCATGCATTAATTCAGTATCGTCAAGCAACTGCAAACCAACAGAAGGAGTTTCAGATTGCAAAGTCTTCATTAATTCGGTGCATATTCTTTCAGCGCTTATCTTTTTTATGAACTTCGCATTTCTTTTTATTGCACTGAAACCATTTGGAGATATGCAAAAACCAAATCTTGAAGCAAACCTTATAGCACGAAGCATACGAAGGTTGTCTTCTCTTATGCGCTTATCAGCATCACCAACAAAGCGTATGGTTTTGTTTTCTATATCTTTTCTACCACCGAATGGATCTATTATGTTATTGTTTGAATCCATTGCCATTGCATTCATGGTGAAATCGCGTCTGGCAAGGTCATCCTCGAGTTTAGTAGCAAATGATATAGTCGCGTTACGACCATCACAGCTAACGTCAAATCTGAAAGTCGTAACTTCAACTTCACCGTCCTCAAGTCTAAGAACTATAGTACCATGGTTGAAACCATTCTCTGAATGATAGCAAGGTATGTTATTATTATCAGATATCTTTATAACCTGAGTAGGTGTTGCATTAGTGGTTACATCATAATCATTTGGGGTTAATCCCATTATGTGGTCTCGAACGCAACCACCAACAAAGTAAGCTTCAAAACCTTCGCTATTTATTAAATTTAGTATGTCTCTTATTTTCATGTTTGCTATTATATACTATAAAAAATCATTTGTCAAGCTTTATTTAGGACCTAATAAACCCATGGGTTTATACTTTTTATCGTTGTATTTTGTGAATGGGAATATATCACTAATTGTATATTCATTTTGAATTTCTAGTAGAATTGGCAATAAATCTATATTATTACATATCTTTTCAATCTCAAGCTTTATTTCTTCTTTTATTTCTTCTTTAGTCATTTTTTTCAGCTTACGCTTTTCTTTCCTAGTTAATTGTTTACCTTGTATAGAGTCATTTTCAATGGATTTGGTTTCTTTTGCTAATACCTTTTCGTATGCTTCACGGCGTACCATTTTCATACCATGTGGGCTTCTTAAATTTTCATAGTTATTTTTCATTAGCTACCCTTTTTAAACAAGTATGCCACCCTAAGGAGGGTGGCATAAAAAATATATCATTCTTTGTCAAGTATCGCATTCCAATAACTCATATCAATTCCTGATAAGAATGGCTGCCATTCTTTATAAATGCGTCCTTTATTCATTAGCATGAAATTTGACCAGTTAGGCTCAAAAGGCTTACGAATAAGATGCATTTTAGCTTCTTCAGGCGTCTTGTTTTCTTTCTTCAAGTTGCAGTCATAGCAAGCGCATACGATGTTAGTCCAAATTGTTAAACCACATCTTGATTTTGGAACAACATGATCAAGACTTAGCTTATCACGAGAAAACTTTTCACCACAATACTGGCAAGTGTTCTGATCGCGTGAAAAGATATTCCATCGACTAAAGCGCACCTTGCTTCGAGGTGTCTTATCAAGAAACGTGAGCATAATTACTCTTGGTATCTTGATTTTCCACTTTACAGATGAAATAAAGTCATCGCTGTTTGCAGCCTGACTTAATTCTAGCCAGCTGTTAAAGTTGTAAGTTTGATATGTTGAATCTACAGCTTTAGCTAAACCCTGATATAAAAGAGTAATAGCACGGCGAGCCGTACATACATTTACTGGATAATATGCAGGATTCAATACTAATACATTACTGTTTACCATATTTTACCTTACCTTTCTGGTAGCCGTGGGTGGAATCGAACCACCATAAGGCAATTATAAGTTGCCTATTCTAACCATTGAATTACACGGCCTCCAATTATAGTTTACATGTTAATATACAACAAAAAGAAAAAGTTGTCAAGTACTTTTATACTTGTTAATAATACTTTGAAAACCTTTTACGATAGTTTCTAATTCTTTAATATTTTTAATAGGTATATGAATTGTATCACCTTTTTTAGTATCGAAACTAATCTCAAATTTATCTCCACCTAAAGCTTCTGATTTAAAGCTTGTACCGTCTACAGCAACTACTGTTGTATTGTAAATCATTATTTATTCCCCATCTTCGATTTCGATTACTCTTACACCACCGTTTTTCATGTATTCAGCATATCGTAGAATCAACTCATAACCGCTGAATTTATCCCAGGTGGATTTGTTGAAGTTGGATTGAACTAGATATGTTGCGTTTTCATCAATTTCACCAATTCCATTTCTAAAATTAAACGGTTTCGTTTTTGTACTAATATTTACGCTCATAACTTGGTTCTCCTTATTTAGTTTATATTATCTCTAATTGCTTCAAGTGTTTGTAAGTATGCAATTTCATAAGCCGTTGGTTTTGTCCATTGCTTTTTACAATAGCAATTCCAAATTAGGTTTTGTAAATACTGATAACTTATATAGCTCATTTGCATCTCCTTATTTATGAAACACATTATATACCATAAAAAACTAAATGTCAAGCTATTTTTTAAGCTTTTCTTAAAAATAATAAGTAAAGGAGACCTTTATGTTTTTAGAAATAAATAAAGATCAAACATCAGATGCATTATGGAATAGTCGAAAATATAAAGCGGCTATATGGTTAACCAAAATAGTTACAGTTTTAATTATATTAGGTTTTTATACTAAAGTAATACTAGCTAATTACTTTAAGGTTGATTTCGCTGATTTCCCAACATTATTATCTGAGACATCGTTTGTTACACTTCTTACATTTGTATGGGGTGGTTATTTTATAGCTAATGTTGTCGAAAAGGTTAAAACACCAACTTCTAATGAACCAATTGAAGAAGCTGTTGATCCAGAAAAAGAACCTGAATTAGATAAATAAAAAAGGCAGGCTCCGCCAGACCGTCTGAATACGGAATTCGCTTTTAAATCATGGTTAAAAGCATGGATATTAACAGTTTATAAAGACCCCAATAACTCTTTATATAGGACTGTTTGCCATTTAATAGAGCCACCTTTGCGGAGAGTGGAGCATTGATCATCTTCAGATATTACTACTTCCTGCCAAATTAATCTATTATTCTTTTTTTAATTGTTCTTGTAGTGTTATTTTTATACTTTCAAGTTTAATGTCGCTCCTTATATCTTCGATATCTATAAATTCTATAATTTTATCGAAGAGCGATACTTTATCCCAATTAACATCCCAAAAGCATTTATTAAATCTATCACTAAAATAAGGGCAAATGCCTTTACAACCTTCTACACTAAACTTTTTATTATGATAAAGACACATAAGGTTATCCCTCTATTTTTAGTTCTTTTATAAAGTCGTTTACTTTTTTAAATTGATTTTTTGTTAGTTTATAAATTTTGTTATGTATTGTGATATTGAATCTTTCTACACCTTTAAAGTGTAGTGTTACACCAGCATAACAACCACCAGCTTTAACTGTAACAGTATTGAAATTGAGTATTCGTTCAAACAGTGCTTTTAATTGTTCTGGGTTAAGGTCCCAAGTTTTAGAGTCGCTACTAAAAGAAACCATCACTTCAGCTTCTTCATTAAAATCAATAATAAAGGTAGACATTTGTGCAGGTGTCATATCCTTTAATTTTTCAAATCGAAGTTTATAGTATTGCTTATCTCTTAAGCCATAAGCGATTTCATCAAGTCTACCTTCGTATGTACCTAAATCACGTGTAGACTTACCTTCACAATCACCCTCTGTAGTGACTCTCCAAATACCGTATGGATTTGTATAATCAACATCGTGTTTATCGTTTAATTTTATCATAATTAACCTTTCCTTAATTTAACCCAAAATGGGAATTTAAAGTTTTCTTTTAATACTACAGGATATTGCGAATCTATTTTTTTAAGTACTATACCCTCGATAGAAGGTTGTTTGATAATCTCACGATATGTATCTAAAAAATCATGCGTGTAAACCTTAGGTATAAACACTGTACCTAAGAGAGGGCAACCATCTGTTGGTATATGCGGCAAGTCCATATCAAAAAGTGGCTGTCGTCGAGACTCGAGCTGCATACTACCTCTTTTATGACCGTTCTTTATTATAATGTCGAATAGATATATCTTACCTTTTTCTTTAGGTGAACGCCATTGTAGCAGCTCACCATCTATCATAAATGGTTGCCAATCTTTAAATAGGCTAAGCAGCTTTTGTTTTAGAGATAGCAGCTGTGGTTCGCTACTCTCACCCTTTACAAGTGTTTTATGTCGCGTGTAAAGCGTTATAGTGTCATTTTCACCATGTACCAAGCATCTCCAACCATCTTTTTTTGGTTCAGCTATATACTCCTTACTCTTAAGGAAGTGATCAGCATCCTCATATATTCGATTAGGTTGTACTGGGTATAGATAATTCATATTTCTCCAAAAAGTTCCGGTGGGGTGATAACAACCCCCACCGGATTTTTTTTATTTATTCAGCCTTCTTAGGAAGTTCTACTTTACAGCTTGGTGCGTATGGTTTTACGATTTCAGCGATATTTTCTTTTTCGACTTCGGTCAGGTCGAACATTTTTTCTTCATGGAATTTGCTGGTCGGCTTGATTGTGCTTTCGACATCGAAATATTTAAGGAAATTTTCTTTTCCAATCATCTCGATAAGCTCATTGATTGCCTTGTCGGATTTCATGGCGTCCTTGACTTTGATTTCAAAGTCTTTTTTGAAGAATGATTCATAGTTTGTGCCGAAGACAGCTCTGAGGCTTTTTTCAGCGCTTTTAGCGATTTTGGAGTATGCATTCTTAAAGGTTATCAGAATCTCGCCAGTCATTCCTTTAATACGAACGCTGCTGCTATATGTCTTTGTGGTTTGTATTGTGGTTGCTCTGAAAGGTACGATTTCAGTATAAAGGTTAGCGAGTTTTTCTTCCTTGGTGGTCTTTTTAGAAGTGATTTCTTTTTCGAGTGCGATAATTTCATCAACTATCAATGCAACGCCTGCCTTATTGTATTCAGGTATCGCATTAGCCTTTTTCTTAGGTGTTGATTTGTCTTCTGCTTCTGCTAATAAGCTGTCTAAATCGTTCGTCATTTGAAATCCCTTTATTTTATTTAGTTTGTGTTCTCTCTAACTTATGAAACACATTATATACTAAAAAAAATCAAATGTCAAGCTTTATTTTAATTATTTTTATCTAATTCTTTTATTTTATGTATTACTTCATCTTTTAAATTTTCAACAAAAAATCCAAATTCAATGGTCGTAATACCTCTCCCTAAGAACTGTTCTAATCCCTCTTGAAAATCAGAAAATTTAACAAGAAGGATGGGTTCAAATAATTGACATCGTGCTAATAATGTTTTGTCATCACTTTCCCACCATTTAGTTGTATATTTTTCCATAACACTTTTAGCAGTATTTATTTTTTCTTCTGTTATATTGGAAGCATCAAGACCTACCTTTTTTAAATGTTCCGTAATATACTTATTATCTACTTTCATCTTAATTCCTTTTTAAAAACAAGCTATGCTTGAATGCTGCCCATAGCTATATGTTATAATAACGATACAAACATTTTGCGTTCCACCTTCTATATTTCTTATCATATATGTATTAAAATCATTATATGCTTTCGGCAATTTTTGAATTGTAGTTGAGTCATTTAATTGATATACAGTTTCTGGAACAATTTTTGTAGATGACACCGCAAACATAACACACAATAACAATACACCGATAATCAGAATAATATACTTTTTCATTTTTTACCACACTCTATTAAGTATTTGTTACTAATAACCTTGAAATGATTATTACCATTCATCGATTTATAAACTACACCTTCACGAGAGCATTTTGGGTTAATCATAGATTTACCATCAGCATGTAGTATAAGATCAGCCATATTCTCTTTTTCATTAAATATAGTGATATTTGTTCTTAGAACTGGTACATGCTCTAATCCTAGTTCATTGCAAATCTTATGGCGTTCTTCTGGTAATATATATTCTTGTTTGTCGATATCCCATATTCTATAAATAGCGAAGTTTTTACCAGTTATTTTTAGTCTATTACTTTGAATACCGTCTCCATATATTTCACCTTGAATTGCAATATTTCTATTTAGCTTTTTAAGTTTATCTTCGATATTAAAGTCTTTAGCAATTTTCCAGTAAGTAGACATATCAGGTTTCTTTAACCATTTGTTACGTGAGCAAACTGTAAATTCACCATCTTTTAAAATGTATGTAGTACTACAATTATGTACTAGAATATTGTTTGCAAAAAAGTTATGTGTTTTTTCAACTTCAATATCATATCTTTTTGAATTGTTATCTATTTTTTTAATTGATTTGATTTTCGCTAACATTAAATACCTCGTTTATTTTATTGAATAAAATGTTTATAATCTCATTTGGTTCTTTATTTTTAAGTTCACTTTCCCATAAATATATTACGGTATACCCATATTTTTCTGCATTTATTTTCTTATCTAAATCTTTTTTCCATATATCCTTAGCCGTTTTATTTGAATTTAAAATATCATTTTCTTTATAAATTAAGGGGTTAGCGTGCCAATAGTCACCATTTACTTCTATGATTATTTTAAAAGGATTTAATTTAATATCATAAGATTTTCTATTTATATAAACCTGACTTTCAATACTATAATTATTATTTATTAAAGCATTGATAACTTTTATTTCCAATTTAGACGGTTTAAGTGACTTTTTTAAGTGCTTAATTTTATTTTCATCCGGTAAATTATTCCACCATTCTATTCGTTTTTTCCTATGTAATATTTTTTCATTATCTGTTAAGGATAATTGATATTTTTTATTTGCATCACTTATTTTTTTAGATATAATTTTTTTATTATCATCTGATAAGTGTGCTTGGAAATCTTTTATATACACACTCATATACTTTCTAAAATTTTCATCTTTTCTAATATTATCTACACCGTAATGTTTTAAAAATGTTTGTCTTTTCTTTTCTTTAATTATTTCTAATTTAGAAACATTATCAACTCCAAATTTGTTTAAAAGAGTTTTTTTAGCTTTTGGTCTACTTATAAAAGTACTTTCAGTTATTCCCCTTATATGAATATTGAAATATTTTAATAAAAATTGTATACTTTTATAGTCTATATTATATTTTCTTTTAAGATCAGGTAGACTCATTAATGAGTATTCATATAATATCACATCTTTTTTTGATATTTCAGGAAAATGGTATTTAATAAACTTATACTTAATATCGTTTTTAGTTAGATTAATTGGTTTTTTATTACAATAGTATATATGATTTGAACCACCTTTTAAATACCTTTTACAAAATGGGCATGTTTTTTCCATATTACTTTCCTTTCTATTAATATATAATAGAAAAGGAAAAACAGAAAAGATTGAGCTATTATCTAATTTTTCAGTCCAACCAAACAATATCGCATTCCTTTAAGTCTTTAACATCTCTATAACAATTTAATTCAGGTAGCCATATTTTATGATCAGCTGTGACTTTTAATGTTTTACCGTTATCTAATTCTATTAAATACCAGTTATCTATATTATCACGTATTGAATGTCCTATAATTTTTTTAAAGACAACATTGTTAGAAATAATATCAAATGCTTTTATTTTTTTAAAATACTTTGTATCACATATTTCTTTTATTGTTTTTTGACCATCATTTTCTGTTTCAATTAATGTATTTTCATCAAGACAACCATCTAATTTTTCAGACTCTTCATATAGTTCATTTTTATAAACTCTAAAGTGCCCACCTAAATTTTGAATTCTTTCTTCATCTGTCTTAGGAACGAAGCTTGGGAAAGTAGATTTCTGTCCAGTAGGGAATATAATCTCAGCTAACCATTTTCGTCTAAAAATAAAGTTACGAAGTGGTCTCCATTTGTATAAAAGATTCTGCCACCAGTTTCTATTACTTTTTGCAGGTGGCTGATATGGTTCATCAGGTTCTTCGTACTTTTCTATATTTAATTTATCAGTGACGTCAGCGCCTAATTTTGCCTTTTTAAGTTCAGCAAATTCCGATAGTGGTAAGGCTAAACCCTGACTTATCACACCTTTCATTTTCATAGTTCTTAGACGAAAGCCTTCTTTCTCTGCTGATATACGCTTGTAAGAAGACTTACGTAAAAATTCATATCGAGGTTCAATAGGTAAATAGCTGTCTATCTCAAAGTAAACAACTAAATCATCTTTTTTAAGACCCTTATTAACAATAACATCCCATCCGTCTATTTTAGCTAATTCAATATTAGACGCTTCGACTTCTTTTCCTTCTTCCATAAATTTAATTGGAATTATGTCTGCAACTTTTCTAATTGTTACTAATTTTCGCATGATATACCTTTCAACTTTAGTTCTATTTCATTTATATCTGGGCAATCTGTCAATTCACAAAATTCTTCATGACAATCAAAATCACTTAAACCAAATTTCACTTCACCAGATGTACTTATTAACATAATACACCTACCGTTAAATGGGCAATTTGGGCTAATATTTTTCATTTATTCCCTATTTCAATATCTTTCATTTCAATTAATGTTCTATAATGATATGCTCTTTGCAATTCATCCTTTATAAATGATATTTTCCTATTATATGTACCAAGTAAATCTTTTATAAAATTTAAAAATATATCTTTCTTTTCTTTTTCTGGTGCATCTTCTTTATAGCTAGTATTATCGATACGTTCAATATTACCATACCAAGACCTATCATCAGCATATAGGTAATAACATGGTTTACAAGATAATTCCATTTCATAAGAAGGGTGTATTTCTTTTACTTCACAATGAATCTCTTGAAATAGATTACTCTCATCAAATAATATATATACTATTTTATCACCTACTTTGTATTTCATACTTTCCTTTATTTAATAGTTGAAAATAAATTTTTAGCACTTGAAAATAAAACAGCAAAAAATAAGCACCATATTATCCAAGATTCTACATTATATAACTGGTCATTATTTAGTTTTAAAAATAGACCAGATGATATTAAAAGAAAAGACCACTCAAAAACACTAAAAATCTTTATTATTATTTTTACTATTTTTTGTTTTTTATCATTCATACTTTTTCCTTGCCTCATTAACTTCATTAACTAATGCAACACGATCAGGGCAATCTATAAAAGGGCATGGTTTATCTGGAAAACCATTTTCATCAAATTCTCTAGTTAAACCAAATGTCAACTGGTCTGCAATAGATGTAGACATGATACATTTACCTTTGACTGGACATTCTGGATGATAGTTTTTCATTTTTCACCTTCCCATTTATTAATGTTATATGCACCATAAGGTACTTCGTTATACACATAGTATACTGTAGCTTTAAGTGCGGCTAAATTTTCAGTGTCAGCTAATGTAACAGCTTCCCTTAAATTATTTGTTAGTATAGCCTTTATAAATGAACCAGGATTAACCCCTTTTTTAACATAATCATCTATAGCTTGCTTAGTAATTGGTGGTACAGTAATACCATCTACAGTAATACCATCTACAGTAAAATTATTATTCATAATTAATCCTTACAATCAAGAGCTATTGCTGGTTTACCCTCAATATTCATATACATGAATATGCAATTCCTACCATAAGCATTAACCTGTGATGTTCGTACTTGATTATTCAGCGATATGTTGAAGTCCATTGGAATACTGAATTTATTCCAATTAGTTGCGTTAGCTGCACCAGCTGTATAACCAACTGTAACACCTACTAAAAGAATAACAATTGCTAAAATTATCTTTTTCATTCTATAACCTCCCATTCATATATTGAAGTTCATTCCTCATCATAAGCTCTGCTATATTTTCTTTTGGTTCCTTAAAGCTACACATAACTTGATGTCCATTTTCATCAATTTGTGATGCTAATACTTTATATACTTTGGTATCGTTAAATTTTTCTTTGTTTCGTGCAGCAATCAGTAACTGCACCATTTCTTCATCTAATTTATTGTAAGTAGACTTACCAGTTTTTATTTCTGCAGCTGTTACTAATAACATTAAGCTTAATTCAGAATTAGCTTCTTTTGTAGGTAGCCGCTCACCGATTATACGGTATGTTTGTTCTGGTGTAATGTTTTTATTGTTAAACATTCCAAATATAAAAGCGATAAATTCATCCTTATCTAATTCAATAAGCTTATTATAGAATGGTCGAATTTGTTTAATGTAATTATTATCTTCGTTAACCCCTTTAATTTCATTCATAATAGGGGTGAGTAAATAATTTACAAAATCCTTATTACTTTCCATTTGAGCATTCCTTATATATTTTACTTAATGTGTCTACATAGAAATTTTTAGGACTTGCTGCCATCATAAGACTGGATAGCACTAATCTAAGGGGATTCCCAAATCCCAATAGATTTTCAATTAATGCTTTAGCATTTATTTTAGTCCAGTCGTTTTCTTTATCGATACCTATTGCAACTACAAGTCCAGATACAATTTTAGTAAACAAGTCAGCCATTTGTTGAGCTTCATCATAACCAATCCCAGCTTTATCTAATGCGTTTTTTAAATCTTCTGAGTTTTTTATCTCCCCAAAGGGTATGCTGTTTTCCAAAGGTACATTTTTTGAATTATCCCCGAAAATTTCCTTAGCTACATCATTCATTTCTTTGTCGTTCATATTTTATTCCTTTTTTTAATAACCATATCTAAAAGTATCCGGATGTATTGAACATCCGGCTAGTTAATTACCCTGTTTTCGCTATTGCGGTCGTGGGTAACGACATCACCATAGAGCGGAAGGGGTGGGATTTGAACCCACGTAGCCCCTTTACAGAGCTAACTCATTTAGCAGACGAGTGTAATCAGCCAGCCTCTACCACCCTTCCATTTATACTAAC
>JBAZWP010000020.1:0-15343 GCA_041660345.1 Minisyncoccota bacterium
CAGCCCAACTGGCCATTCAGGCTGCTCTTACCGGACACCTGGTTCTTTCAACCCTTCACACCAACAATGCTATTGGGGCTATCCCGCGTCTTATCGATATGGGCGTCGACCCATACCTGATTGCTCCAACCCTAGTTCTATCTATTGCTCAACGTTTGGCACGACTCACTTGCGAGAGTTCACGCAAACTCGTACCGATGGATCCAAGTATCAAGCTTCAACTCGAGGGGCAGTTGAAAGATTTGCCTGAAGAATATAAAAAAGAAATTGTCTTTAAGGACGAGATGTATGATACCGTTCCTTCAGCCTTATGCCCATCGGGAACCCGCGGACGCATAGCTGTCTTTGAAATGTTTAAAATAGATAAAGAAATGCAGTCGATAATCTTGAAAAGTCCGACCGATGCTGAAATCTATAAAGCAGCACGCAAAGATGGAATGTTGATGATGCGTGAAGATGCAATGCTAAAAGCCGTCGACGGCATCATTCCTTTCTCTGAAGTGTACAATTTCAGCAATGAAACGGAGTAATTCCTTTATTTGTAGGTTGTTTTGTAATATAATTAATACATTATGGATGGACAAAAGAGAAAAATCTTAATAGTGGATGACGATGCTTTTCTTCTAGATATGTATGCTATTAAATTTAGTCAGAATAATTTTGAAGTCCATACAGCGATGGGGGGCACACAAAGTATCGACAAGTTAAAAGCCGGTCTTGTCCCAGATATAATTCTAATGGATTTGATAATGCCAGAGATGGATGGATTTGAAATGCTGGAGAAGATTAATACTGAAAAATTATCTCCCAACTCTGTTAAAATAGTTTTGTCAAATAAAAGTCAACAATCTGATATCGAGAGGGCTACGAACCTGGGGGTAGCTGGATATATCGTCAAGGCAAGTTCTACTCCCATTGAAGTCGTGGAACAAGTGATAGGAATTTTAAATAAAAAAGTGTTAAGCGAGAAAAAATAATTTAGTAATTAATTAACTTTAACAAAATGACAGATTATAAAAAAGAAATAGAGGAACTTATATTATCAGTTATTCATCAAGGTGGGTCAGACTTGCACTTGGGTGCCGGCAGGATACCAGCCATACGAGTATCTGGAGAACTTATCTTCCTTGCCAAACATTCGCCGCTTACACAAGAAGATGTCGAAGGTATTTTGACCATAATTTTAGGCAAAGAAAGAATTAATAAATTTAAAGAAGAACAAGAAGTTGATTTTGCATATGACTTCCGCGGCGAGGCACGACTTCGTGGTAATGCTTTCTTCCAAAAAGGTTTGATGAATATTGTTTTTCGGTTGGTTCCAAAAGTTAAAACTTTACCTGAATTACATTTACCGCCAGTCTTGGCAGAGCTCGCTCGCAAGAAGCAAGGTTTTTTCTTAGTAGTGGGTCCAGTAGGACAGGGTAAATCTACCACCTTGGCTGCGATGATTGATTTAATTAACAACGAACAGACAAGGAATATCGTTACCATTGAAGACCCGATTGAGCATGTTTATAGTCCTAATAAATCTATGATTAGTCAGCGCGAAGTGGGCATTGATACCAAAGATGTTCATACTGCTTTAAAATCAGTTTTTCGTGAGGATGTGAATGTTATTATGATAGGCGAAATGAGAGACCCTGAAACTATTTCTACGGCCGTTACCGCTGCCGAGACCGGACACCTCGTCTTGTCCACTTTACACACTAATAACGCCTCTCAAACGATTGATAGAATCATTGATGCCTTCCCAAGTAGTCAACAAGACCAGATTCGAGCGCAACTTTCAACCAGCTTACTCGGTATCTTTTCTCAGAGATTGGTTCCTCGAATTACCGGTGGACTTGTTCCGGCTTACGAACTCCTATTGAATAATAACGCAGTTTCCAACCTAATTCGTGAAAAGCGCACTCACGAGATAGATGTAGTTATTGAGACGGGGCTAGAGTCTGGAATGATTGATTTCAACCACTCTCTCTTAGAACTTGTCCGCATGGGGGAAATTTCCATCGAGAGTGCTCGCCAATATTCTCTTAACCCCAAAGGTCTAGAAAGAATTCTTTAATTTTGTGAAATATGTTATTCAAATATAAAGCAGTAGATGAAGGTGGGATAAATAAGGAAGGGGAGATTGATGCACCCAATCGCGATATTGCTATTTCCGGACTTCAGCGCAGAGGACTCATCATCCTTTCGATTCAAAACGAGGAAGAGAAAAAGTCTATTTTAGAATTTTCTTTTTTCAGCAAAGTTAAAACCAAAGAAGTTGTGATTCTGTCTCGGCAGATTGCGACCCTTTTCGAAGCTCAGGTTTCAGCTCTGAAAGCTTTCACCATGCTTGCGGGCAGTACTGAGAACAAGATTTTGAAAAATAAATTAAATACGATAAGTGACGATTTGCAGGCTGGTGTTTCAATTTCTGGAAGTCTGGCCAAGCACCCGGACGTTTTTTCAGACTTTTATATTAACTTAGTGAAAGCAGGGGAGGAGACGGGTAAACTCAACCAAACCTTCTTACACCTAGCGGAATACTTAGACCGGCAGTATGCTCTGACCTCTAAGACTCGTAATGCCCTTATTTATCCAGCTTTCGTCATCTTCACTTTCTTCGTGGTTATGATTCTGATGTTTGTGATTGTTATACCGAAACTTTCAGCCATCATTTTGGACTCTGGGCAAGAAATACCATTTTATACTAAAATTGTTATCGCCATCTCTAATTTCTTTGTTCATTATGGTTTCTTGGCATTAATTTTCTTAGTTCTGGGTGGTATTTGGTTATGGCGTCTCTCGGTCACCGAAGCTGGGAAAATCTACCTAGACAGAGCTCGACTTTCAGTGCCACTTATTGGTGTTTTGTATAAAAAATTGTTCTTATCCAGAATCGCCGACAACCTTGAAACCATGCTTTCCTCGGGTATCCCAATTATTCGATCTATTGATATAACCGCAGACGTAGTGGGTAGCATCGCTTACAAACAAGTCTTGAAAGAAGTAGCTGATGGAGTGAAAAGTGGATTGTCATTATCGGTCGCTTTCGAAAAGCACCATGAAATACCTAGCATTTTGTCGCAAATGGTAAAAGTGGGCGAGGAATCCGGCTCTTTAAGTCTTATTTTGAAAACTTTAGCTGATTTTTATAAAAGAGAGGTTGACGATGCGATCGATACCCTCATTGGGCTTATCGAACCAGTTATGATAGTTACCCTGGGTCTCGGAGTGGGGGTGCTCCTTGTTTCTGTTTTGATGCCTATTTACAACCTCGCCGGCGGAATTCAATAAACTAAGACTGTGGATAAACCTTCTTGCGAAGCTTTTAGCTATATATGTTATAATATATGTATTAAAAATAAGTCGAAATTTTCGCTTAGGTTAGTGTTAAGCGAGGAAATTATAAATTAATAGTTAATATAATTATGAAAATGAATTTTAAGAAAGGTTTTACATTGATTGAACTTTTGGTGGTTGTTGCCATCATTGGTATCTTGGCTTCGGTTGTTTTGGCTTCTCTAAATAGTGCTCGTGGAAAGGGTGCTGACGCTGCAATCAAGGCGAACTTGGCAAACATTCGCGCACAAGCAGAAATTGTCTACGATGGTGTTTCCCCAAACTCATATGCAACTGTATGTGCCAATGCTACCGTGGCTGCTCCTTTAGCTGCTGCTGGCACTGCAAGTGGAACCACTGCTGTTTGTAACAACGCTGCAGCTGCTTGGGCTGCTTCTATCGCTCTTAAGACAGATGCTACGAAATATTGGTGCGTAGATAGTCTTGGCACTTCAGCACAAAGGGTCACTGCTCTTGGTGCGGCTACTGTTTGTCCTGCTACATAATTGTTCTAATGGTTTTCTGAACAACAAAAGACACCCCTTGGGGGTGTTTTTTGTTGTTGGAGTATATGGTATAATTACTATGATTAGTGTCGTTTATTAATTAACTTTTATATAAAATGAAACTTAAAAAAGGTTTTACATTGATAGAGCTTTTGGTGGTAGTGGCCATAGTTGGGATTTTAGCTTCTGTTACTCTCGGATATTTAAGTAGCGCCAAGAAAAAGGGAAACGATACAGCTGTAAAAACTAACCTAGCAACAGTTAGGAGCGCTGCTGAGATTTTTTATGTTAATAATAATAATTCCTATTATCCATCAGCTGGTGGCTCCACCATTAATAGCGCTTGTCCTGTTTCTTATGCTCCTTTTGGACTTAATATGTTTGCACAAGATAAAATTATTAATAATGCCTTGAGTGTTGCTATAGCTAAAGGTAGTAGTAATTGGTGTTATGCGGATGGGAATACATGGGCGGTTGCAGTTGGACTCAATGTAGATTCGACAAAGTCTTGGTGTGTAGATAGTGGGCCTTCAGCAAAAATTGTATCAGCATCTCCAGCCTCTGCAGCTATTAACGCAACCACTCATCTGTGCAATTAAATTTATGATTTTTGCCCTTACTTTAATTTTCTTTTGTTTCGGTCTCATCATTGGTTCATTCTTGAATGTTGTAATTTTCCGAATCAATACTTCTAAGTCTCTGGGTGGGAGGAGCGCTTGCATGAATTGTTCGAAGAAGCTCCTTTGGCACGAGCTTATCCCAGTTTTTAGTTTCATCGGACTTCGAGGTAGGTGTTCTGTCTGTAAAAGTAAAATTTCTGCGCAGTATCCTATCGTCGAGTTATTGTCGGGAATGATTTTTGCTCTTTTATTTTGGAAATTTCAGGATGTCTTTTTACTGGATACATTAACCTTTACTTTTACTTATGCATATTACACTCTTTTGTTTTCCATCCTCCTTACAATATCGGTATATGATTTCCGACACAAGATTATCCCAGACAATTTGTCACTAATTTTTGGTGTTCTAGCCTTTATCGGCTTATTCTTTTTCCTTGATTTCAATTTGGGTTTCTATTTGCCTGGCTTGTGGAACTTCTTAGCTGGTCCGATTATTGCCTTACCGCTTGCCTTGATGTGGTTATTATCTGGGGGTACATGGATGGGTCTAGGAGATGCCAAACTTGCTCTTGGTCTCGGGTGGCTTCTCGGTTTTAATTTTATTTTCTTTGGCTTCCTGCTCTCTTTCTGGTCTGGGGCTATTCTGGGCTCAGCCCTCATTATTTTCACCAGAAAATATCGGATTAAAAGTGAGATACCCTTTGCCCCCTTCCTAGTCTTGGGGACCTTCCTGGCTTTTCTTTTTGAATTTCGTATTTTTTAATGAGTAAAAGAAATAATAAAGTAAAATTAAACTCCGGAATGACATATGTTGAGCTTATCGTGGTGCTTTCCATTTTTTCTGTGATGTCCTCTATTGTTCTTTTCAACTACAGTGAGTTCCAGTCTCGTGTAGATATTAAAAATTTATCCGCCGACATCGCTCTGAAGATAGTTGAAGCCCAAAAAGCTGCATTGAGTGGGTTAATACCTATAAAAAATATTCCTCCTACTGTCCCACCATGGAAACCAGCTTATGGTATTTATTTCAACACCACCAATAGTAATAAAAGTTTTGTTTATTTTACAGACATCGATCAGAACAACTTCGACAGTGACCTATCTTTTTGTAATACAGCCGGTCCTGATAATGAATGTATCTCCAAAATAGAAATAACCAAGGGGAATTATATATCCGATATTACTGTTTATTTCCCAAGTTCGTCCCAAGCAGTCACAGATTTTTCTCTAGTTTTCAAGAGACCAAATTCCGGGATTGTTATGTATTCTAACGGCAACCCCGTCGTTGGTGCCCAATATGCCGAAATTACCGTTAGATCAACCCAAGGGGTGACCAACAAGATTCGAGCTTATGCTTCGGGTCGAATACAAGTTAATCAATGAAAAATAATTTAAAAAAAATGAATAAAAAAGGAGGTTATACGATTATTGAAACAATGATAGCCATCGCTGTTTTTCTCGTATTGATTATGACTGGTATGACCACCTTAGTTAATGCTTTTTCTGTTCACAAAAAATCCCAAAATATGCGTTCGGAGATGGATAATTTGAGTTTCATTCTGGAGGATATGTCTAGAAATTTAAGAACCGGTACTCAGTTTTATTGTTTAAACAATTATGACAACGACTCTTTCATGACTTCGAATATCAACCAAAGGAAAAGCAGTCCAGTTGACATCGGTGGAACAAGGCAGATATGTTGGGGTATCGCTTTTGAAGCAGCTAGTGGCGGATCTGACCCTCAGGATCAGTGGGTTTATTATATCGATGGAAATGGAGCTATCCAGAAGGCTGTTATGGGTCCTTATACCGAACCTTTAAATTTTAACACTTTAACCCCACCTGAAGTAATACTCAATCCTGTTTCTGGTTTTTATATATTTGGAGCAGAAGCAATACCTGGAGATAAGCAGCAACCATTTATTAAGATAATATTGGCTGGAAGTGTTTCCGATAGAGGAGTCACTTCGCCTTTTTCCCTGGAAACGGTAGTCTCTTCGAGGGCTATCGACACATTTTAACTATGTTTAAAGTAATTAGACAAAACAATAGAGGATTTACATTGGTGGAAACTCTAGTGGCAATTTCTATCTTTACTATGTCGGTTCTTACTCTTTTGATTATTTTGTCACAGGGAATTTCTAGTGTTAACTATGCCAAAAATAAGATTATAGCTGAATATCTAGCTCAAGAAGGAATCGAATATATGAACAATATTCGAGACACGAATGTTATCACTGCTTCTACCGCTTCGGTGGGTTGGAATGATTTCAAGGCTCAAATTAATAGTTGCTTTACTCTTGATGGTTGTTATTTAAATGACAATGATCTTTTTGATGGTGGTGCTTCACTTACAGTAAAAAATCTTTCTTACACTCCCTGTACTGGAAATTGCCCAGCCCTTCTTTACGATTTAGGTAACTCTAGCAATGGTAAATATAATTATTCCTATGGTCTAACAACTACCTTTGTTCGCAAAATTACCACTACTCAAGTTAGCCCCGATGAAATCAAAGTCACTTCCTCGGTTTCTTGGAGCCAAGGGTCGGGTACAAAGACCGTTACTTTTTCTACAAATTTATTTAATTGGATAGAATAATGATAAAGACAAAAATACGAAAAAATAAATATCATTTTTATGAATCTAAAAGTAAGGGGATTGCTCTACTCTTCTCTGTTTTACTATCAAGTATTATTCTGACGATAGCTCTGGGTATTTCCAGTATAGCTTTCAAAGAAATACAATTTGGTACCTCTGCTAAAAATACCAATGAAGCCTTTTTTGCGGCTGATGTTGGCGCTGAGTGTGCACTATATAATGACCGAACATCCAGTAATGTTTTTGTCGAGACATCACCTAGCCCCATACAATGCCAAAGTGGGACGGTGACAATTATGAGTGAGGTGTATCCAGTCTGGTCTTTTGTTATTACAGGCATAGGATCCCAAGGTCAGGCTTGCGCCAAGGTAACAGTTAATAAATCTACGTCCACTACCACTATTATCTCAGATGGGTATAATGTGGGTGACGCTAGCTGCGAGTATCTCAATCTGAGTAGAATTGAACGCCGCCTAGAAGTTACAAGGTAAATAAAAATCAATGGAAAAACGGCAAATACAAAAACGTATAGAAAAATTGCGTAAGCAAATTGAAGATTTGCGTTACCGTTATCATGTGTTAAACGAGCCCGGTGTGACGGACGATGTTTATGAATCTTTAACTCGCGAACTCAAGAATCTTCTTACAGAATATCCAGAATTTAATGAAGAAAATGCTCCCGAAAATAGAGTAGCCGGTAAACCACTCGACAAGTTCGTGAAAGTTAAGCACAAGAATCGAATGCTTTCTCTGAATGATGTTTTTAATAAAGAAGAATTATATGATTGGGAGAGAAGAATCAAAAAACTACTGGGAGACAAAGCTGCGTTTAATTATTTTTGTGAAGTTAAATTTGATGGCTTAGCGGTGTCACTTATTTACGAAAATGGTAAATTTGTACGAGGCGCAACGAGGGGTGATGGTTTCGTCGGGGAAGACATAACACAAAATTTAAAAACCATAAAATCGATTCCACTTATATTAAACAAACCATATCCAGGATACATAGAGGTTCGGGGCGAAGCCCTCATGAGTAAAAAAACTTTGGAAAAATTAAATCTTGTGAACCAAAAAGAAGGTAAGGCCTTATTTGCGAATACTAGAAATGCAGCGGCTGGAAGCTTGCGTCAACTCGACCCTCAACTAGCCGCCGAGCGCAAATTAGACTTTGTCGCTTACGACATAGCAGAAAGTAGTTCTAATGATATTAAAACACATTCTGATAAACATCGCCGGTTAGAGGCTTTAGGTTTTGGTGTTGATAAGAACGATGCTGTGTGTGTAAACCTAGAAGAAGTTATTTTTTTTATTAATAAATTTGAAAAAATTCGTCCCAATTTTCCTTTCGGCACTGACGGCATTGTAATTTCAGTTAATGAAAATAATTTACAAGAAATCTTGGGCGTTGTTGGCAAGGCCCCCAGATACGTTGTGGCTTACAAATATGCTGCTGAGCGCGCTACAACTATCGTAAAGGACATTAAGGTCAATGTTGGTCGCACGGGAGTACTAACTCCTCTGGCTTTATTTGAACCGACCTTGGTGGCTGGTTCTACGGTGTCTAAGGCTACTCTTCATAATATGGACCAAATAGAAAGGTTGGGATTAAAAATAGGAGATACGGTGGTGATAGAAAAAGCCGGAGATGTCATCCCCAAGGTTGTAGAGGTTTTAGTCAAAATGCGCACTGGTAAAGAGAAAAAGTTCCAAATACCCGAGACTTGCCCAGCTTGCGGGAGTGGAGTGGAGAAAAAAGAAATAAGTGAGAGTGGCAGTTCCTCTGTGGCTTATTATTGTGTTAATAAGAAATGCCCCGCCAAGAATGAAAGATTCTTGGAACACTTTGTTTCTGCTTTTGAAATATATGAACTGGGGCCTAAAATTTTGCGAAGGTTTAAAGACGAGGGCTTAATAACCGATGCGGCAGACATTTTCACTTTAACCAAGGAAGATATTGCTCCATTGGAACGCTTCGGTGAGAAATCAGCAGAAAATATAGTCAACGAAATAAATAGTAAGAAGAAAACTTCTTTCTCTAAGTTTTTGTGGGCGCTGGGCATACTCCATGTGGGGGAAGAAACCTCGAGAGATTTGGCTTCAACTTTTAGAGATTTAAATAATCTAATAAAAGCAAGTATTGAAGAGATAAATGAGATAGAAAACGTTGGCCCCGCAGTTTCGAGAAGTGTCTACGCATTTTTCAACGACAAGCATAATCTAAATTTTATTAAAAAATTAGAAGAGAACGGTGTCGTTATCTTAAAAGAAGACAAAAAGCAGAAAGGCAAGTTTTCTGGCATGACTTTTGTTCTTACTGGCACACTAGCTAATATGTCTAGGGAAATTGCTAAAGAAAAAATTCTGGCTCATGGAGGCAGGGTGGCTGGCTCGGTGTCGAAAAATACTACCTATGTTGTAGCGGGGGAGGAAGCTGGTTCGAAGCTTGTAAATGCAGAGAAATTAGGGATAAAAGTGTTAAACGAGACAGAATTTCTGAGGATGCTATAATAGTAGTATTATAAATTTAATATAAATTTATGGGAATATCAGGAAGTTTTAATTTACCACCAGAAAACCTAGGACAGGGTGATGTTGTGAGAATTAAAAAAATTTTGAATGAAGAAGAGGAGAAGATAGAGGCTGAACGAATGGCTAGGGAAAGAAATATAAAAAAATTAGTTGCTGATGGTATGACAGAAGAGGATGCAGAAGCTAAAGTCGATAAAGAGATTATCGAAAAAAATTTGGCAGATTTTGAAAAATTTCAAAAAATGTATCCTCCGGACAAAAAAAAGAGAGCAGCCTAGCTTATTTTATTTCTCTATCAGTAAATACTACAAGTCTCTCTGAACGACTCTTTTTAACCTTGTTCCAAATTCCAGTACAAGTTATGAGGTTGAGGTGTGCCTTACCATCGTTTGAACTAAAGACATCAATTGCATCAGCATTGGGGTTATACTTTCGAATTTCACGAACGATGAAGGTTATAGTATTTCCCTTATCATCTTCTACATATATTCTGTCTCCTTTTCTTAATTTGTATAAATTATCAAATACTGCTGGAATATTATTTTTCCAGCCTGAATGCCCATCGATAATAGAACTTCCTATCTCTCCCGGACGTGGGCTATCAGTAAAATAGGCCACATTAGAAGGACCCTTGGGGGAGTCCACCGCACCTTCTGGCGTTAATCCTACGTGTTCGAAAATGGAATTAATTTTAATTCTCGGAATCTTGAGACGAACAGGAAGTCCGACTTCGATATCTGGGGGATTTATATTCTGTTTGCTTTCTATCGTTTTACCATCTACTTGGGAATAGATAATTACCGAAGAGAATATAATCCCCACAAATAAGATAATTAATTTTGTTTTATACAATTTCTTTTTTACGTCTTGCATAGAAAGCAAGTAGGACGATGACGATGCTAGCTACGACAATCATGGTGTCAGTTTCTTTTGTAGGGAATCCTGTAGTTGGTAGTTTTGGAATATACACTACAACAGTAGCGAGAGCTAAGTCTGTAGCCATTAAACCATTGGCATAACCTCTGGCTGTGCCGATATTTGTTGTTGTTGTGTAGAGTCTGCTTTTACAAGTGAAAGACCATGTTTCGTTACTTTCAAGAAGATTGTTTTTATTCAAATCTCCAGGGTGTCCTATGACACGATTTGGTAGACCAGTACATTTGTCATCAGTGATACTGACATCAGACAATGGTGCTGTTCCAGGATTTGTTACTGTGTAATTATAAGTAACTGCACCACCAACAGGAATTGTGAACAAATTGGGTCTTTTTACTACATGTATTAATGGTGGCACAACGGGTGCACCAACTACAACAGTAGCGCTAGCGATATCAGTAGCACTTATACCGTTAGCCCATCCTGTGGCAACTGCGGTATTTGTATGAGTTGATGATAGTACTTGGGTACAAGTATTTATCCATGTTTCGTTTAAGTCTAATCTAGCATTAGAATTTGTATCACCAGAAGCAAGAATTATCGGACTACAAGTATCACCAACGATGGTTATGTTTGTTGCTGGAACTGTTCCAATGTTACGAAGTGTATAAGTGTACACAACTGTGCCAGGACCGGCTGGTAGAGAAAGGGGATAAGCTGTTTTTACTAAATCAATTAATGGTGGTACTACAGCTACAGGCGCACCGATATCATTATTAGTAACGATACAGAATTTATTTTGTCCAGGAATTAGATTTAATTGACCGTTGACATCACAATCCCCAGAGAAGGTTCTTGTATAGTTAGTGTTATTTGTTTCAGTTACAGTGAATACAAGTCCTGGGGCATTGTAAGTATTAGTTGCACCAGAAACTACTAATGAGCCATTAATAAAAAGAGGAAAGTCTGCAACAGTCTTAGTTCCTCCATTATCATTAATAACTGTCTTAACGACATTGATTGTTCCGCGTCCTTGGCTTGGTAATGCTGGAGCTACCGCTGTACCAGTTGTACAAGTTGATGTGATTGTGTCTGTATCCATTGTAACGGTTCCTCCATATGCAAGCGCTCGTCCTATCCATGATGTAGTACTACCCACTGTAATACCAGCAGCGTCGATTACATTTCCTATGAATGATGTGTTTGCACCGAGAGTTGTCGCTTGAGTTGGGGTCCAGAACACATCACAAGATGATGCTCCAGCAGAGTATATATTTGAGTTGTTCGCTGTGTTAAGTGCTCCAACGATTCTGAAAATATAAGTACCTGCACCATTAAGATAAATTCCTGCTGTTCCTACAGATGCAGCACCATTTATACAGTATACTCCAGGGGCATAAACACCAATTTGTCCGTGTGTGGTATCGGTAGCAAGATCAACTGCTCCATTTGCGAATGTAAAAGTACATGTTTGTGGAGCGAGTCCCGCACTTAAGGTATTATTTTGGTCTATTCCTGCGGCTGTCCACGCTGCATTGTTTGTTTGTGTTGCACCACTTACAGTCAGTGAGGCCCCACCACCTGGGAATCCCGCAGACATTCCGAGATCTCCAGTAATAGCTGTTAGGCCACCATTGTAATTAAATGTGTTGGCAAGAACACCGAACGTAGCAGCAAGTCCAAGAGATGGAGTTGTGGCTGCTTGTACGGGCGACGGGGCGGCGATGCTTAGCATAAGGGCAATAGCCAATATGCTTATTGTTAATTTCTTTGTCTTCATATTATTTTTTAGTTAAATAGTGACATTAAGCCGAAATCACTATTGAGCGAGTAAGGGTCACACTTGGTGTGACTGGTTGATAATTTAAAACAGATTAGTTTAGTCGACCTATATCATCTAGAGTAATAGAAGAGACTTAAAGTCTTCTACCTATGATTACTAAAATTGTAACACATTTTTATACTTTTGACTATGTGAAAGGGGTATAACTTTAGTATGCTATAATACCCTTATGGATACATTATTAAAAGCAGACATTTTCTTCTTTATTTCTTCGGTGGGTTTTCTTACGTTGTGGATATTAACAATTATATTTTTGTTTTATCTCGTTCGTGCCACTAACACCTTCTCAAGAATTATGAATAAAGTAGAAAAAGATATAGATAATATTGGTGATACCACTAAAGAAATGCTGGAAGAGGTGCGAGACAGCGTAATATTCAATTTTCTTTTTAGAAAAAAGAAGAAACCCCCAGTAAAAACAAAGAATAGATTATAAATTTATTATATTAATCATAAAAAAATGAAAAAAAATACAAATAAAAAAGTCAGTAAAAGAATGTCAAAAAGTAAAATGATCGCGATAGGAGCAGGCGTAGCAGCAGTCAGTGCAGGGGCTTATGCATTATTAGGGCCCAGTGGTAAAAAGAATCAAGCCAAAGTAAAAGCTTTCGCCAGAAAGATGGAAAAGAAAGTTATGCCAAAAATAAAAGAAATGCAGAAAATGAAACAAACAGTGGTCAAGAAAGCTATGCCCAATGTTAAGAAAATGGAGAAAATAGTTAAAAAAACTGTTGCTGATTTAAACAAAAATTAAAACCGCTAATCCAATTATATCTAACACGTATAAAAACAATAATAACTTTCTTTTTTCTTCCCAAGTCTTGTTAAATTCTTTTTGTTGAAATTTCCCAGGGATTCTACCCCGAAAGATCTTTTTGTAAAACTCTGATATTATTCTTTCGCCACCCGCCGTTGCTAATAGGAAATATTTTCCGGAAATAGTGGGGAACAGGATCAGTAACGAGGTGCCGATAATAATTGCGACTATTGGACTGCGAAAAAATTTAACTGAATCAAACCCTTCAAATGGTGCATCTTTTAACATACCTCCAAGTGCAATAAAAATACCGATAATCAAGGTTAAATAAATTTTATTTATAGGGATTTCTACTAAATAAACTAAAGTCCCTAGTATTAAAATTAACAATAATCCCAAAAATAATTTTAGCTTATAAGCTAACCTGATGTTTAAGTCAGAAGGAATTTTGTATTTATTCTGATCTTCCACTCTAATCAATGCTTTATAAATTTCTGTCGTAATTCTTTCCAGGCTTATTACGACTAAGGCGACAATGAACAAGGGTAAATCTGGATTAATAATAAACAATAAGATACTCCACAAAATACCGATTAAAACACTTCGTAATATTTTCACGAAACTAAATCTTTCAACCAATAAATCACCATATAATCCCCAAAGAATCATATTTATTACACCTATTAGGCCAGAAAAAATATAATAAGTCATAATTTTTTATTAAAACGTCAATTGAAGCATATAACCCCTCGACGGTTTTCACTATTTCCTAACTGGCGGAGGTGGAGAGATTCGAACTCTCGAAGGCTATTAACCTTGCCACCTTTCCAAGATGGTGCACTAGACCGCTATGCGACACCTCCTCCGTACTATCTAATTTACATTATTTAGCTAAAAAAGAAAGTCATGTGTTATATTGTGAAGTATGGCCCTTAAGAAAGTAATTTATTTAAACAAAAAAGAAGGCGAGACACCCCTTGAAGCCCTAGAGGATTTTCGTAGTAAAAATAAAAAATATAAAGATTTGAAGGTGACTTATGCCGGCCGATTGGATCCGATGGCTAGTGGGCTTTTACTTCTTTTGGTGGACGATAAGATAAAAGAAAAAGAAGATTATTTAAAACTTGATAAGGAATATATTTTTGATGTTTTGTTTGGTTTCTCCACCGATACTTATGATATTTTGGGTAAAGTAGAACATTCCCATATTCTCAAGAATGTGAGAATGTCGGGGCTAGAAGAGAAAATAAAAGATAATTTGAAAAGCTTTACCGGCAAGTTTATCCAGAAATATCCTGCCTATTCTTCGAAGACTGTGAAAGGGAAACAATTATTTTCTTATGCTCGAGAGGGGATAGAAGTAGAAATACCCACTCGAGAAGTTTTCATAAAAAGTTTCAAATTTTTAAAAATAAGAAAGATTAGCCACAAAAGTCTTTTGGAAAATATTGAAAAGAGAATCAAGAAAGTTAAAGGGGATTTTAGACAGAAAGAAATTATCCAAACCTGGCGCCAGAATCTCACAGGCAATAATCAATTTTATATAGCTAGCTTTAAAATAAAGTGTAGTAGTGGCACTTATGTTCGTAGCCTGTCTCACAACCTTGGGGGCAAGATGGGTGTTCCAGCATTAGCTTTTAGTATCAAAAGGACAAAAATCGGTAATTGGAGTAAAATATTAAAATGACGTCAAGTTTTGAGGCTGAATATAAGAAACTAAATAAAGATCAGAAAGAGGCCGTAGAGACTATTGATGGTCCCGTAATGGTTGTAGCCGGCCCAGGGACAGGCAAAACACAAATATTAGCATTACGAATTGCCAATATTTTAAATAAAACAGATGTAAAAGCTGATGGGATCTTGTGTTTAACATTTACCAATTCCGCTGTTCTTTCCATGAAGGAGCGTCTTGCTCGTTATATCGGCGAAGACAGTGAAAAGATAAATGTCTTTACCTTTCATAGCTTCGGTATGAAAATTATTGAAGAACATTTTAAGGTATTAGAATTGTCTGAGCCGCCAACATTGTTAGAAGATACAGAAATAGCCATATTTTTTGATGAAATTTTCAATACTAATGAATGGGAATATTTACGACCACGAGCAGATAATACGCGATATTTCTCTGACTTACGATCCTTAATATCTCTTTTAAAGCGTGAAAGGATTACTGAAGAAACTTTCGCAGAGGCTATCGAAAAAGAGATATCTTTTTTAGAGAACGATGAAAATAGTATCTCTACTAGGGGCGAAAGCAAGGGAGAGCTTAAGAAAGATATTTTAAAG
>JBAZWP010000021.1:0-15206 GCA_041660345.1 Minisyncoccota bacterium
AAGGTTGTCGCTGGAGCTGGGTCGGTGAGAACGTCGGCTGGCACGTACACAGCTTGCACAGAAGTCACGGAACCTTTGTCGGTCGAAGTGATGCGTTCTTGCAATATGCCCATTTCTGTCGCCAGTGTTGGTTGATAACCCACCGCAGAAGGAATACGCCCGAGTAGAGCGGACACCTCAGAGCCTGCCTGAGTGAAGCGGAAAATGTTATCAATGAAAAATAGCACATCTTTACCTTCAATATCGCGGAAATATTCTGCCATCGTAAGACCAGACAGAGCCACGCGTAGACGCGCACCTGGTGGTTCATTCATTTGTCCGAAGACCATGGCAACCTTAGGGAGCACACCGGAATCTTTCATTTCATGATAAAGGTCATTACCCTCACGAGTTCTCTCTCCGACACCAGCGAAGACAGAATATCCACCGTGGTTAGAAGCAATGTTGTGGATGAGCTCTTGAATGACGACAGTCTTACCGACACCTGCGCCACCGAAAAGTCCCACCTTACCACCTTTCAATACTGGACAGATAAGGTCGATGACCTTAATACCAGTTTCAAGGATTTCAACTTTCGTTGATTGAGAAACGAATTCTGGTGCTTTGCGGTGAATCGGGGATTGATTGTCGGATGCGACTATTGCTCCGTCGTCAATCGGTTGACCCAAGACGTTGAACATTCGTCCAAGTGTGTTTTTACCAACAGGTACAGATATTGGAAGACCCGTATCTACTACTTCCATCCCGCGAGAAAGTCCGTCAGTCGAGTCCATCGCCACCGAACGGACGATACCATTACCGAGATGCTGTTCGGTCTCGAGGACGATTTCTTTGTCACCTCTCTTAACCACGAGGGCATTATAAATTTCTGGCAAATTCTTGGTGTCATTGCCGAAATCTACGTCGACGACCGGACCGATTATTCTTTTTATTATACCTGTTGTTTTCATTTTATTTTATAATTTATTAATAATTTATTTATAATTTAACTTACACTTGCCATACCCGCACTTATTTCCGATATTTCTCTAGTAATGTTTGCCTGTCTGGCTTTGTTGAATACTAGGGTCAAGTCATCTATCATCTCCCCCGAGGCCTCACTGGCATTCTTCATCGCGACCATTCGAGAGGATTGCTCGGAAGCATTTGACTCGAGAAGCATTTGATAAATCTGCATTTGGGTTAACTTCTCTGCCAATACTCCGATAAACTTATCCCTCTCCCCTTCGAACAAATAATCAACTTTCGAACCATTCTCTTTTAATTTTGATTGATGTCCTAATTCTTCTAATTCATCTATCAAATCTTTCAAGGTGCTTTTTTCGACTGGTAAGATTTGTTTGATATTGGGTTTTTGATTTAAAGCTGAGATAAAATCTGTATAAACAACTACAACCTTATCGTAATTCCCACGAGTATATTCATCAACAATCATTCTAGATATTGGAGCAATCTGGGACAAAGAAATTTTATCTCCTAGATTGTTAAAGGTTGCTATGACATTCCTGCCTATGCGACGCATGCCAGTATCTCCTTTTTTACCAATAGTGATAAAGTCAAAAGATTTGTTGTTTTGTTTCTTCATGAAAGAAATAATCTTTTTTATGGCCTGAGCATTATAAGATCCACACAAGCCACGGTTTGAGGTCACGAGGGCTACTAGGATTTTATTTTTCAAATCCTTTGCCTCTTTCTCCTTAAAAAATGGGTGCTCAATCTGTTCACCGTTTTGGGCAATCGAAGTTAAAACTTCCCAAGAATATTCAGCATACAATCTCGAGGCGAGAGTCGCAGACACGGCACGCTTCATTTTCGAAGCAGAAACCAGCTCCATCGCTTTCGTGATTTTTTTTGTATTCTTAATACTCTTTATTCTTCTTTTAATTTCTTTTGTCCCGGCCATAAAATTTATTTATTGAAAGATTTGGTAAAATCTTCAATCATCTTCTTCAAACTCTCCTCGCCCTTATCACTCCACATCTTTTTCTCTGCAATTTCTTTATAAAAATCCTTTGCATGAGATTCACTGTAGTCGATAAGTCCTTGTTCGTATTCTTTAATTTTCTCAACTGGCACCGTATCCATATAACCCTTGACCAGCGCATAGAGTACAACAACTTGGTTCTCAATCTTTACAGGGGCGTATTGGGGCTGTTTCAAAACTTCCACTGCTCTTTTACCTCGTTCCAATTGCTTTTTAGTAGATTCATCTAGGTCAGAACCGAATTGAGCGAAGGCTTCAAGCTCGCGATATTGAGCCAAGTCGAGCTTCAAAGTTCCAGCCACTTTCTTCATCGCTTTGATTTGAGCACTGGAGCCGACACGGGAAACTGAGAGACCGACGTTCACTGCTGGACGAATGCCTTTATAAAATAAATCTGTTTCCAAGAAAATCTGTCCATCGGTAATCGAAATCACGTTAGTAGGAATATAAGCAGATACGTCACCAGCTTGTGTCTCGATGATAGGCAATGCAGTGATAGAACCACCTCCATACTTCTCATTTCTTCGGCAAGCACGTTCAAGAAGTCGAGAGTGTAAGTAGAAAACGTCTCCAGGGTAAGCTTCACGGCCCGGTGGGCGTCGTAGCAACAACGAAATTTCACGATAAGCCACGGCGTGCTTGGAAAGATCATCGTAAATAATTAAAACGTCTTTACCTTGATCCATGAAATATTCGGCAATAGATACCCCAGCGTAAGGAGCGATGTAAGAAAGCGCCGCTGTCTCCGATGCACCAGCAGAAACGATGACAGTGTAATTCATCGCACCACCTTCTTCGAGACGAACTTGTAATTTACGAAGTTTAGAATCCTTCTGACCGATAGAGACATAAACACAAATCATATTCTGGCCTTTTTGGTTTAGAATAGCGTCGATAGCTAGCGCGGTCTTACCAGTCTGACGGTCTCCGATGATGAGCTCACGCTGACCACGGCCGATAGGAATGATCGCATCGATAACCTTGATGCCAGTCGCAACCGGTTGATCCACACCCTGACGGGTGACCACACCTGGAGCCACCTTCTCAATCGGATAAGTTTTATCTGTCTTAACGACACCCTTGCCATCTACAGGCATTCCAAGCGCATTTACCACGCGTCCCATAATATTATCTGAAACTGGAATTTCTAGAATTTTACCCGTAGCCTTAACTTCATCGCCTTCGCGAATCTTAGAAAAGTCACCGAGAATAATGACACCCACTGCGTCATCTTCTAGGTTGAGAGCCACGCCCGTTTCGCCGTTCGGAAAGGTCACCATTTCTGATGACTTGATGTCAGAGAGTCCAGAAACCTTCGCGATGCCATCGAAAACCTCGATAACTTTGCCCACTTTCTCAGCTTTAATCTGTGCCGAAAAATTTTCTATTTCTTTTCTTAAATTTTCTACAATGTGATTGTGGCTCATACTTTTCTTGTTAAATGTTCTTGTAATTTGTTAATCTTATTTCTTAAACTCAAATCGATGACCTCATCCTCCACTTCTATCCTTATCCCCCCAAACAACTTTTCGTCTATGTGTTCTTCCAGTAAAATTTCGTGGGCATGGTATCTTTTCTTTAATAAATGTTCTATTTCTTCCTTTTCGTGTCCGTGTAATTTCTGGGCGCTACTTACCTTGACCATCAACACTCCCTTTTCTTGGTTGATGATTTTATTTAGTTTCAATAAAATATCTTTTGATTTATTGAGCAGTCTTTTGCGGTGTAAAAAATTCACAACGTCTTTGAGCACGAGAGATAATTCGTGCGGAGACTTATCTTTCGATGATAAGTATATTGCTTGTGCTATGTCGTTGTTCGATATTGTAGCCATTATATATTATGTAATTCCTTAACTGTTTTATTATTAAAATCTTTATCAATCTTGGTATTCAACAATTTCTCAGTTGCGGCCATAGCCAGCGCTACGATTTCTCCGCGGGCTTCTTCCACCATTTTGTTCTTCTCAGCTTCGAGGGTCTTCTTGCCGGAATCAATCAGAACAGCAACTTCTGCCTTGGTCTTTTCTAACATTTCAGCTTTTTTGACCTCTGCTTCTTTCTTGGCAGTCTGGAAAATAACTTGGGCCTCGGCACGAGCCTTGACTAGGGTCTCTTCGTGAGCTTCCTTCGTTTTCATTAAAGTCTCAGCATTCATCTTTGCATCGGTTATACCCCGCGCAATCTTCTCGGACCTTTCGTCCATCAACTTGCCGAGAGGCTTGAGAGCATAAAAATACAAAACTCCGAAGACAATAGCGAAGTTCACTGCTTGAGCAATAATGATTTTCCAGTCTATGTGAAATGTAGAAATAATTGATTCCATGAAAATAAATTTAAAGTTTTATAAAGTAACACGGCGGCTAACTCCTCGATACTTATTAAAACAAATATCGAAAACCTAGCAGCCGTAGCTACTAGATTGAAAACGCAATAACAAGCGCGTAAATAGCGATAGCTTCAGCGAATGCACAAGCAAGAAGCATCGGAACAAGGATTTTGCCCGCAGCTTCAGGATTTCGTCCGATTGATTCCATAGCTTTAGAACCAATCATACCAATAGCAATACCAGGACCTACTGAACCTAGTCCGATGGAGATTGCCTTTGCCAATGTATCTAATTCCATATATTTTTGATATTAAACGTTACTAATAATAATCGACTCTTTGTTAATTTGTTCGTGTGCATGTTCATCGTGCTCGTCATGGTCAGAAGCAGAAATCGTGAAGTAAACAACCAACAACATAGAAAATATCAAAGCCTGGATTACCCCAACCAATATCTCCAAGAACATAAATGGTATCGGTACGACATAAGCGACCAGTGCTGCCATTGATGCGAGCAAGACTTCTCCCGCGAAAACGTTTCCGAAGAGACGGAAGGAGAGCGAAGCAACTTTGGCAAATTCGCCGATAATTTCTATGATGCCGACGAAGAATGTGATCGGAGCAACGATGATAACCGTTTTGTCCTTTTTTATCTTAGTGAAGATTTCACTAAGCGCTTTCAGATTAACATATTTATTGAAGGTTTTCCATATACCGATTGAGAAAATGCCGAAGATGTTCGCCCCAACTACCGCCATGACCGCGAGAGCTATGGTGGTGTTGATGTCGGCTGTGCCACCACGCAGGAATGGAATAAAGGCGAGACCGTGTTCCCCTTCTTCGAGTAAACCAAATCCGCCGATGGGCAATAATCCCAGCCAGTTGTTTATTAGAACAAAGAAGAAAACGGAAATGGCAATAGGGAAAACTTTTATAGAAAGCGCTCGATTGTTCGTAACTTGGTCACACAGAGAAAGTGCTCCCTCGATAACCATTTCAAAAATATTTTGAATTCTGCCCGGTACTTCCTTGGCCTTGCGACGAAGAACGAAGGCGAGGATGACTATGATGAGGACGGCGAAGGTACTCGTAAGTAATGCATTAGTTATAGCAAAACCTTTGTAATGAAAAATTGGTTCAGCAAAAAGCGTCGTCTCATGAGCTATCTCTAATTCTTGTGTTTCTGTATTTGTGTTTAATTCAACTGACATAATTATTTTTTATTTTCTTCATCAATTTCTTTCATATACTTACTGACCGTGCGGACAATACTGAAAGATGAAATAATGAAGGCCACTCCGGTAAGCCCTAAAAATATCCAAGGCTTTGTATTAAAATTGTTGTCCAAGTATTTGCCGACAATCAGGGCGAGGACTACTGGACCGACAATGTACCCCGAAACCCGACTAAAAATCTCTACAGCTGGTTTCCACCAGACTTCGTTTTTATTCAGATTTCCATTGTCTTTTTCCACGAAAAGAAAGCCCTGAAAACAGACTTAGGGGGCTTATCTCTATTGTAACAACAAGTTAAAAAGAATGCAAAAATTGTCTGTGAGTGTGGAAGGAATCGGACCTTCGACCTCTGTCTTATCAGGACAGCGTTCTACCACTGAACTACACACTCATGCAACAAAAACTATATCAAAAAACCAGAAGCAAAGCAAAGATGGCACGCGAAGTAATTTTGGCTTTTTCGAGTGCCGACGATGCGAAGCAGGCAGGCCGAGAAAAAGAGCAAAATTACGCAGTGCAAAAAGCAAACAAAAAACCGCCCGGTCGGGCGGCTTCTTGTTTCTAAAGTAAAAATTTAAATTAGTACTCTCGGCGTCCACCACGGTTTCCACCGCCGTAACCACCATTGCCTCCCCCATAACCGCCGCCATTTCCGCCTGTTCGTGGAGGGCGAGCTTCCATAGGACGAGCTTCATTAACAGTCAATTTGCGTCCTTCGAATTCTTGATCATTGAACATTGAGATAGCTTTTGCAGCTTCATCAGCTGATGCCATTTCAACGAAACCAAAACCCTTTGAACGACCTGTCATTTTGTCCATGATAATCACAGCTGATGTGACACTTCCAGCTTGTGCGAAGAGATCTCTAAGAGCATCTTCTTGTGTACTGTAAGGTAATCCCCCTACATATAGCTTTGTAGCCATAACTTAACTTTCTCCCGTTTTAAAAAACTCGGGCAAAAACTACTTAATAAATTGTAGAAACTCTTTTCGCTAGGTGAGAAACTACTTGCAAAGTATAACACAAAATTAGAAAAGGGCAATGAAATGCGAAAGTCCCCACTCGGACTTCGCCGTTGAGGACCTTAGATGCTACACTTCCCCCGCCCCGACAGGATTGTCGGGGCGGGTCGTAAACTAACTACACCAAAATCGCGCGACTCCTTGGTGTGCCAGAATCAGGGGTCAGTGGTTCATGATCCCCATCCTCAGGAAGACGAATAATCGCAAACACGCTCCCATCATCGTCGTCGATGATGTGACACTCTCCACCCTCAATTGTGAGAGTATTGAGTATCTCGGTAAGCTTGCCAGGACGGCGAAACTCGCTACGCAAGACGTCTTCCATGTACTCTCCTTAAATTACTTGTCGTCTTCTTCATCAGAGTTGTCACCAACTCTTTACTACTTGGTGAGCTCCATCGCCTTTAATCCCTTCCCCCCTCTCCGCTTGACGGTGTAGAACCAAACCCTCTCGCCGGAATACAGGGACGTGAATCCCCGCCCTCGGAAACTCGTCCGGTCAACAAAGACGTTAGAGTTACCATCACCCATCTGGACGAAACCCCAACCCATCTCGTTGTCAAACCACATCACCGTGCCATTGATGCGCGTCATCCTCGCCCTCCTTTACGGGGAAATCTATAAGTTTTATATCACAAAATTAGAAAAGGGCAATAAAAGTAGAACGGACCGGCCAGCGCGAGGCTGAACCGGTCCGAGCGATGCGGGAAAATCAGGATTGGGTTCTTGTTCTGTTTACGGTCACTCGAGGTGACTCACATAAAGTTTTAACCCTATTCTTCAGGCTTTTGTAGCCCCACCTGAACTTTCCTTTTACTTCAACTTCTACTTCTTCGTGGGGAAAAGCTCCTCCACGAATTCGACAACGAGGGGCCGTGTAAATTCCATCAGCTCCTCAGTCGAGATACCCATCGCCTTCGCCATGGCACTGGCACCTCTGATCTTCTGCCTGGAAAGCTCGATGCCTCCCTTGCGGATGAAGTAGCGGACCATCGCGAGTGCGATCTCTCCCTGCCGTTGCGGATCCATTGGATCCTCCAATTGTACAAAATGCTACGATGGTCTCCGTAGCGGAGGTTGCCAAAGCTATTCTCCAGCAACACTATAATTATAGCATACTTTATATGCATTTGTCAAGTAAAAAACCCTTATTTAATAAGGTAAATTATCTATCTATTTATTATTCCTCTTTCTCATCCCCCACCACCCCAGACTCGAGGGCGTCGATGATATCCTTGATATCACCTTCCATTAGCTTCGGTAAATTGTGCCAAGATTTTTTAATACGATGGTCGGTCACCCGGTCTTGCGGGAAGTTGTAGGTACGGATTTTCTCACTTCTGTCTCCGGTACCTATTTGGTCTTTTCTTTCTCCAGAGTATTTCTTCGCTTCTTCCTCTTCTTTAAGTTGTTGAAGCTTCGCAGTCAATATCATCATTGCCTTCTCGCGGTTCGCAAGCTGACTTCTTTCATTAGTCGAACGCACATCAATACCCGTCGGCTTGTGGATGAGTCGCACTGCGGTCTCAACCTTGTTCACATTCTGACCACCCTTACCACCCGAACGAGAATATTCCATCTCGAGGTCGGCGGGGTTTATGACAAAATTTACTTTCTTTTTTATCGGTAAGATAGCCACCGATGCCGTAGAAGTGTGCACTCGTCCGTTCTTCTCCGTCGCTGGGATTCTCTGCACTCGGTGTATACCCATCTCGCGTCGCATCAATCTATAGACATCCTTACCCTTTACCTCGAAGGATGCTTCTTTGAAACCACTGACATCGCTCTTCGATTCATAGTTTACTTTCCAATCCCAGCCTTGCGCCTCAGAAAACTTCTCATACATGTGTGCAAGCTCCCAGGCGAAAAGCGACGCTTCGTCTCCGCCAGCGCCAGCTCGCACTTCCAATACTATTTCATTTGGGAATTCTTCTTCCTCACGTTCTTTGTCTAGGATATCTTGTATTTGTTTCGTGACGCTTTCCTTCTGCTCTTGTATGTATTTCAACTCTTTAGCTGCCATTTCGTGAAGGGTCTCATCGCTATCGAGCATCTCTCGTACCTCCGCTTCCTCACGCAAGAGCTTCTCCAGCATTCCCGCTAGGTAATTAGTATTATGGTCCTTTTTTAATTCATTTAAGTCGAAATCAGTAGTCATAAATTTTGTAAATAAACTTTGCAAGAGCATTATCCTTCTGACCTAACGTAGCAAAGTTTGATTTACAAAATTTAGTCAGAAAAATATCCGTGCTCTTAAAACACAAATGATAAGTATTTACTTTTTAGCTTTCGCTTTTACTTTGAGAGCTGAGGCAGCCTTACGCTTGTTGAAACGATCAACGCGTCCAGCGGTGTCCATAATCTTTTCATTACCAGTATAGAAAGGGTGACATTGTGAGCAGATTTCCATCTTTATCTCCCCCATGGTCGAACCAACTTCAAAGACCGCCCCGCAAGCGCAGACGGCTTTGGTTTTCATATCAAATTTTGGATGTATATCTTTCTTCATAACTCAAACACATTATCACAATTTTTACACGAAAGCAAATATTAGAGCAAATCTATGTTGGCCTGTATGGTAGCCTTCAATTTCTGGACACTTCGGCTGTATGAACAAGAAGAACCGCCAGAGCCATAATACTTGCAAGCCGCTCTGTTTTGAGCACTCGTGCTGGTGCCAACTGCGCCCAAGTCAGTCAAGTAAAGACTCGAAGCCATAAAGGCATCTTCCGGTGCCCAAGGACTAGCATAATGTCCCAGAGCGCTCCTTAAACGGCTAGCGAACAGTTGCCAGGTGGAGGGGATAAATTGAGCAGGACCCATCGCTCCACCCCACCCAGCTACACCGGCGACTGGGCAAGACACAGCTGTATTGAAAGCGTTCAATCCGAGATCACTAGTGATAGTCATAAAAGGCTCAACATCGCGAGTGGGTTTCATTACATTTGGGAAAACTTTACCAGTATTTTTTCCAACTCCGGCTCCTGTCATAATATCCGTCAGATAACATTGACCGACATTCGAACCCAGATTACTTTCTTGGGTAAGTATCGCGAGTAGAAATGCTGGATCGATGCCTGTCTTTTCTTTCGCCTCATACGCATATCTGAGTGCTGTTCCGAATTCAATTTTTGTCGAAATACCAGCGAGGGAGAACAAAGCGCTACGAATTTTATCAGCACGCATTTTCTTCTCGGCAGCTAATTTTTGATATTCAGCTTCTTTGTTTTTGGAAATTGCTAGAAGTTGTTTCTTCTCAGCTTCGCTCTGTGTTACCTTTTTCTGGGCACTTTCTAGTTCTGCTTTGGCGTCAGTCTCGGCATCTTGCTTTTTTTCTAAATCCTTCTTCTGCACCTCCGTCTCGGTCTTCACCCCATTGATAACATCGACAGATGCCTTGATAGCTTTCTTGATTGAATCGTAAGATTCTAAATCACTATAAAAGGTAGACACGCTGTCGTCAGAGAGAACTAAATGGATTAAATTTTTATTATCGAAGTCATTGGTGTTGCGTAGGAGCTGGGCTAGGGATTCATGTTCACGTTCTATCTTACTATTTAGTGACTTAATTCTATTCACCTTTTCTTTGATTGAAACTTTAAGTTGGGCGATGACTAAAGCACGAGCTTTAATCTTGGTTTTGAGCGCGTTGATTTGAGTAGTCAGAAGTGTAACATCGCCCTTCAGTGTACCTGTCTGTTTCTGTTGCTCTTTCTGCTTGGCAAGTAAGTCTGCCAGCTGGGCCTCAATCTGTGAGAGCTCACTACGACAGAAGTCCTTGTCGGACTGGCTGGAAGAGGTAGTAAGCGTCAAGCAATCAAAAGCTTGAACATCTGGTGTTCTATTTGGATTGAAAAATATGGATATAAGAACAAAAAAAGTTATGACAATCTTCTTAGCCATAACTCTTATTTTACCACAAAACAGACAGAATTAAAAAAATTATTTCTTCTCAGGGGCGGCAGCGGCAGGCTCAGCACCTTCTGCGCCTTCTTCCTCCTTCTTGCCCTTCTTCTCAACTTCTATAGCTGAAAGGTCGACTGGGGCGGCAACTTCTTCTTTCTCTTCGACTTGTAGGGCGATAGAACATACGACATTGTGAGACTTGGTCACTATCTCTACGCCAGGAGGCAATTTGATATCAGAAATAAATACTTGGTCCTGCACAGTTACAAGCTTTGAAATATCGACAGTCAAAGTGTGAGGCAAATCTTTCGGCAACGCTTCAATTTCAACTTCATGGAGAACCTTCACGAGGGTCCCGAGTCCAGACTTTACAGCTTCAGAAACACCTTCGAAGACAAGTTCGACGTGAACTTTAATCTTCTTGGTCATATCAATAACCAAGAAATCAACGTGGATAGGCTCGTCTGTAATAGGGTCTACTTGTACATCGTGAATAAGCACATCTACAGCCTTGCCATCTTCAGTGGTGACAGAGACAGTCGAAGACTCACCAGCCTTAAGCCAGATTTTCTTGAATTCAATAGCGGAAATGACGATAGAAGTCGATGGATTCTTGGCTCCATAAAAAACAGCAGGGATTTCTCCCCTTTTTCTTAAAGCATCAGAATCGACGCCCGCTTCTCTCTTTTTGGCCTTTATAGCAAACATGAAAACAATTATATAGAAAAATTTTAAAAAAGCAAATTAATGTTCGACTGTAATGTGAGAAGCCAGGTATTCTCCCGTACCAGCCCCGCCTTTTATCGGGACCTTTTTGCCGGGATTAAATATATTACCAGGGTCGAAAATTTGCTTAATTTCAGCAAAAATTTCAACTATCCTGGGACTAAACATCTTGTTGAGGTAGGGTGTGCGGATAAGACCATCGTTGTGCTCGGCGGTGATTGAACCCCCCAATTTAATGACTAAATCATAAACCTTGCTTGATACATTGATTACCATTTCTTTCAGATTCGGATCCTTGGGGTTGACCAAGGTGTAGATGTGCATATTGCCATCACCCGAGTGCCCTCCGACAGCAAAAGTCATCCTATTCTTATAGGCATCTAGAATTTTATAAAGTGCGGGGATGAATTCTGGCAACTTTTCAGGACGCACGATGACATCGTCGATGAATGGTTTCGACTTAACTTTTTTCAAATGGTAACGAATCAAGTTGAAAGCCTCGTGGCGAATAGTCCAATATTTCTTCATCTCAAATTCGTTCTGCGTAAGACGAAGACCGATACCCTTTATCTTCTTCAAATCTTGTAAAGCCTCTTCGGCTTCTTGGTTTACTTCCTCTTCCGAGTCGCCAGCGAATTCAACTAAAAGGATAAGTTTCGGGAAGCCGTGTCGGAGTGTCATCAGAGCTTCCGGCCAAAAGGAGAAGAACAATGAGAACAAACTCTTTAGACCGAGAAGCTTTGCAAAGTCTTTGATATATTTCAAAACCAAAAGCAATGTTTTATCATCATACGACTCTAGGGACTGCGGTTTAAACTTTAAAATATGATTTACTAAATTCGGTACCAAGTTCATATCGCGCAAGAAAATTACCAGAAGTCTGGTGTGCGCCGGCTCCTTCACGAGTCGGAATGTGAGCTCGGTGGCAATGCCGAGCGTCCCCTGCGAGCCGACCAGGAGTTTATTTAAATCGAAAGTATTATCCTTCACCACATTCCAGAGGTAGTAACCGGCGGAATTTTTACTGACATTCGGTTTCGCCACCATTATTTCTTCTTGATTGTTTTTTATCAAATTAGCTACATCGCGATACATTTTCTCTTGTTTGGATACATCATCAAGAGATATCGGCCTAACTACTCTCTCAGCGCCATCGGCAAAAACAATTTTTGTCTCTAAAATATAATCTTCCGTCTTGCCGTATTTCAAAGTTCTTTCTCCGGCTGAATTGTTGCCGAACATTCCACCCATTGCATTGATGCTTTTCGACGCGGTAAAACATGGCAAAATAAGCCCTTTTCCTAAGGTTATCTTCTCGAAATCTCGATAGAACATGCCAGGCTCTACAGTGATGGACATAGACCGTGTATCGAAATTTATTAATTTGTTCATATAACGCGTGAAGTCCACAATGATTGATTCCCCCACGGATCCACCAGACATATCTGTACCTGCACAGCGCGCAGTTATCGCGAGGCCTTCGTATTTACTTTTATTCTCAGCCACCCACTTCACTAGGGCTTGCACATCATTCGAATCTTTGGGAAAGACTACGACTTTGGGACGAATATCGAAAATACTCGCATCGTGAGAATATTTAAGTAATGTTTTTTCACTATCATCTACATCTCCCTTGAATATCTTTTGTATTTCTTCTTTCATTATTTCATTCCATTAAATAGTCGGAGACGGGCTTCGACTACTTTCTCAATAGCGTCTACGGCTGGTTGTAGAATTTTTGCTGGAGTTATCTCTGCCGGGTTATTTTTCAGGAATGTTTCTTCTGCTTCTCGGAAGGCGAGACGTATCTCGCTATTGATGTGCACCACGCTGATACCTGCAGCAATTGCATTGGTGAAGTCCTCGTCCCGTAGACCAGAGCCACCATGAAGTACTAGCGGAACACCCGTAATATCTTTTATTTGTTTTACTAGTTCTGTGTTGATGTGGGGCTTACCAGTCTTAATAAGTCCGTGAATACTACCAACGGATGGTGCGAATAAATCAACGCCCGTCATCTGCACGAATTTCTGTGCATCTTCTGGTGTGGTCAACACTCCCGCACCCTCTGGGATAGAGTCCCGAATGATTGAACCCGAACCGATGTAGCCCAGCTCTGCTTCTACTAGAATTTGTCTCCCCGTCTTCGCGGAAACTTCACGTGCATAATCTACACATTGTTTAGTCACTGCCACATTTTCTTCAAATGGCAATTTGGCAGCATCGATGATAACCATATCGAAACCGGCATCAATGCATTTCTTCACAGATTCAAAACTAGAATGATGGTCCGCATTTAAGAATATTGGATAATTATCTCGCTCACGGATAGTGTGAATAAGGGCCACCGCCTCTTCAAGCCCGATGAAGGCCTGCTCACCTTCCGAGACACCGATAACCACCGGCAAACCTAGCTTTTTAGCAGCACCATAGATACCGTGCAATGCTTCAACATTTGAAATATTGAAATGCCCTATCGCAACTTTTTTCTCAGATGCTTCTAAAATATATTCTTTCAGAGTCTTCATCCTTCTATTTTAGCAAATCTATTAAAGTCTGCTTAGCTATTTGGGGATTGGCGCTACCCTTGGTCTCTTTCATCATCTGGCCGACAAGTGACATCAAGGCTTGTTCCTTGCCACCCTTGTAGTCAGCGACCACCTTGGCATTCGCATCGATTATTCTTTGCGCGATTTCTTTCAGGGCACCAGCGTCGCTCTTCTGTAACAAGTCTTTGCTTAGAGCAATTTTCATCGGCGCTTCATCCTTCATCACAATCATCGCTAATATATCTTTCGCTGAGCGAGAGCTTATCATTCCTTCGAGAATCATCGAAGCAAGTTCAGCCATGTTCTTCGCACTCGGCATTGAGACGTCAGGATTGTTTTTCTTAAGTCCTATGAAGTCGGTCGTGATGTAATTCGAAGCGATTTTAATCTTATCTTTATTTTCTAGAATTCGTGCAACGTCTTCGAACCACGCACCGAGAACGAGGTCATTGATATACACTTCGATATCTTCATCTTTGATGCCGAAATCATTTTTATATCGGGCACGCTTAGCCACCGGCAACTCCGGTAATTCTTGCTCCATTTTATCTAAATCGAAAATCTGGTGAAGTTTCATTTTTGGCAGGTCTGGGTCAGGGAAATATCGATAGTCATGACTGGATTCCTTACGGCGCTGAGAAAATGTTTTCTGCTTGCCATCATCCCACCCCCTGGTTTCCTTGACTATCTCTGCCTCACGCCCTTCTTCGAAGAGTTCTATCATCCTCTCTATCTCGTATTTGATAGCACGTTCGACACTGCGGAAGGAGTTTAAGTTCTTCACCTCCACATAAGCACTCAACTTTTTATCTTTATCGGGAGAGACAGAAACATTCGCCTCCACTCGCATCTCACCCTTCTCCATATTCGCCTCCGAAGCACCGAGATACCAGAGCAACAACTGATACTCTTTAGCGAAGTTCGAAGCCACCTTGGCTGCCTCTTCCGCTGTATCGAAAGTATGCGCTTCAGTCACAAGCTCCATCAGTGGCACACCCGCACGGTTGAAATCAATCAGAGAGAAGTCTCCTTGATCATGTTTGTTGTTACCAGTATCTTCTTCTAGATGGATACGGGTGATGTCCATGCCGGCAAGTTTGCCACCCGAAACTATTGGATATTTATATTGTGAAATCTGGTAACCTTTGGGTATATCTGGATAGAAATAATTTTTCCTATCGAACTCTGAAAAGTCGGCTATGTCTGAGCCGAGTGCGAGACCTACCTTTATCACATTCTCCACTGCTTTTTTATTAATAACTGGCAAGGCTCCAGGGTGAGCCATACAGACTGGACAGACGTTAGTATTCGGACGCTCTTCGTCCGGGTCGTTCTTGCAAGCACAAAACATTTTGGTTTGTGTCTTTAGTTCCGCGTGTATTTCAAGTCCAATTGTTGGGTAATATTTTTTCTGCATATTTGTTATATTATCATATTTTTAAAAAAATTAAGGAAC
>JBAZWP010000022.1:0-14994 GCA_041660345.1 Minisyncoccota bacterium
GGAAAAATGCTCTTCGTGACTATGACCGAATGATTACTAATTTAGGAACAGTGGATAAAATAGCAATGGGTGCTATTTACACCAAAGCAGTTGGTAGAGGTATGATTGGTGGAGCACTCGTTGGAAAAATAGGGGTTTCGTTAGAAAAACTGTGGGAAGCAATGCACAAGCCACAAGTTTCAATGTACACAGAAGAACAGGCAAAAGTAATTACTGCAAAATGGAAACATGCAATGGAAGCCAAGATTGCTTCAATAGCCCCACATGAAGATTCTGCACAAATGGAAACAACACCTCTCGCGCAACAAGTTGACACAACAGCCAGCGCGAATCTAACAGAGGTTAAGGGTGCCCCTGTAGTTCAACCAGATTCTGTCGTTACGAAAGTTTTAGAAGCAAAACCAGCAACTGGAGTAGATACGACAGCCACTGGTGCTGTAGCTGGGGTTGGTAAAAGTGGGATAGAGGCCGTGACAGGAGCTAAGCCTGAGGTGGTAATTGCTGGCCATGAATGGACCCACCCAATGGAATTCAAGGTAGCAGGACCACTTGAACATGCTTATGAAAAACTTGTACTTGATCACACAATGCCGGGGGGAGACCTGTCGCAAAATGGAATAGTCTTGAATCAGGTAGATGCAACCAGAGCATTAAATGAGGCCGCAAATCTAGTGCGCCTCACAGAGGGTCATGCTACCGCCGGAATAAGTCTAGAAAGATTCAACAGCGCTTTTAGTTACGATGCAGTAACCAAAGTATTGAAAATAATAGATCCCAAGGAAGCACAAAGTATCATAAATGATCTTCACACACACTCTGGTGGCATAAGTCTAAGTGGGGCAGAAAAATTTGCCGGAAATGTAGATTGGCACGATAAGGTACAAGCCTTGGATATGCATGAAGTAGAGCCTGGAGTAGGTCATCCAGAAGTTACAGATAACCAAATAGGAGAAATGCCAAAACCATTCCATCCAGTAGATGCAGTGAGAGAAGAGGTCTTGAGTAAATATGATGAGTTCTTAAATAGGCCACCAATAAGCGACACCTTAGAAAGTCCCCAAAATACAAATTGGCTTGACCGTGCAGAAACTACTACAGTCACTCCTCCAGCAGAAAACAATATCCTCGATCCCAATGACCCAATGTTTCAAGAACATATGGCGGGAGCCACCGAAGGGAAACTTGACCCACTTCGTGATGTTTACAACGATATGACGAGAGTCTGGACTCCCGACGACGCGGAAACTGCTTTCAACGACAACATTCATAATTTATTCCCACCACCAAAAGGATTGAGTTTGCTCTACAATAACAATTGGATACTTGTGAAGAATTCTCTGGCCACGGACGTATTGAATACGCCAGTAGAAGCAAATGATGCATTTTTTGGCCCCATTATCCCTTATATTCATAGACTACAAGAAGTTACAGGTCTGAAACCCCATGGGGCAAATTGGTTAAGGGCAGGAGAAACAGTTTCTAAATACATACTACGTGCGACACAAAAGGCTGCCGAAATGGGAACAGAGGCGATGCAAAAAATTAGGGTAAAATAAAGTTGTGCTATATTAGATAAGTGACACAACATCTCGGAGGATTAAATAACAAACAAAGGGAGGCAGCTCTTCATATGAAGGGTCCGCTTCTTATCGTAGCTGGTGCCGGAGCGGGGAAAACCAAGACCATAACCCACCGAATAGTAAACCTTATAAAAGAGGGCGTCGCCCCAGAGAAAATCTTGGCTGTCACCTTCACCAACAAAGCCGCCAAAGAGATGCGGGAAAGAATCAGCGCTGCAATAGAGAACAGCTTCGCTGGGAATCCTTTTTCCGAGGTCCTTGGAAAAAATCCCCAGACCGTCAGAAAAAGCATTCCCAGCTCTGCACCCTTCGTTTCCACCTTCCACTCGCTCGGAGTATACATAATCAAAGAAAATGCCAGGCTTTTGGGTTTAACCAAGCACTTTACCATCCTCGATGAAGGAGACTCAGTTTCCCTTATCAAAGACGCTATGAAGGAGGTGGGGATAGACCCCAAGCAGTATGAACCCAGGAAAATAAAGGGGATAATCAGTAAAGAGAAGGGCAAATTCACTAAAATGGATGAATTTATCGAGAAATCCACAGGTTCGATGGATAAAATAGTCAGTCAGATTTGGCGTCTATATGAAAATAAAAAAGCTAAAGAAAATTCTCTAGACTTCGATGACCTATTATTAAAATCCACAAAACTGTTGAAGGAAAACGAGGAAATTAGAAAGCTTTATCAAGAAAAGTGGGAATACATCCACATCGATGAGTACCAAGACACGAATGAAGTGCAGTATTTGATGTCGAAACTACTTTCTGCAAAACATAAAAATATTTGTGTCGTCGGTGACGCTGACCAAAACATTTATTCTTGGCGCGGAGCCAATTTGAAAAATATTTTAAGCTTCGAGAAGGATTATCCGGATGCAAAAATAGTTTTGCTGGAAGAAAATTATCGTTCGACCCAGAATATCCTCGAAGCGGCAAATGAAATAATAAAGAAAAATAAATTTCGTCCAGACAAAAATTTATTCACCAAAAATAAAACTGGAGATAAAATTGGCCTCTACGAAGCAATGAATGAAGCCGACGAGGCGGACTTCGTCGCAACGAAAATTTTGGAAATTCAAGACGGAACAGGCTCCGTCGGAGATACTTTTTCTCAGGTCCTTGGAAAAAATCCCCAGACCATTCGAAAAAGCACATCCGACTTCGCTTTAGACAATGAAGTGGGTGTGCCTATGCGGAGTGTCTCGCAGGCCGACGGGCCGAGAGGCAGCGCTGGTTCAGTAGAACCAGACAGCGACCCCGCAGAGGCAGCACGCACGAAGTTGTCTGAGGTTGCAGTTCTCTACCGCGCGAACTTTCAATCGCGTGTGCTCGAAGAGGCGATGATTAAGTACAACATCCCTTATCAAGTTCTGGGAATAAAATTCTTCGAAAGAAAAGAAATTAAAGACACCCTCGCATATCTACGTGCCGCACTCAATCCACAGAGTCTCTCTGATGTGAAGAGGATAATCAATTTCCCGACGAGAGGTATCGGCAAGGTAACCCTCGCAAAAATTTTCTCTGGAGAAAAGGATTCACTCCCGATAAAAGTAAAAATAAAAGTCGATAATTTTTATAAAATTTTAGAAGAAATAAAAGAAAAAATTGAAAGTAGTAAAGCTTCTGAGACAATAAAGTTCACGGTGAAAAAGTCCGGCATCGAGGACGAATTAGCGCAAGGAAATGATGAAGAAATAGAAAAATTAGAGAACATCAAAGAGCTCGCGACGCTCGCTCTCAAGTATGACAATCTGTCAAACGGAGCTGGAATTGAAAGGCTTTTAGAGGATGCCTCACTTGCTTCCGACCAAGATTCGATTATGTTAAATGAAGAAAAAAAGAAAAAAATAGATGCCGTGAAACTGATGACCGTGCATGCTGCGAAGGGTCTAGAATTCAAATATGTTTTCATCACTGGGCTCGAAGATGGACTCTTCCCGCACGAAAAAAGAAATGAAAGAAAAAGTGGTGAAGACAGCGAGGAGGAGCGCCGACTTTTCTACGTGGCTCTCACTCGTGCGAAAGAAAAATTATTTTTATCTTTCGCCAACTTCCGCACCATTTTCGGCTCAACCCAAATAAATACTCCGTCAGAATTCATCGCCGACATTCCACCAGACTTATTAGAAAAAGAAGGAGAAAATGATAGAATAAAAACAATTTATATATAGAAGATTTTATAAATAAATTTTGCCAGAGTATTCTCCTTGTGACCTAACGCAGCAAAATTTGATTTATAAAATCTTCACAAAAAAAATGCACAAAGCAAAAAAATCATTAGGCCAAAATTTTTTGAAATCAATTCCTGCATTAAATGCAATCATTCAAGCGGGAGAAATTGCTAATTCTGATATTGTGCTTGAGATAGGCCCAGGCAGGGGAGCACTCACAAAAAAACTTTTAGAAAACGCTGGAACAGTCATCGCTGTAGAGAAAGATAATGAACTCATAGAAATTTTAAAAGAAAAATTTGTAAAAGAAATAAAAGAAAGAAAATTAATTTTAATAAATGATGACATCCTAAAATTTGATATTAGTTCCGCATCTTCAAATTTTTTCTCGCTACGTACTGCAGAGCAGTTATCCTCGCTCGAAAAAACCAAAGAGGTCTACGCAAACGAGGCAGTTTTGACTTTTTCGAATGGTGACGATGCGAAGCAGGATATCCTGAGAAAAAGTGCAAAACTGCGTAGTTACAAAATAATCGCCAACATTCCTTACAACATCACTGGAGCGATATTGAAAAAGTTTTTGACAGAAGAAAATCAACCAGAGAGGATGATTTTAATGGTGCAGAACGAGGTGGCCAAGAGAGTTGTTTCAAAAAAGGAAAGTATTTTGTCGATTTCGGTTAAAGCCTATGGGGAACCAAAGATTGTGATGAAGGTCCCGGCACGGTATTTCTCCCCAGCACCGAAGGTGGACTCAGCCATTATCGCAATTAATAATATTTCAAGAAAAATTTTTAAAGAAGGTGGCATAGATGAAGAAAGATTCTGGGAAATTGTGAAAAATGGCTTTGCCCACAAGCGAAAAAAGCTTTCCGGCAACCTAAAAAACATAATTTCGACTGAAAAATTGCTAAAAAGTGGTTTCAAGGACAAAAGAGCGGAGGAATTATCTCTTTCAGACTGGATTTTATTGACTAAAAACTAGATTGCATTTAAAAAACATAGTATAATTGAAGCATAACTAAATTAGATTATTTAGATAAAAAAAGAATTCTTGGAATTGTTTTCACAATTGTCTTTTTGAGTTTTTTAAACACCACAACAGCCTCTGCTTATGGTAGCTATAGTGGGAATTTTGGTGGAAAAATAATAAATACCAAGGCATGGGAAATCCAAGGATATGAGAGCGTGGGCTATGTGTGTATTGTTCCAGGACAAACATTCACCATTAAACCAATGGGCTCACCAGTCGGCACGCCAATGAGTTATTTCGTATCACTTCTGGCACAATCAAGAACAACAAATAGCCTGAGGACGGGCCAATGGATACTGGGCAGATATGCCGGAAAAACATCGATAACCTGCACTCTTCCTTACCCTCCCTACACAGCACAAGTCGTCAGTCTAAGTAGAGTAAGTGTATATGGAACTTCGAGATAAAAAATGAACTTAAAAAATATTTACAATAAATATCAGAAGTACCTCCCAAGCAAAAAGTTTGCATACTTGCTCGTCGGGGTAGTGGTAATTTTCTTTCTCGTTATCTTTGTGAAGATAAATAAAAAAGGAGAAGAGGCGGGGAACAATAGTGCCACTGCTCTTAAGATAGAAAACCAAACAATCAACGACTTGATTGCGAAAGATTCCGATGGTGACGGAATCTCAGACTGGGAAGAGACACTCTGGGGAACAGATAAAAATAATATTAAAACTTTCGACAACATCCCGGACGTCACGTATATCGAAAACAAAAAGAAGGAATTGAATATCGAGCAATCAGTGAACATAAACAAGCTGACTGAAACAGATAAATTTGCTAGAGAATTTTTCAGTAGTTTCAGCGCGATGAAAACATCGGGTGATGTCGACCAAAATACCATCAATAGTTTCTCCAATGCTCTGGGGCAAAAAATAGTAAACCCCGAGCTAGAAGATGTCTATACTCCAGAGAACGTGAAGGTAAATATGAATCAGAATGCGAATGAGATTGAACAAAAAATTATATATTATGAAAATGTAAAAAAGTTATTCGAGGCTTATGAATCAACGGGTATTGGTGACGAATTGGACATCATAAACACGGGCCTGGCTACCTCCACCACCACCAATGCGAAGGCATACAGTAGACTTCCCATCATTGCAGATGCTTATAAAAACTTCGCGAAAAAGTTAATGGCTTTGAGTGTGCCGAGTGACTTTATAACTTACCATTTAGACATAGCCAACGGCGCTTACAACACCGGCATCAGTGTTTCAAATATGAAAGAGATTATCAGCGACCCATTGGTTGGACTCGAGGGGTTGGCTCAGTATCAGAAATACAGTGAAAACTTGGTGAAGGGTGTCGGCGACTTAGAAGACGCTTTAATCCAGTAAAAATTTACCAAAATTGAGTTAATAAATGTTAAAATAAAGGAGTTGAAAATGAAAAAAGAAAATTTTTATAAAATAATAACCTCCATCCTGATATCAAGCTTCGTTGTGATACCCATCGCCGCTATCCCACAGAAAGCAGAAGCACAAAGTGTCAGTGGGTTCGCTACGGGGTTATTGCCAGCCGTCACTAGACTGCCTTTATGTAAAGGGAAAATCAAAAGTGCGGTAAGTGTTTTATTTAAAAAAAATTCGGCAGGCGGTGCAGTCAATACGGCCACGTCGGCACTTACACCCGAGGAAGCAGCCGCAACAACAGCTGAAGCTAAAAGGCGTGCCGAGGAACAGTTAAAAAAAGGATTGTCGGGAAACTTAAGTCTTAAAAATGCACCACAACAATCTTTGCAAAGTACTAATGCCGCGGCATTGAGTCAGAATGATGGTGTCCAAGTTTATGACTCTGAAGCACATAAAAAATTAGACCAAATAAAAAAAGACGCGGCAGTTACCAAAGCAAAAGTAGAAGAACTTAATGCTAACGACACTTGCTATAAAAGCATCGGGCGGTTAGCAATCAAAATGCTTCTCCAGAAAATAACCATCAGTACGGTGAATTGGATAAATAGTGGCTTCGACGGTAAGCCTTCTTTCATCCAAGATTCAGGAAAATTTTTCAATGATATAGCCAAGAATGAAATACTCCAATTCGGACTAGAAATAAATAATCCAGAATTATTCCCATTCGGCAAGGAGTGGTTGAGGAATCAAGCGGTCGCTTTCAATAATAAATTTACCGACAATGCCCGCTATTCTCTAGATGAAATGATTCGTAAGAGCACCCCTCAATACACTGCTCAAGGTTTCTACACAGATTTCAGTCAGGGTGGTTGGGATGCCTGGACCGCTATGACCTACCCTGGTAACAACCCACTCGGTTTCCAATTAATGGCGGACAATGAAATACAAAAAAGGTTAGACGGCACGAACCAATCAGTAGCGAAGAATACTCGTGATGCCCTGCAAGCCGCCAGTGGGTTCTTGGGAGATTTGCGCTGTGTTGATGCGAGTGGTAAATCAACTAATATCAAGTCACAACACAAGGATGACGCCTTGGCAGCAGGTAAACCAGACCCATGTATTGGTGTCGGTACTTGGCAATATGTAACCCCTGGTAAATTGATTGCCGAAGCTGCTACCAGTACTATCAAATACCCAGAAAATAATTTACTGAAAGCGGAAGATTTGAACGACGCCATCTCGGCAGTGATGGATGCACTGCTTAGTAGATTCACTACTGACTGGATGGAGAAAGGTTATGCCAACTTGGGCACGGATGGTTCAGATGGATCCTTCGTATACAATCCTGAGAGCGAGCGCACAGACTACAGTAGTCAAACAGAAAAAGATTTCACTCCAGGACAACTCACCAGTTCTTGGCTCCAATCGAATCCGGACTTCAACATCCGCACAGACTTAACTCAGGCACTCATCGACGAGCAGAGGACGTATGCGGATAAATTAGCTCTCCAAAATAAAGAGTTGAACTCCACCACAGATGGGGAAGATTACAGGATGGACACGAATACCAACACCTCGAATGCTTATGGACTAATACCAGCCATCGGCCAGCTGGATTATTGTATCCCTGGACCACACCCTGGATTTGAAGATGACTCAAGGAATACTCTAGATGCAGTCACTGGCGCGATTAGACCATTAATCCAAAGTGATGTTGGAGCAATGGATATGGAAGAAATAGGAAGATTGGTACAGTCCTTCGCACCACTTGCTGGTGCTGCAATCTTCGCCTCTGTTGGAACCTTCACGGTAATGGGAATGACTATCGGTTCAACTGTCCCAGTCGTGGGGACAATCATCGGTGCAGCCGTCGGAGCTATCGTGGGCGCAGTCGCGAAATTCCTATTCGGTCTAGGAGGAGGACCGAGCGCTTCAGAGAAATTACGAGCATATTATTATATGCATGTATATTCTTTGCTAGGAGTAATATCTGACTATACAAGTGGCAAGAGGCTAGAATCAGTACAAAGCTTCATGACGAAAGATGGAGCCGTCCAGACATTGAATATCACTCTAGAGCGATACATAGATTTGGCTCATGAAATATTTAATCCGAAGGTCTTGCCAGACGTTTACAAAGAAGCTTCGACTGAATTCTATAAATTAAAAGGTTATGCCCAGATGATGAAGAACAATGAAGACGCAATCGCCGAAACAAAGAAAACGGTAGCAACCTTGGGGGACATAAAGGATAAAATTGACGACTTGAATCAAAGATATCCCGAAGGTGGCGATGACTATGAAAAAGAGTTGCGAGAACAGATAAGCGTCTTCGCTAGGCTTTCAGCCAATATGGTCAATGGAGATGACATAGCGGGTGCTGACAACTTGTTGAAACAAATTAGAGATGAGAGAGACTACATCTACAATGATTTACTCAAGGGTCCTTATGGTTGTGAGAAAGATTTGGAAACAGGTAAACAAAATCTCCCAGCCAACCTCTATTCAACCAAGAGAATGACCTATCCATTCCCACTTATTTATACCTACGACATCCCAGCAGGAGGCAACATCCCCGACCCATGGAAGAGCGGCTACAACAACAAGACGAATGTCCAAGCAACCAACACCATCGGCCCGGGATTCTTGAGTTCGTATCCTCTACAAACCAACGGACACTCCAAGCAATATGAAACTTGTAAGGTAGACGCGAACAATGCAGTTCCTACTTCATGTGAACTAAGATTGAACGATATTCTACCGCTGTGGGGACCCGGTGATGACCAATATCAGGGGGTCAAGTATATAGGGGCCACGACGCCAGGATCAGAATCAAGTGGTTCTTGGGAGAGTTCAATAGGTGTATATTAAAAATGAAAAAAACAATAAAAATTTTAATAGTTATCTTGCTGGTGATATCCTTCACTTCTAATGTTTTTGCTTTCATTGACGAGGACCCAGTGTGCGCTGAGGGCGACTTGTATAACTGGCAGACCGGACTTGCTTGTGATAATGCAGGAGGTAACACTGGCAACAGTGGCAACACTAATACAAGTGGGAGCAACAGAAGTACCCAAAAGAAGGCAAGTCTCTTTGTCTCTACCAATGACGCTGACAACATCACCCAAACTTCAGCCATGCTACACGGCATCGGTGGGTATGATGCAAATTCGACTCTACCCAAACCAGCTTTCCCCATCACTGCCTATTTCCGATATTCTTCGACACCCATCTCACCAATCTTCTGCAACGACATCTACGGCACAGACATGGTTTCGACCAGAGATATCAAGCTAAGTGTGAACGCAAGTAAGGTTTCAGAGTCCTTCTACCAGAGAGTGACGGGGCTCAGCCCGAATACGACATATTACTATTGTGCAATTATCTCTAATAAAGAAAACATTGCTTACGGCGGAACCAGTGTGGTGAAAGAATTCCACACCAACTGTAATGAGACAACCATCGAGACAAACACAGCCACAAATATTAAAACAAATGGCGCAACTCTAAACGGTACGTATTGTTCAACCAAGGATGTAAAAACTTCTTTCAAGTATCGAGGAGCTTGGAACGGAACAACGACAGAACCGTGGAAAAATATAACAGAGAGCGTCACGAACCACATCGTCGGCAACAATAGTAATGTTTACGGGAAATTTAACTTCAACTTAACTGGGCTAACTTCTAATAAAAAATATGACTTCCAGGCTGTCGCTGAAAATGGCACAGGTATCAATGCTAGAAAATATGAGGGGTCTGTTGAAAACTTCACCACCCTCGAAATCGCAGTCGGAGGGGGAAGAAGTAAAAACGACAGTGGGAGTGGAGGGGGCGGAAATACTGGTGGTGGAAATAATGTAAATACCGGTGGTGGCACAGGAACAGGCAGTGGAGGGGGAGGTGTCAACACTGGGAATAGCGGCGGGAATGGAGTAAATACTAGTGGAAGAACAAGTGGCTACGGAACTGGAAGTTACGGAAGTGGAAGTAGTGGAATAATCAATAACACCAACACAACTCTATCTCTCGGGCAAAATGCTACTCCGCCAAATGACGCCATCGTCAGATATCATGAAGGCATCGAAACAGTTTTCGCTAGGCAAATCATGGCTGATGTAACATTTGCGAAAAAATATGGTTATAAAGACGGTTCGAATCTGCAGAATTTCGCTTGGAATCTGTCCGACCAATTCGCTAGAGTCTTCGGTTATATCGACCAAAGCGGCAAGGAGATACGAGTTAGCATCCCAGATGTAGCTGCCTACCAATTACAACTTATCGGTAACAAGTTAACTGTTTATGAGTATTACGGAAATAGGATAGTGGACACACGCAACATAACCACCGTCTTCAAGAGCGCTTCAGGTTATGAATATTATTTCAAAAAGTAATAAATGAAAAAGCATTTATCAAAAATTTTAATACTGGTTGCGATAATGGCTATCTTCGTAATGCCTATTTCGTCTGGGTTAAAAATAAACAGAGCAGAGGCCACAAATATTTGCGAAATAGCTACGGAAATAAAAATAAACAACACCGCCTCGGATGGTGTTATTTTGGATATTCAAGTCAATGTAAAACGTCCTGCTGAAATTCCAGACAAAGAAAGCCCCACTATAATGGGGACAACATTAGGAATACCCTTAATATCATCAACACCTTGTTTTTTAAATCCTATTTTATACGATGGAAAATTAAATTCATGGAATGCTGTAACAACCAATGTTGCAGAACTTATTGAAGGAGAAAAAAGGACTTTCCCCTTGAGTGATGATGTTTTATGGATTGATGTCGGAGAAAGTTACGATACTGAAAGTTTCCAAATAAAAAACATAATTAAAACAGTTTATATTCATCCCGAAGTAACTGTAAAAGAGCAAACAATAACTAAACTAATTCCTATCCCAAAATCTACGACTCCAAAAAAATATTGGGTAAATGTTGGAATTGCAGATAAAAGAATCATCAAAGATAGTTATTATTATCCAAATCCAAAAGAATTTATCATTCCAAGCGATGATTCTAAAATAAACCCAACGGGACGAATAGAGAGAGAAACAAGTACTAATCAGATAGAAAATTTTAATTTTCAATGTGTGCCTCCATATATAAACCAACCAGGATGCTATGCTGCGTTTTTTTACTTAATATGGTGGTCAGTTTCTCCAATAACAGAAGTGGCAGCACACTTTCTTGATTTCTTTGTTTACTATTCAACAAATAGCACATCCTATTCTAACGAATTCGTATCGCAAGGTTGGGGGGCGGTGCGAGATGTCGCAAATATATTTTTCATAATTGTTTTATTGTACATCGCTATCAAGATGGTCCTCAGCCTAGACGACCACGGTAGCAAGAAGTTGATAGGTTCCGTGATAGTTGTGGCTCTGGTTATCAACTTCAGTCTCTTTGCCACCAAGGTTGTGATTGACTCTTCTAATATTCTGGCAAAGGTTTTTTATAACAGCATGATATCTGTCGATGCGAAAAATCCAAAAAAGACAATAGAGGCAGGAAGTGGGGGCGAAAGATCTTTATCCATAGGCTTAGTACAGAAATTTAATCCTCAAAAACTATTAAAACAGGATGTTTATGATGCGAACAAGAAAATGTTTATAGTTATAACCCTCCTTTTGATAATAATTACACTTTATACGGCTTATATATTCTTTTCGGTTGCGTTACTCTTCGTTGCTCGAGTAGTTTCGCTGTGGCTCTCTATGATATTCTCACCCATTGCTTTCTTGTCCTTCGCCACACCTTTTGACCTGTCGGGACTAGGTCATAAAAAATGGTTAGATGGATTATTAAAAAATGCATTCCTGGCGCCGTTATTTATATTCTTCTTATACATAATTATTATGTTTGCTGGATTTTTATCAAGAATAGTTGAGTACCCTGATGGTGCAGATCCTATGCAGAAATTAATGAGTGTAGTTATCCCATTCGTAATCTTGATGATGCTCCTATCTAAGGCAAAAAAATTGGCAGAAGAATATTCTGGCGAAATGGGTAAGGCGGTAATATCCTCAGCAAAGATGCTCGGTGGACTCGCTGTGGGTGGAGCAGCACTAGGTGCGGGAGTGACCGCGTTTGCTGGAAGAAATATAATGGGCAGGGTGGCCGCTTCTGCATCTAGAAGAGAGGGCGCAATGTCCCACGCGAAAGCAACACTCGAGTATAATAAAAAATATGCTGAATGGGAAAAAAGTGGAGGCACCAAACCAACCAAACCAGTTGCACCAACTAGCTTATTAGACAGACTTGGTGCAAGAGTAAATGAGAGTCAATTGAGATCAGGAAAGATAGGTCACGCAAGACATGAAATGGACGAACTACAGAAAAAACTTGGACTAGAGGGAGTAAGTATTTCCAACCTATCTGGAGTAGAAGCTGGAAAAATGAGGGAAACCTATGTTAAAGACCACAGACGAGAAATCGAACAACAAATAAGAGATGGTTACGATGCGACAGGTAAAGAATTAAAAGTTAAAGATGCAGCGGGAAATGAGTATATGGGACAAGCTGACTTCAAAGAAAAAAGATATGCTGATCTTAATGCAACGACAGCTGATGCCAAGAAACAACTCGAAGAACAACTAAATAAAGAATTCGCTGTAATACTCAGGGATGCTGCAAAAACTATTGGTGAACAAAGATTTACTGAATTTGAAAGTGAAGCAAAACAAGGTGTTGGAATTGGAACAAGGGTAATGTCTAGATCAACAAGTGGGACTTATGATGTAAGAAACATTGCTAGTCTAGCATCAGATAGAAGAGAGGGAATAGGGGCCAAAGCAGCTGTGGGAATAATAGCAGCTGTGGCTACTGGGATGAGAATGGGTATGAAAAAAATGACGGGGGTTGATGCTGGGGCAGCAAAAGGTGATTTTATAACAGACATGAAACAGATAATTAATGAATCACTAAAGGGTATTAAAGTAGATGTAAAGCTAGGAGAAGGTGGAGGGCATGGGGCTTCACATAGCCCAGCTGCCCATGCGCCAGATGACCATGGGGGAGGACATCATTAAGATATAATTAATATATGGACCAAAAAGAATTACAAGAAAAAATAGCCTTATACTTCTCGAAGCTCACGCCGAAAGCTCAAGCTTCTTTTTCTAGTATGTTGTGGTTAGAAATTTTGAAGAAAATAGCTGACAAGTATTCCCTAGATTCAAAACAAGTGGAGACTCTAAGTACCGAGACGACGTTGATGCTCCTCGGTGTTGTACACACTGAAGAATATGAGAAGGTTCTCTACGGAGAGTTAGGATTGCCGAAAGAAATTGTGGCTAAAATATTGGGTGAAGTTAATACTTCCATCCTACAAGGCATTCGTGAAGAACTGAATGATGTTTATCAAAAAAACACCAATGAGTTGGAAAAAGCGCAGGATAAAAAATATGAGGAAATGGATAAACGTTTCCAAACTTTACCGAAGGATATCCAAGATGTCGTGGGACAAATCGGTTATCACGATTCTTTGTATAAAATATTTGAAGAAAACAAGTTAAACATCGAACAGATGGGCATATTGGAAAACACAGTAATGGATGTATTGCTGGGGAATATTCGTGTAGAAAAGTTTAAAGACGCCTTGAAAGCCAATTTGGGGTTGGAGGAAGAGAAAATCCAGAAAATAGTGGCTACAGTTAACGAGAAGATTTTCAAGGAGGTGAAAAATAAAGTTATAAGTGCCGGTAGAACAGAGAAAGAAGAAGTGATAAATACAGAAGAGGATGACAAAATAATGAAGTCGGCTGGAATAGAGATAAATCGCAATGGGAAAGAGGAGCCCAAGATCCCAACACCAAATAAGTTTTTTGATTCGGTGAGGATGCCAGTCACTTATACTGACCATTCTTTGATGAACATTACCCGTTCGACGAATTCAGGGCAGGCAAAAAACAGTGAGAAGGCGTCGGGGTTAAAAACACCCCCAACCACTCCAACACCCACAAAGGCTCCGACACCTGCGCCAAAAATAATTTCTGATATCAGGAAGCCAATATCGCCCACTGTCGACACAATAGATAAGAAGACGATGCCGACACCCCCAATACCGCCCCCAATGAAAAAAATGGACGAAGAAGGGGGAGCAACAGTACCCAAACCAGCATCGTATTTGAAGAATAAAGACCCATATCGGTTGAGTCCAGATGAATAAAAGCAGAGAAAAGTGTTAGAATAAATTAAATGCAGTTTAAAGTACCACAATTTTTAGAAATAGAGGACAAAATTTTCGGCCCTTTCACTTTCAAGGAGTTCGCTTATTTAGTCGGTGGGGGAGGAATGTGTTTCGTATTGTATAAATTGCTCGGACTATTCTGGGGGGGCATACCGATTTTACTTATAGGTGGGTTCTCTCTGCTTTTAACCTTCTACAAGCCCAATGATCGCCCTTTCATCAACATCGTGGAATCATTTTTGCGATACAATATGCAGTCGAAACTTTATGTCTGGGAAAAAAGGAAAAATAAAATAGACAAAACAAACAAACAGAAGATAGAGATGGCAAGTACGAAGGTAGCAGAACCAAAGTTAAGCAGTAGTAAGTTGCGAGACTTGGCTTGGAGTCTGGATGTCCTAGATGCTAAGAAGCAATTGGGTAATACAAAGAATAGAGAAGAGAAAGAAGACAATATATAATTTTATGCCATTAAATGCCAAAGCAACTCAAGAGTTTGTCCCCATCAAGGAAGTCCGTGATGGTATCATCGTATTGAAAAACGGAGATATGCGGGCTATTGTCTTAGCCAATGCGGTGAATCTGTCGCTCAAATCAGACGATGAACAGAAGGCGACCATTATGCAATTCCAGGGCTTTCTTAATACCTTAGATTTCC
>JBAZWP010000023.1:0-14206 GCA_041660345.1 Minisyncoccota bacterium
TAAAAAAGAAACCATTTCAATGTTCAACGCCAGCAAACCTTACCCAGTTTGGTGTTATGAGTGTTGGTGGGGTGACAACCTGGATGGCAGGGAATATGGTGTGGAATATAATCCCGGAGAGTCATTTTTCGAGCAGTTCGGGAGACTTTGGAATTCTGTTCCCAAGCCCGCCATCATCCATACCAGAAGTGTAAATTCTAAATACTTGAACTATACCGCCGATAGTAAGAATTGTTACATGATTACTGAGAGTTCGAATAATGAGAATTGTATAAATTGCCACTGGATTCAACTTTCGAAAGATTTAACTGACTGTGCTTTTACTAATAAAGTAGAATTATCTTACGAAGTAGATGATTGTTATGATTCTAATAATTTGAAATGGTCCAAGGGGTGCCACAGTTGTCTCGATAGCTATTTCTTGCTTGATTGCCGCGGATGTACAAGCTGTCTGGGGTGTATCAATTTGAGAGGACAAAAATATAGTATTTTTAATAAACAATACACCAAAGAAGAATACGATGAAAAATTAAAATCTCTTAGACTCGATACTTATTCTGGCATAGAAAATTTTAAAAAAGAATTTGCAAATTTTATAAAAGATAAACCCAGAAAATTTGCTGAAATCACCAATGCTGTCAATTCGACAGGGAACTATATGGTGAATGTTAGGAATAATAAGCAATGTTTCCATTCTTATGATGCCGAGGACAATGCTTATTCTGTGCATGTGTGGAGAGGAGCGAAAGATTGTATGGATTGCAATACCGTGGGGAGAAGTGCTGAGCGTGTTTATAATACCCTTAATACGGGTATTGAAGTATCAAATATTATTTGTGGGTCTGTCTGCTGGAATTCACAATTTATGGAATATTGTTTAAACTGTCCAAGCTCGCAACATTGTTTCGGCTGTGTTGGTATACATAATAAAAAATATTGTATTTTAAATAAACAATACACTAAAGAAGAATATGAAGAATTGCGGGCGAAAATTATAGAACAGATGAAAACTGAAGGAGTTTATGGAGATTTCTTCCCCAAAGAACTGTCCCCATTTGGTTACAATGAATCCTCAGTAATGAATGAATTTCCTTTGACCAAGGAGGAAGCATTAAAGAAAGGTTTCAAATGGGAAGATACAGAGAGGGGGACTTATGGTCAAGAAACTATAAAATGGGAAAATTTTCCTGATAGTATAAAAGATTTACCCGAAGATTTTAATGTGAATAAAGAAGTTTTCTTTTGTGTTTTGTGTAATAAGAATTATCGTGTCATTGAGGATGAACTTTCCTTTTATCGAAAAATGAATATACCCATTCCACGAAGTTGTCCAGAATGCAGGTATACAATAAGATTCAACAATCGTGGTCCCAACAAGCTCTGGCATCGTAAATGCATGAAAGAGGGCTGTGATAACGAATTCGAGACTAGTTATGCCCCCGAGAGGCCAGAAATCATCTATTGCGAAAGGTGCTACAATCAAGAGGTGTATTAGACTTCCCCTACCCCCGGGGTAGGGGAAATAAATAAAAATGGAAACTAAAAACTGCCAAAATTGTAAAAAAGACTTTGAGATAACTCCAGATGATTTTAATTTTTACGAAAAGATAAAAGTTCCGGCACCAACTTTTTGCCCCGAATGTAGATTTCAGAGAAGGTTGTCATTTAGAAATAATAGAGTTTTTTATCACAAGAAATGTGCGATGTGTGACAAGATGGTCCTGGGTTTATATAACCCTGATTCTGAGTTTACTATTTATTGTCGAGATTGTTGGCTGTCTGACAGATGGGACCCACTTTCTTGTGGTCAGGACTATGATTTTTCTCGACCATTTTTTGAACAGTTCAGAGAACTCCAATTGAGAGTACCGAGAGCTAATCTTTATCAAACTAACTTCATATCAAGCGAATATTGTAATTATGGTCTTGATTTTAAAGAATGTTATCTCTTGTTCGGGGGTCATGATAACGAGAGAGTATATTTCGGTAATCAGATTTTTAATTCCAGAGATTCCTCAGATATTGCTTTTTCAGAAAAAGTGGAATTTAGTTATGAAATCTTCGAATCTCAGCGTTTGAATAAAGTATTTTTTAGCCGTCATTCGACCGACTGCATTGAGAGTTATTATTTGATTGATTGTCGCAATTGTATTAATTGTTTTGGTTGTGTTGGATTAGTAAATAAGCAATACCATATTTGGAATATACCCCACACCAAGGAAGAATACGCAGATTTTATAAAGAAAAACAATGTGGGTAGTTATGAAAAACACCGAGAATTTGTAAAAAAACTTAAGGAATTAGAACTATCAAAACCTCACCGTTATGCCCGCATCTACAAGTCGGTGAATTCTGATGGTGATGATTTGTTCGAGGCTCGCAATACTCACATGGCCTTCACTTCTCGCCAAGTAGAAGATTCTAAATATTTATTTTTTATTAGGAACAATGTAAAAAATTGTTACGATAACGATTTCCAAGGATTCAATACCGAGCTGGTCTATGAAGTTGCCCACGGCTTCGGGGGTTTCAATACAGCTTTCGGAACACGGAATTTATATAATCACGATGCTCGTTACAACGAGGAGTGTCATGACTGCTCAAATATTTTCGGCTGTGAAGGTTTGCGCAAGAAACAATACTGCATCTTGAATAAACAATATAGTAAAGAAGAATATGAACAGTTAGTGTCCCGAATTATTGAGCAAATGAAATCCACGCCTTATATCGACAAGAAGGGGAGAGTATATGGATATGGTGAATTTTTCCCAATTGAATTAAGCCCTTTTGCTTACAATGAAAGCATTGCTCAGGAATATTTTCCTTTGAATGAAGAGCAATCTGGTGAAGGGGGTTATGTCTGGAGAACTACAGAAAAACGCAATTACAAAATAGATATAAATAATGAAGACATACCAGACGATATCCAAGATGTTCAAGATGACATTGTAAATAAAGTCCTAGCTTGTGAGCATGCTGGTAGTTGCATGGAACAGTGCACTGAAGCATTTAAGATTGTGTCTGAGGAATTGAAATTTTATAAAAGAATGAATTTGCCACTTCCCAGACTGTGTCCTAACTGTCGACACTACACTAGGTTAAAGCAAAGAAATCCTCTCAAACTCTGGCATCGGAAGTGTATGAAAGAGGGCTGTGACAACGAATTCGAGACTAGCTATGCGGGAGATCGGCCAGAGATAGTGTATTGCGAGAGGTGCTACCAGGCTGAGGTTTATTAAAAATGTCTAAAATGCTATGATATTGCTATGTATTTAGATTTGATGAAAATCTTCTTGCCGACTACTTTCGCCTTCTTTTTGGGGCTTTTCTTTACGCCATTTGCTACGCATTTCTTCTATAAATACAAGATGTGGAAGAAATACTCTAGAAATTATGGTGTCAGCAATGGCGATTTCAAAAGAATACACAATGAAGAAGAAGAATTACGTACACCTCGCGTGGGTGGCATCATTGTGTGGTTTTCGGTCTTGCTTACAACCATCCTTTTTTATTTATTTTCATTTTTTTTCCCATCTCCGACAACCGATGGGCTTAATTTTTTAAGTCGTAATCAAACTTTTATTCCATTTGTCACTTTACTTTTCGGGTCGCTTCTTGGTCTATGGGATGACCTTGTTCAAATCTATGGCACTGGGAGGTTCGCGCGTGATGACAAAGAAGCGCGTAATTGGAAAATATTTCTCATTACCTTTGTGTCTTTTTTAATCGGATGCTGGTTTTTCTATAAACTGGGTATGGATCGCATTCATATTCCATTCAACGGAGATTTATATTTAGGTATTTGGATAATTCCATTTTTCGTCTTAGTTGCCCTGGCGACATTCTCGGGTGGTGTCATCGACGGTATCGATGGTCTCTCTGGTGGCGTTTTCGCTTCTATCTTTAGTGCTTACGCGGCCATCGCCTTCGCTTACTACCAGATGGACTTGGCAGCCTTTTCGGGAGCACTGGCTGGTGCCACGTTGGCGTTTTTGTGGTTCAACATTCCACCCGCGAGGTTCTATATGGGGGAGACGGGTATTATGGGACTTACTATTTCTCTCGCAACCTTGGCCTTCTTGACCGATACAGTTCTTATCTTGCCAATTATCGCTATGCCCCTGGTTGTAAGTTCTGGCTCTGTAATTTTACAAATGTTGTCTAAAAAATTAAGAAATGGGAAAAGAATTTTTAGGCTCTCACCCCTTCACCACCACTTCGAAGCGATTGGTTGGTCAACTTATAAAATAACAATGCGTTATTGGATTCTCTCTATTGTGTTTGCTGTTATAGGAATAATTTTTGCCATAATTAGTTAATGAAAGAAAAAAAGATAGATAAATTTTTTTTAATAATCGTATTAATACTCATCACAGGAGGACTCGCGATGTTCGTTTCTGCATCTTTGGGTATCCTTAATCGCAATGAAGCGATGTTCTATGCAGTGCTTCGCAGTCAGCTTATCTTGGGTCTCGGTTGTGGGCTGGTCGCGATGTACTTAGCCTTGAAAGTAAATTATAAAACTTGGAGTAAATATTCTTTTTATATTTTTCTCGGATCAATCCTGCTCACTGCCGCGGTCTTCATCCCTGGGCTTGGTTATACTCACCTTGGTGCGCGCAGGTGGATTGAGGTTGGGTCTATCTCATTTCAACCAGTTGAGATTTTGAAATTCGGTTTCGTCATTTATTTTGCTGCTTGGCTGTCTTGGGTGAAGAATCGGGTGCAGAATTTCAGATTTGGCGTCCTGCCGCTTGTCATTATGCTCGCTGTCATCGCAGGGATTCTATTCAAACAACCAGACACTAAAAGTTTCATTCTAATAGCCGTGACTGGTTTCGCGATGCTTTTTATTTCTGGAGTACCCTGGAAATCGATCTTATTACTCGGGGTTGGAGCGGTAGCGGTTCTTGCGACTCTCGTCTTTTTCACCCCTTATTTACAAGATAGAGTAAAAACTTTTATCGATCCATCTCATGACCCTCGGGGTTCTTCTTACCAAATCCAGCAATCAATGATTGCCATTGGTGGTGGAGGAGTTCTGGGTAGGGGATACGGTCAGAGTATACAGAAATTCAGCTTTCTGCCCGAGCCACAAGGGGACTCTATTTTCGCCGTCATCAGTGAAGAGCTTGGTTTCGTGGGGGCTGTCGGGACCATCATCCTCTATTTACTTTTCATCTTGCGTGGATTGCGCATAGCCAACAATGCCCCAGATTTGTTCAGTAGACTTTTAGTCTCTGGAATTGTTATACTTATCGGAGCGCAGTCTTTCATGCACATTGCTTCGGTGGTTGGAGTTTTCCCACTGACCGGAGTGCCGTTAGTTTTTATTAGTCACGGAGGCACGTCACTGATGATTGATCTTTTGGCCGTAGGGATGGTGCTCCAAATATCGAAATTTCAAGTTAAGAATACTTAATTTATGAAAATAGTCTTTACAGGCGGAGGCACGGGTGGACATTTTTATCCGATTATTGCCGTAGCCGAAAAGGTGAATAAAATAATTGATACAGACAATATCATCGGAGCGAAGCTCTATTATGTTTCTGATAGTCCTTATGATAAAGAGATGCTTTTCCGCACTGGGCTTATCTTCGAGAAAGTCGGTTCTGGTAAATTGCGTACCTATTTTTCCTTCCTGAATTTTCTAGATGTTTTTAAAGTTTTCTTCGGTACCATCAATGCAATTTTTAAATTATTTACAATCTATCCCGATGTAGTCTTCGGCAAAGGTGGTTATGCTTCATTCCCGACGATTGTCGCAGCCGCTATCTTACGAATACCGATTTTTATCCACGAGTCAGATTCTGCTCCCGGCAGAGTCAACAAATGGGCAGGACACTTCGCGAAGCGCGTCGCTGTATCCTTCGTCGAGGCATCGGACTTTTTCCCTAAGAAAAATATTGCGTGGACGGGCCAACCCATTCGTAGTGAGCTGGAACACCCAGCCGAGAAAAATAAAGCCTTAAATTATTTCAAATTTGAATCTGAGTTACCTGTGATTCTAGTCCTAGGGGGCTCACAAGGAGCGGAATTGATTAATAATGTAGTCATTGACGCCTTGCCTCGATTATTAGAAAAATATCAGGTGATACACCAGACAGGTGTCCGGAATTTCAAAATAGTGAAGGGTCGCGCAGATGTCGTGCTAGGAGAAAATAAAAATAAAGATAGATATGTTCCATTTTCTTTCCTTGATCCATTGCAAATGAAGAATGCTGCCGGAGCGGCATCTATCATCATCTCTCGCGCTGGTTCTACTATCTTCGAAATTGCTTCTTGGGGGGTACCCTCTATTCTTATTCCTTTCACCGAATCTAATGCCGACCATTCGAAGAAGAATGCTTTTTCTTATGCTGATGCGGGTGCCTGTAGCGTCATTGAAGAGATGAATATGACTGCGAATATCTTAAGCTCAGAGATTGATAGAATTATTGATGATAAAGAAACTTGGCTTCAAATGGCACACAATGCGAAAGTATTTCACAAACCCGACGCGGCGATGAAAATCGCTCGCGAACTCGTCGACATGGCTTTGAGCCACGAAAAATAGTTTTTATTTAACAGAGAGTATGGTGTTTTTGGGTACGAATATTTTTCTGCTGAAAAATTTCTCAAGACTCGCGCCGTCGCGCTCCGTAGCCCCAAAAACACCATACTTCTCTGTACTAAAAAAGAAATAAGTATTTTAGGGGGTTTTGAGGCTGTCGAGCTGAAAACTTCAGGATTTTTTAAGCTTCAAAAAATCCGTACCCTTAAATACTTCATTTCTTTTTGCTCACTAAAAATGCTAAAATGGAAGTATGACTAAAGTTGTCACAAGATTTGCTCCGTCACCAACAGGCTTTATGCATATAGGTGGTGTACGCACGGCTTTATATGCTTGGCTTTGGGCGCGCAAGAACAAGGGGTCTTTTATACTGAGAATTGAAGATACCGACAAAGAGAGGGAAGTAGAAGGCTCAGTGGCTCACATTATGGAGTCCTTGAAGTGGCTTGGGCTCGACTGGGATGAGGGTGTAGACAATGGTGGTCCTCATGCTCCTTATATACAGTCACAGAGGTTAGATATTTATAAAAAATATGCCCAAATTTTAATTGAAAAGGGTTATGCCTATCCAGATCCATTTACCGAAGAACAGGTCGGAGAATTTCGCAATAAAGCAGAATTAGAGAAAAGGCCATTTTTATATCGTGAACATAGACCAGAAAAATTTGATGTGTGGGACGGAACGAAGCCCTTGCGATTCAAAGTGCCAGAAATAAAAGTCTACAAATGGCACGACTTAGTCTTCGGAAATTTGTCAGCGGGCGTAGAGGCGCTAGACGATTTCATTTTAATCAAGAGCGATGGTTATCCGACGTACAACTTCGCCCACATTGTGGACGACATTGAGATGAAAGTGACCCACGTGATGCGTGGAGAAGAATTTATTTCTTCCACGCCGAAATTTCTTTCTGTCTATGAAGCTCTCGGCGAGATGCCGCCACTTTATGCGACTCTGCCGGTGATTCTCGGTCCTGATGGTAAAAAGAAATTAAGTAAAAGAGATGGAGCAAAGGACTTACTCGAATATCAGAAAGAAGGATACTTGCCCGATGCGATGATTAATTTCTTGGCGCTACTCGGCTGGCATCCAAAGGATGATAAAGAGATTTTTACTCGAGAAGAATTAATCCAAGCTTTCGAAATTGAAAGAATCCAGAAGTCCGGTGCGCAGATGAGTGCCGACAAGCTCGACTGGGTTAACAAAGAACACATTAAAAAGTTACCAGCAACAGAAATAGAGAAAAACATTTTTAGTTTTCTTCCCGAGGACAAACGCAACCCGAAGCTAGTACCCGTCATTCTGGAACGCATTTCTAAGTGGAATGATGTAGAAAATATGATTACGGCAGGGGAGTTAGACTTCTGCTTGAAGACACCGGAATATAGTAAAGAGAAACTTATTTATAAAAATATTCCAGCGGAAAAAATCAATGCCAACTTGAAGCTCGCCTTGGGTACGCTAGAGAAAATCGATGAAGATGATTTTAACACCGATAATATAAAGAACGGATTGATGAACATCGCCAATAGTTTAGAATCACGAGGAGAATTATTACACCCTGTACGTTATGCACTTTCTGGTCAAGACCGGTCTCCAGATCCTTTCGTAATTGCTTCGATTTTAGGTAAAAATGAAACCCTTTCACGCTTACAGAAAGCAATTTAATATATTTCTAGTGGGGGTTTTTGTGTTATTTCCCTTTGTTTTTTCTTATGCGCAGACCACGACCGAGCTAACCGATAAAATAAACCAGAGAAATAACGATATCGCGGAGCTCGAACAAGAAATCAAGGCTTACCAGGGCCAGTTAGACGACTTGGGTAAACAGAAAAATTCCTTAAATGTATCTCTGCAAGAACTAGACATAAACAGGAAGAGGTTGGTGGCCAATATTAATCTAACTCAAAAGAAAATAGACAAGACAAATTTTAAAATAAGTGCCCTAAGCAAAGACATTCACACCAAAGAAGGTTCGATTAAAAGAAATACTGATGCTATCAAACTTGAAATTCGAAATACTAATGAGTTCGAGCTCGATAGTTTCGTCGAGACAATTTTGTCTGAGAAAGATTTCACTCTAATTTGGAATGATATCGATAGTATGGCAACGATCAATGATCGCATTAGAGAAGAAAGTCTAGAACTGAAGAAAATGAAAGGTGAACTTGAAGATACTAGACAAGAGACAATGGATGCTAAAAAAGAATTAGTCTCACTGAAGTCGCAACTCTCTGACCAGAAGAAAATAGTTGATCAGAATACTCTTGAGAAAAAGAAATTATTAGCTCAGACAAAAAATAGCGAGACTGCGTACCAGAAACTTCTGAAAGACAGACTGGCGAAGAAAGATGCTTTCGAGAAAGAGTTGCGAGATTATGAATCACAGCTAACGTATATCCTCGATCCGTCGAAGTTGCCTGGTGGTGGAGTTCTTTCTTGGCCACTCGATTATGTCTACATTACCCAGCTTTTCGGTAAAACTGTTTCTTCAAAAAGATTGTATGCTTCCGGTAGTCACAGCGGAGTTGATTTTCGCGCACCTGTCGGTACACCCGTCAAGGCGATGGCCGATGGGGTAGTGGCGGGTAGGGGAGACACCGACTTACAGTGCTCGGGTGTATCCTTCGGAAAATTTGTTTTAATTAAATATAACAATGGATTAGCGGCGACCTTCGGACATTTGTCACTTATCAAAGCAAATACTGGCGATACAGTTAGTCGTGGCGAAATCGTCGGTTACAGTGGGAATACCGGATACTCTACTGGACCACACTTACACGTTTCTGTCTATCCCAAGGACGCTGTCGAAGTCAAAAGTGTCCCGAGCAAGTCTTGTCCAGGACGCGTCTTGACCCAGCCGATAGCTCCAACCAATGCTTATCTTGACCCATCTATTTATTTGCCTCCATATAAGAAGTGATGTAAAATTAAGGTATGCATAATAAATTTAGAAATACGCAAGGCGGTTTCATCCAAATTATTATTTTCATTATCGTTGTGCTTATCGTAATGAAATTTTTTAATATTACAATCTCCGATGCCATTAATTATTTTAAAACATTCTTTGCTGAGGTTTTGAGATAAATTTATGAAATTAAATAATAATGATAAAGAGGGTCTCATCAGCATACTAAGTATGTTCGTTATCGCTATTATCGCTATTATCGCAATTTTAGTGCTTTCTTACTTCAATATTAGCTTAAGAGGTGTCGTCAATAGCCCAGTGGCCCAAGATAACATAAATTACGTCGGGGGAGCCAGTAAGAGCGTTTGGCAGAAGTATTTGAAGGACCCCGCATACTACCTATGGCACGATGTCTGGGTCAATATCTTCTGGAAAGGATTTATAAACAATATGGAACGTATTCGCGATGGTCAGCCTACTGATGTGCAGAACTTCGCTCCAACTATCGACGGTTCAGCCCGAACGCCCTGATAGGGGCGTTTTGAGCGATGTTTGCGGTTAACTTAATCCCGCTTATGTTTGTGGTAGTACATATGCGGTCGCAAGCTAGATTGTGAGTACAATCTAGTGATGTTTGGGATGCATATACATGGTCCCAAGGCGTATTGTACGACATCCTAATGCTCGCACAATACGCCGTTATGTTTGCGACCCTATATAAGGTCGCAAACATATATTGTGCGACACGCCCATATTATAACAATATAGGTTAAAGCCCTTCTCCCCCACACTATTTAGCATCATGAGAGACTACTTGGAACCTCCGTACATTTTCTTTTTTATTTCGTCGAGCTCGGCAATTATTTTTTTGTCAGAAATTTTTCGAAATCTTTTTACTGTTTTCCCCTCTTTGGTGACATTCTCCATAAACATGATTAAAGGTCGCAAATCGTACATTTTGCCGTTTTTGTAATTTGTTGACTCATAGAGGGCTCGATAGATGACCAGTACATCCTCTAAGCGATGATGGCCCTCGGTATGGAGACCCAGGCCCAGGACTTCATAGGCATAGTTATTGATATCGCCGTTCTCTGCGTGTTTATAATGATAGTAGTATCCGTTTTCTAATAATGTCGCCATAAAATTATTTTAACATGAGGTTGATAAGGTGTAGCCAGCTTTCTCAGCTTCTTCCGCGGTATTGAAGTAGATACGGTTCTCTTGTTTGATGGTTTTGCCCGCAGAACAGCCCAAAGGATAATATTTCGTTCCCCGGCTCGAGGCGAAAAAGTTTTTACCCTCGACGTTTGTATCATTTGTTTTAAATTGGGGTTTGTATTCTATCGTATCGAGAGCTCCGACGGCATTGCCTCTCTGGTCTCTATACTCGATTTTAAGCCCCTCAGAAGGTGTGTTTTTAGATAGTCTACCTAGCCCGAATGAGCCTAGACCCACTAAAATGACGATAATGACGGTCATTATATCCTTCCCCTGCTGGCTATTCACGAAAAGCTTGATTTTTTCCATATAATGCTTTATACTTCGAATGCATTTAATTTTAGCATTTAATTATATAGATAAACAATATGGCACATAGAAAAGCCGGCGGTACCGCCAAAAACCTGCGTGATTCAAACCCAAAGTATTTAGGTACGAAAGTAGCTGATGGCCAAAAGGCACAATCTGGCTCTATTATCGTGCGTCAGAGAGGCACAGTGATACTAGCTGGTGACGGTGTCAGTATGGGCAAAGATCATACCCTCTTCGCTCTCCGAGACGGAGTTGTGAAGTTCTCTTCTAAAAGAAAAACTTCTTTCAATGGCAGAACAGTAGTCAAGAAAGTCGTAAACCTAGTCTAAAAAATAAAAAACAAAACAAAAAATCCCCTCATCGGGGATTTTTTGTTTTAGTATATTTAATCATCCTTGTAATAACATCTATACATAGAGAGAATAAGTCTTGCACTTCTTCGATATTATAAAACATATCTGGATGTTGTGTGGGGTTTCTAAAATTAGAACGTATATTATCTAAATTATCTAGCAATGTTTTAGGTGGTCCATTTTTTTTACTTCTTAGATCAGCAACAATATTTCCCCATAAATCATTTTTTATTCTGTTTCGCGATACTGTTTTTTTATAAAAATCTCTAAGTATGGATTCTGTGGCTCTTAATATATGAAATGCTGCTGCTGTGGGTCTTTGAACTGCGATACATTTCCCAGCTTCCTCTAAGTCCATTTTGGCATGGTTAGTTAATAAATTAAAAATTTCAGGAGGAAATAAGGTTGACACACCACTAATTAATTTTTCGATAGTAAATCTTTTGTCACTTAAAATATAAGCAAATAGGTTTTGGGATTCTGCATAAAATGTCGGCCTGAGCTCTAGCATTAGGTTGTTTAAGTTTTCCGCTTCTTCTTTAGTTAGTATATGATTTTCGGGTAAATGATCTAACGCATCTTTCTTGTATTGTTTTAGTTTATAACTTGCAGTATCAGTGATTTTTAAATTAAATTTTTCTAATCCGTTAAGAAACCATTCTAAGTTATCGTACACATACTCCTTCTTTTTTAAAGGAAATCCAGGTTTGACATCTTGTAGATAACGAAACTGCATCCCGATAATTATATACTCTATAATGGGTTTTGAAATCATGATATTTTTACAATTAATTTATAAATCGTAATCTTTATCTTTTTCCGATAAATATCTATCTAAGAAAAACCTACCTTTTTCTGTTAATTCTATTTTCTCTGGTTCATCAATGTCTTCCTCTATTATTTTAATTAGTCCTTTCGTGTCTAACACGGCCAAAGTATTAGCATTTACTTGTCTAATACGAGTATTGTTAATATATTTTATCGTTCTGCCACCGTTATCATAAAGCACGTTCACTATTTCACCCAATCTACTATAAACCACATTCTTTTGAAAATCTTTAAATTCTCTTTCCCATAAAATTTCTGGGTCTTCTGCTTTTGCTCTTTTCTTTTGTTTGGATTGCTCAACTTCTTGCGCAATTAAGGCAGTTTCTTTTTCAACCAATTTGGTGACTTGCTCAGTTTTTTCAGTTGTTTCGTCCAACCTTATTTTTTCAAGTCTTATGCTGTTTCTTATACTTTTTTTATAAAACTCTCTTGTGATAAACGGTAAAACCCAAAATATAAAAATACTCAACAAAAATGGGTAAATAGCGAAATTTAGCCAATGCTCCCAACTTTTTATTGGTGGCAACAGGTTCGTAATATATTCATTTTTTAATAAATTTGCTTTTTCAAAAATTTTATCAGAACTTATAAAAATCAATATATATAACAATTTCCAATTAATTATTATCCATGAAAGTATAAAAGAACCATAAAATGGAGATTTTGTTTTTTCTTTTATAGTTTCGTCTATAGATGCCGAAATTTCACCTTTATTTCCCATTAAATCTATAAAAAATTTTCTTATTTCATTAAACATATTTTTTTATATTGCTTTAACAATCAATTTAAACGAGGACTTTTTGTTTTTGATTTTGATGGGAATCATGAATTCGCCGACTTCTTTGATGGGCTTTTCAAGGTCGATGAACTCTGGTGCGATTTCGGCGAGGTGTTGTGTGTGCATTGCAACGGCTATTTCCCTTGCATGGATAGCTTGGAAGAGACTACCCTTTTCATTGGCTTTGCCCTCTATGGTGACCACCCTATCTTTGATGCCCTCGAGGTTCTTCAAGAGTAAATTCTCTTGCACTTCCCTCTCGATTTTTATTTCCTTCTGCTGTCTTTCTAGGTTAGCAACAGCTTGCATCGTCGCAACGATGGCGAGTCTGCGCGGGAAAAGAAAATTCTGCGCGTAACCATCACTGATTTCTTTGATGTCATCTTTTTTTCCTACTCTTGGGACATCTTTTAAGAATATGACTTTCATTTTTTTATTTCCAGTTATTTAATACTTCGACGGCTTTTTCCATTTGTGAATCACTATTCTCTCCAACTTTTTTATATGTTACCACATAGTCAGGCGTTAATCCTTTTTGAGAAATAGATATACCGTTTGGAGTGAGCCACTTAGCCACTGTGACCTTGAATATGGTATCAGGAGTGACTTTGACGACTTCTTGCACTGAACCCTTTCCATAACTCTGAGCTCCGACTAACTTCGCCTTATTCTGATCTCTCAATGCTCCGGCGACGATTTCAGAAGCAGACGCAGAACCACCATCGATAAGGATTACGAATTTTAATTTATCGTTGAAGATATTGTAACCACGACTTCGATATATCGTCGGCTTTTCATTATTTCCATAATCTTCAGTGACCACAACCTTGCCGTTCGGCAAGAACCAGCTAGACATATCGACAGCTGAATCTAGGTAGCCACCAGGGTTGCCCCTTAAGTCTAATATTAATTTATCAGTTTTTGCTTCAGAGAATTTCTTCAAAGCTTCGCGGAAAAGGTCAGCGGAGTTGGCAGTGAAACTATAAAGTTTAATAACGAAGACTCCGTCTGTACGCATTTCTGTATCGAGAGTTGGAATGTTGATAGTATCTCGAACAATTTTCACTTCTCGGGCCTCTTTCTCCCCCTCTCGGAAGATAGTTAGGATTACTGTCGTTCCCCTCTCGCCTCGAATTAATTTTATCGCTTTGTCTATTGATAAATCGCTCGTTATTGATTTATCAATTTTTAAAATTTTATCACCTGATTTAAGCCCAGCTTTGTATCCTGGCGTGTCTTTAAGTGGGGCGATAACGGT
>JBAZWP010000024.1:0-13587 GCA_041660345.1 Minisyncoccota bacterium
GCCACCCTTACTATTCCAGTATGTGACTTGTTCTTCATACGCCTTCTTAGCTACGTTAAAATTCGCCAAGTCTTTCTCGAACGATGCTTGCTTGCTGTAATATTGCAGTTTCAAAGCTTCGAACTTACTCTTCAAACTATTGTAAGATTCTTGGGTATCCTTCACCACGATGCCGAGATCAGCAAGCTTGCTCGTCGCCTCCTGGCGATAATCATAAAGTAAATTTATTTTCAAAATGTTGTCCGTGTTGTCGGGCGTGTAGACGAACAAATCTTTGCCATACGCCTTTTCCCACACCGCCTCTGCCTCGGTGAGAGCATTTAAGAAATACTTCTGTGAAATGTTGAACCTATTGTCGAAAGTTCCGAGCTTGTAAGGCAGAGGCTCAGTACACGGAGCCGGAGCGAAAAGTTTGCTCTCTATCTGGTGCCAGATACCAGCGAAATCGTAGCCTGAAATATCTTTGTAAAAATAGCCAACGAAAAAGAGAAGTAAAATGATGAAAAGAAAATTAAAAAACTTCCTCATCCATATATTTTACCACGAAAAGTTATTTTTCTAGGTCTAGGATCTCATCGAGTCTTATTTGATTTACGAATTCGTGTACGTGGGACACCATCACCACCGCACCCTTGTATTCGCTTATAGCTTTCGCTATGACGGGCAAGTGGCGGAAATTTATATGATTCGTCGGCTCATCGAGGATGAGTAGCCCCGGACGCTGTAAGACAAGTCCGGCGAAGGCCACTAAGCCTTTCTGCCCTTCCGATAGACTGCCAATTTTTGTATTTATCAGTTCACCGGTGATGAGGAAAGAGGCAGCCACCGAACGCATATTCTGTTCATTGAGTGGAAGTCCCCCGAGGTGCATCGCGTGAGCCAGAGATTCGTATACAGTATGCTCGAAATTTAATGTAGAGAAATCTTGCCGATAATAACCGACACGGATACCGTCCAAGATCTTCGCTCCCTCGGCACTCCCATTCGCCAAGTGTTCGAGTAATGTACTCTTGCCGATACCGTTCGGACCCTGGAGTAATAGATGTTGATTCTTCTTTAATTTTATATTTGCTTTGCGTTTTGAAATCTTGCCAGTCTTCGCGTTCATCGTGGAGAAAGAAGTAATGGTGATGATGTCGCCATTGATATCTTCCTGACAAGGAATAGTGAAATTTCTGATTGTCTTGTCTTCCCTCCTCACGTCCACTATCTCTTCTTCCAATTCTTCAGCTTTCTCACGCATGCGCTTGGCCACTAATCGAAGCTGGCCACCTTTGTGGGCGAAGACATTGGCTTGATCTTTCTTCGCTTGGATTTCTTTCTCTAGTTGAGCATTCTTCATATTCTCTTTCTCTACCCGAGCGGTGATATCTCTCAACACGTTCTTGTAGTTACCGACATATTGCTCGACTTTCTGTGTGTATACGTCTAGGTATAAAACTCCGTCCGAAAAAGCGTTCAGAAATTCCGCATCGTGAGAAATCACGACCACCGTCTTCTTATAATTTATTAAAAATTTCGTCAGGTGCTCAATACCCATCTTGTCCAGATTGTTCGTCGGCTCATCGAGCAGCAACAAGTCTGGATCCTGGATGAGAGCAGATGCGAGGAGGATGCGGGCCAGTTGTCCACCAGAGAAAGTTTTCAAAATTCTACCGTGCAACTTCTCGTGGCCTTTTAAATTTACTACTTCCAACACATCATCTATCCTGGGGTCGATATCATAGACTTTATCTTTAAAACATTTTTCAAAAAATTCTCGCACCGTAAGAGCAAGGTCTTCGCGAGCGATGACTTGCTTGGCCGTGGCAATACTCAAACCATTCTGAGTATTGATTATTCCCTCTTCTGGTTTGATAGTTCCAACAATAAGAGCAAAGAGTGTACTCTTCCCCGCACCATTCTGGCCCATTATCGTAATCTTACTTCCACGACGCAGCGGAAAAGACACCTCATCTAGGATGGGCTTGTTCACTCCGTACTCAAAGGAGACCTTATCAAATCTTAAAATTACTTCATCTTTCGCCATCTTTTTGATTTTACAAAATAAAAACACCCATCACTTGCGTTTTGGGTGCTCTTATCTGTTAAGTATTATACGCGTGATACTTGAGTAGCAGCTGGACCTTTTTCACTGTCAACGACTGTGAAAGAAACGGTGTCACCTACTTTCAATTCATCAAACATAACACCAACTAGTTCCTTAGAGTGAAAGAAAAGATCTTTCGCTTCGCCTTCGCGAGCGATAAATCCATATCCTTTATCTGTAAGAGTCTTAATTGTTCCTGTCATGGGATTAAATTTAAGTTACAATAATATTGCTTCGAAACTTCGACGATGTTCCTTGTGCCTAAACACAGGCATAAATATACCACAGAAGTAGTAACTTTGCAACCTGAGTTATTAGACTCCTATTTATTGAACGTAAAACACCCTGACGCTTGTAATTTTCGTATTACTATCGAAGTCAGTTAATGTCAGCATATCTATCTCGCGACTTCCTAATTTCTTCTTAGAGTTTATAAAACCGGTTTTATCTAACAAGAACTGCACTCCTTTATGTTGAGGACTTTCTAAGACAAACATATTACCCACATAAGTATACCAAACCCTGAAATCTGGATAAATTTTTATTAAGTCAGATATTGTCATCCCAGCGCTCGCACCTTCAACGGTTCTAAAATTGGGAGATGTAACTATGATTTCAGAAATTTTATTGGAACCATCTGGATAAGTAATAGGAAGAAGGCGTAACAATTCCGTGTTATCTCGAGAGATTATGAAAGCACTCCCCTTGGGATCTCCTTCTGCACCACTTATTTTACCAGTCCCTAATTCTTCTTTCATAGAATATCCCGTGCTTGCCAAGAAATCATCAGTGGGTATTGAATCTATTGTATTGAATATGCCAACTCTATTAGTAACAATTTCAGTATTTTGTTTAACTGTCTCAACAGGAATAACCGGGTTCTCAGCTGGTGGTAGGACCACTACTTCGTCAATAACCCTTGGGAAAAAATAACTAACGACTGGTAAAGACTTCAAATTATCTCGAAGGTAGTATCCAGAAATTCCAAGAGCGAGGAGGAGGAAAATTAGAACGAAAGAAGTTATGAGTCCCTTATGGTTACCACTCTTCTCCTTCGGTATACCGACATAACGAGGTTCATAATTATTGATTGGTGGATTAACATTGAGCGGATTTACACCGATGGGACTGACTGGATTAGCATAAAGCTTGTTGATACTAGCCGGCATTTCTGAGTTTAGTACTGCTGGTTGAGCTCGAGCCACTGGAGTAGGGGGTGGAGTTTCTCGAGTAGCCACACTCTTGGCCGCCATATCGATACCTTGAAAAGCTTCCATCACGTCGACAGAGAGCCAGCCGTTCGCCACAAGCATCGACTGTATCTCAGCATCACTATGCTTCTCTACCCTCATCTTCTTAATAAAATCCACGAGTTCTTTTGTTATCATGAAAATTTAAATTAAAAAAAATAATTATTCCGAAGCTTTCACCCATCCTTTATAAGCTTCATGTACTTTTTGGGAAGCTTTCTCTATCGCGTCTTCATTTGTTGGGTCTTTTGTTCTAATAACCATTTCATTTGCAAATTCATCATCCCAATTTTCTTTTGATGCATCTTTACGAATTTTATCAGCACGAAAAACACCAGAACCTCCCAAATCTTCATTATATATTTCTCTTTTTACTTGAGTCTTTAAATCTTTATCTGTAAGTGTTGCCTTTTCCTCATCAGACATATACATATTTTTTTCTTCAAAACCCGGTGTTTCTTTACTCATAAAATTTTTATTAAAGTAATACTAATAATATAATTATACTACTATTTCTCAGTTAAAGTATATCTATCTAATATAGCCTCGAAGATAAGCGGAGCAACGATGGTGGCATCGGACTCGATGACGAACATCGGCGTATCTTTCGTCAATTTGTCCCAAGTGATTTTCTCATTGGGTGTAGCACCAGAGTATGAACCATATGAAGTAGTCGAATCGGAAATCTGACAGAAGTAACCCCAAGGTCGAACTTCTTTTTTCAAATCATACTTGATTGAAGGCACGACACATATCGGGAAGTCGCCAGAAATTCCTCCACCAATCTGGAAGAACCCCAATCCTGGGCCATCCTTCGCTAGTTCCTGGTACCTGTCATATAGATACATCATATATTCCACGCCCGTCTTCATCACCGATGGATTCACTTCCCCCGCTTTGCAATAACCAGCGAAAATGTTCCCCAAAGTTGAGTCTTCCCAGCCTGGTACTACCATCGGCAAATTCTTCTTCGCTGCTTCGAGAAGCCAGCAATGTTCTGGATTACCCTCATACTTTCCTTTCAATTCATCTGAGAGAAGTACTTGGTAGAAATATTCGTGCGGGAAATATCGCTCCCCCTTCTCTTGCGCCTCTTTCCAATGTCTTAATATGATAGGTTCCATCACACGAAATGCTTCTTCTTCCGGAATAGATGTGTCAGTCACTCGACGCTCACCACGGTTTAAAATAGCTTCATCATCTTCTTTGGTGAAATATCGATAATCAGGATAATCCTTGTAACTATCGTGAGCAACAAGTCGGAAGACAGATTCTTCTAGGTTGGCACCGGTGCAAGAGATAGCATGAATTTTCTCCTCCTTAATCATCGCTGCCAGAGTCACCCCCATCTGAGCGGAAGACATCGCTCCACCCATCGCGAGCATCATCTTGCCCCCTTCGTCCAAGTGCTTCTTGAAAGCGAGGGTAGCATCCTTCATCGCACGAGAGTTAAAGTTATGAAATAATTTTTGAAACAAACCTAGTATTGAAATTTCTTTTGACATAACACTATTATATATAAAAAATACTGAGAAACAAATACCCCCGCATGTCAGAAGCTGACACACGGGGTTGTTGAGCAAACAGATATAAGGCTAGAATGGGTCATCCATCCACGCCCACTCGAGCACCACGATACCACTCGGCCGCTTGTAGATGTATGGAACGTGCGGACGACCGAACTCTCCGCGCCTCCCCGACTTCCACCCATACAATCTCTCGTCAGGAGAAAGACGGCAGAACTCTCGGTGATATACATCACGTACCACCACCAGGTCGGCGAGGTTCAGATACTCCACCAGCCTGCCAGCGAACTTGATTCGTTCGTACACCCTCCGGATCTTTTCTCGAGTACCATCGCGTCGCGGTTGACGTGCGACCACTTCACTCAGATCAAACTCCGCAGGACCCGAGCAATCCAGTTCGGGGTCTAGTGCAGTGGTCAGATTGTTCGGAAATGTCGGTTGGATAGACCTGTCGACCCGAACCGTGAAGTTCAGTGGTACATTAACAGTGGCGAGCGTCATGCACACCCTCCCTCGGCTGGGGTCGGAAGAACAACAACACTTATATATTAACTTCTTTCTATTTAATTTTGTCAAATGTGGAAATATATAACTTCTTAAGAAGAAATTGATCCCAATTGCTTTTCAAAAGAAAATATGCAATAATCTCCCCATGAGTTTAGTAGCTAAGATTCTGCCATACGTGCAGATTATCCTTTCAGTAATATTGGTTTTATCAATAATGCTTCAGCAATCAGGTGCTGGAGTAGGTGGGGCGTTAGGTGCTGGAGATGGTTCTTCTTTTCACCATACTCGCCGAGGATTCGAGAAGTTCCTTTTTTATTTAGCCATTGTTTGTGGAATTCTTTTTGCTTTGTCAGCCTTTATCGCTATAATAATAAAAGCGGGAGTCTAATCTGAAAGTTTTTTGTTTTTAAATTTCTTTATGGAAAATTTCTATAGTCGTGTTCGCCAGTCAAAAATCTTTGGCAAATTGCCCAAGGTAAATGAAATTGAAAAAGCCATTACTTCTTTTTCTAAAAAAGAATGGATAGTTTTTTCTGTGCTCGTGGCTATCCTGACCATCAGCACTCTCGCTATCCTACAGAGTATCAATAAATCCTTCCTCGTGAGCGTACCAATGAAGGGTGGAATTATTTCGGAAGGTATCATCGGCACCCCACGCTTCATCAACCCTGTCCTTGCATTATCTGACACCGACAACGACCTAACGACCTTGATTTACTCTGGTCTAATGAGGAAGAATCAAGATGGGGACATCGTCCCAGACCTAGCAGAAAAAATCGAACCTTCGAAAGATGGTCTAGCATATACCGTCACCCTGAAAGACAAAATATTTTTCCACGACGACGCCCCTATCACAGCTGATGATGTCATCTTCACCGTCAATGCAGTTAAGGACCCTATTATCAAGAGTCCCCACAAGAGTGACTGGGATGGAATAAGTGTCGAAAAGGTTGATGAAAAAAATATTAAGTTCGTCTTAAAACAACCCTACGCTTCTTTCTTGGATAACCTAACTCTAGGCATCATGCCAGAGAAAGTTTGGGCGAACTCCCCCATCGAACTAAATGACGCCAACACGAATCCAGTCGGCTCTGGTCCTTATATGATTTCTAAGGTAAACAAGACATCTGGAGGCACCATCGATTCTTATGAGCTTGTCCCATTTAAAAAATTCATCCTCGAAGAACCATATCTGAAAAATTTAAATTTGTATTTTTATACAAACGAAAACAGTCTAATTACAGCTTATGAGAACGGCACAGTGGACCAGATAAGTTCGATAACCCCCGAAAATGCAAAAATCTTAAAAGAGAGAAATTATCGCATCGAATCAGCAGTTCTCCCCCGAGTCTTTGGTCTATTTTTTAATCAAAATCAAAATCAAATCTTTACCAATAGAAAAATAAGAGAGGCAATCGATAAGGCAATCGACAAAGAGCGCATAGTGAACGAAGTATTGCAGGGCTATGGTATCGTCCTCGAGAATCCAATACCACCGAACATCATTAGTTATGAGAAGTTAAGTACTAATAACGAAGAGAATCAAGAAACAAGGACCAAAAAAGCAGTAGACCTGCTGGCGAAAGATGGTTGGAAGGTGGGCACAAGTGGCTTCTTAGAAAAAACGACAACAGTGAAAAAGAAGAAGACTACTCAAGTTCTTGAATTTTCTATATCGACTGGCAATACACCTGACTTGGTAAAGTCAGCAGAACTTATCAAACAAGATTTGACCGCTATTGGGATGAAAGTCGACGTCAAAACTTTCGACATCGGCAACCTAAACCAAGGTGTTATACGTCCTCGTAAATACGACGTCTTACTATTCGGACAAATTATTAATCACGAATCAAACTTGATTGCTTTCTGGCACTCTTCCCAACGCAATGATCCAGGACTCAATGTGGCAATGTATACCAATGCTAAAGTTGATAAAATATTAGAAAGCGCTTTCGTAACTACCGACGAAAAAGCTCGAGTTAAAAAATACGCCCAGTTCGAAGACGAAATAAAGAAAGACATACCAGCAGTCTTCTTATATAGCCCTAATTTCATCTATGCAGTGTCGAAAAATATACAAGGATTAAACATAGACCATATCACCTCTCCTTCCAATAGGTTCCTAAACTCCTATTCGTGGTATACCGAAGTTGATAATGTTTGGAAAATATTCACTAACAATAAATAAAAATGACTAAAAAGAACAGAATGCCTTTCAGCGCATTCACTATCGAAGAGAAAAAGACAGCTCAGGGGACTACTCCGCATACCAGCGTTGGAAATTCTCCTGTATCGAGACAAACAAAGCACAGAACTGGTGACAGAAAGAAAACAGCTAAGAGTTCAACCTACCAGTATTCTAAGTTCGGCAAAGGACGATCTCGTGGTAGTAGTGCCTATTCTCCTAAAACTCAATATAAAAACCCAAATGAGAAAGTAATCCCCCCACCCGAAGAAGGTGTGATTCGTATCATTCCTCTCGGTGGAGTTGAAGAGATTGGCAAGAACATGACCGCCATCGAAATCGGTGACGACATTATCGTCATCGATGCTGGTATGCACTTCTCGACTGAAGAAACTCCGGGCGTAGACTACGTGATACCAAATACTACTTATCTAGAAGAACGTAAGGATAAAATTCGCGCACTAATCATCACCCATGGCCACCTAGACCACATCGGAGGAGTGCCCTTGGTGCTCTCACGTATTGGTAATCCGCCTGTCTATTCTAGAAATCTTTCCATCCTGATGATGCGCAAGAGACAGGCCGAATTCCCACAATTACCAGCGATGAAAGAAAACATCGTGGAGAAAGATTCAGTTATAACTTGCGGAAAAATAAAAATCAGATTCTTCGGAGTGACTCACACTATCCCCGACTCAATGGGTATTATTATCGAAACAAAGAACGGGTGGATAGTGACTCCTGGAGACTACAAGCTCGACCAAGTCGATGGTATTGTGTCCGAGGCCGAAGAGAAAGAATATTCGATTTTCGATAAAGCAAAGGTTCTACTTTTGTTAACCGATTCGACCAATATCGAAAACGAAGGGTTCTCTCTACCGGAAGAGAAAGTATATAGAGGATTAGAAAATCTGCTCCGAAAAATTCAAGGACGAGTAATCATTGCAGCCTTCGCTTCCCACATCACCCGTCTAGCCCATATAGTAAAATTCGCTGAATCGATGGGTAAAAAAATAGTCCTCGATGGCCGTTCGATGAAGACCAACATCGAAGTCGCGATTGAGGCGAAGTTGTTCGAGCCCAAAAAAGGAACCATCATTCCGATCGAAGAAGCTAACGACTATCCGCCCAATAAAGTAGTGATACTTATGACTGGAGCTCAGGGTGAAGAGTTCGCTTCATTGAATCGTGCTGCCAACAAAACTCATACGAAATTTGCACTTCATAAAGGTGACACCATCATCTTGTCAGCCTCCATTGTTCCTGGGAATGAACTTCAAGTTCAAAAAATGAAAGACGGTTTGACTCGCCAGGGTGTACGTATTATTAGTTTTCGTACTTCTGGTGAAGACTTCGTCCATGCGACCGGTCACGGCAACCAAGAAGATATCAAGTGGCTCCATCGTAAAACTCATCCGAAATTCTTTATCCCGATTCACGGCTGGCACTCGATGCTCGTCAGGCATAAAGAATTGGCCATGGAATTAGGTCAATCCGAAGATAAAATTATTGTTCCAGATAATGGTTCGATTATTGAAATTTCACCCGATGGAGAGAAGATGATACTACGTAAAGAGAAAGCACCAAGTGGCGCGATGATGGTGGATGGTGTATCAATCAGTGATACCCAAGACGTCGTCATCAAAGACCGTATGATGCTCGCTCAAGATGGAATGTTCGTTATCATTGCTCTTGTCGACCAGAAGACAGGCAAATTGAAAAAGTCTCCAGACTTAATCTCTCGTGGTTTCGTCTATTTGAAAGAAAACCAAGAGCTTCTACGCCAAGTTAGAATCATCATTAAGAAATCGGTAGAAGATGCAACAACTAGGATGCCAATGCCCCTTAACCAGAATGGCAATATGGCTGACTTCGACCACATCAAGGCGTCCTTGGGAGAGAGTGTTTCAAAATTCTTATATCAGAAAACAGCCAAGAGACCACTGGTCATCCCAGTTGTCCTCGGTGTATAAAATACAAAACAATGAGTCAAAATAGAAAAATAATATACCTCGCCGGATTTTTATTTTCTCTACCGATAGCTCTGGCTTCATACATCAACTCCAGTTTCATTTCTTCCTTCGTGGGAGAAAGATTCGTTGGTATTATTTATGTTGCCGGATCTGTCAGTTCAATCATCGCCCTACTCCTCGCTCCGACAATATTCAGGAAAATGGGTGTCTATAAATTCTTACTTTCGACCACTATTCTGAATGCCTTCTCTTTCTTGGTGCTGTCACTTACCCATAGTGCATGGATAGCAATCTTGATGTTCATGCTTGGTTTCTCGATGAACACTTTGATAATTTTCTCTTTAGATGAAGTTTTGAAAATATTATCGAAGGACCCATCGACGGGAAGAATCCGAGGTGTTTATCTAACAGTGTGCAACTTGTCTTGGGTTCTGGCCCAGCTTGCTTTCGGAACGTTCTTGGGCGGTTTTTCTTTAGACAAGATATATCTTGTTAGTTTCTCGATAATGATATTGTTCTTCTTGATATCATTCATAAACCTTAGGAATATACCCGACCCAAAATACGATAAAGTAAATTCCTTTAGATATGTAAAAGAGTTTTTCAAAAATAAAAACCTACAACGCGCCTATGGTATAAATTTCCTGCTCCAGTTCTTCTACGCTTGGATGGTTATCTATACACCACTTTATTTGTCGATGCATCTTGGTTTCGCTTGGAAAGAAATAGGTTTGATATTCACCGTGATGCTTCTGCCCTTCGTCTTAATCCAGTATCCCCTCGGGAAACACTCGGACAAATTCGGCGAGAGAAAAATGTTGATGGTTGGTTTCGGCATTTCGGCATTGGCGACTCTTTCATTATTCTTAATTACTAAACATTCGATACTGATTTGGGCACTCCTATTATTTATGACTCGAGTCGGAGCTGCTACCATCGAGGTCATGAGCGATGTTCACTTTTTCAAACATATCAAACCAGAGAATGAGGAATACGTCGGAGTCTACCGTACTTCCTCCCCCATCGCTTACATCCTGGGTCCAGTTTTCGCCTTCTTGTTCTTCTTATTCATTCCAGCCTTCAATTATATCTTTCTTATCTTGGGCACGCTGATGCTCTTCGGAATTTATCTTTCCTCTACAATAAGAAAAAACGATATCTAGAAAATTACTTATCTTTCGAAGCTTCGAGAACAACCTTTACCTCCTTCTCTACGCCCTTGCTTAAAACGCGCAGGGTAACAGTTTGTCCAACGGCTTTCTGTCGAATTATCGAAGCGAGACTTGTCTTGTCGTCAAGTTTGACACCGTCAATTTCTAGAATAATATCATTCTCGACAATACCAGCTTTGTTGGCGGGACTTCCAGGCATAACGGCGAGGTCGCTGGCAGTCGCACCAGCTTTGACTAAGACACCATAGTCTACTGTTAAATTATTTTTTTCTTTCATCTCAGCGTTGATGGTCACATAGCGGATACCTAGATAAGGGCGAATGATTTTCCCAGTGGCTTTCACTGATTCGATGACACCCTTCACGCTATTAATAGGTAGGGCAAAACCGATATTCTGAGAACCTTGGGCCACTGCAACGTTGACACCGATGACTCTTCCGTATAAATCAAGTAGGGGTCCACCAGAGTTCCCGGGGTTAATCGCCGCATCGGTCTGAATCACATGATCCAATAATTCGCTCTTGCCAGAAGAGTCTCCCGCAGTGATAGAGCGCGCCAGACCAGAAACTACACCGACAGAAACAGTGTTGCGGAATTCAGCCAAAGCATTGCCAATCGCTATCACGCTCTGTCCAACTTCTAATGCGTCAGAATTACCAAGACTTAAGTAAGGAAAGCCACTCCCCTCGATTTTTATCAAAGCAATGTCGAGGACAGAGTCACGAGCGATAACCTTCGCGATATGTTTCTTTCCGTTGTTGGTGAAGACAGTGTATTCCACATCTTTCTGGTCGACGACATGCCTGTTGGTAACAATCAGACCGTCATCAGAGACCAAGAAACCCGAACCACCTCCTACTTCTTTCTTCTCAGTGCCATTCTGGCGGTATTGAGGAATGTTGAAGAAGAAACCAGGGAACATATCACCAAATGGATTTTGTTGTTGGTTGGGATCAATGTAAGCCTCATATTTAGGAATCTCTTTCGTTATGATGATGGAGACTACGGCTGGGTTGGTTTTCTTGACGGCATCAATAACGAATTTGTCTTGTGTGAAAATGGATTGCTTTTCTATGATTCTCTCAGTGAGGGCGTCACCACTATTTTCATTTTGAATTACTTTGACATACTCTCGAGCAAAGTAACTGAAAACGTTGGCTCGATAATACCAAACAACTCCTAAAATGAGGGTAATGATAATAAGAAAAGAAATGAGACTAGTAAAAAATATATTAGAAAAATTCTTACTAGTTAGCAAATCTCTAATGAATTTTTTTATATTATTTTCTTGCATAATATAAAATTATAATTATCTTTTATTTTTTAGCAAGCTGTTTTTATAGATATTTTTCTTGTGGGGTTTGAGACGAATGATTTTCACATTTAAACCCTTATTTTTCAAGTCTTTTTTCAGGTTCTTTGTGTAATCCTTCTGGTCGTAGCCAAGGGCGATGATATCTGGCCGTTCTTTCAATATGTGGGGTAGGTGCTTGTGCAAGCCAGATAAGACGACCTTGTCCACTAGGGGGCATTTCTTGACTAAGTTAAGCCGAGATCTTTCTTTCAGAATTGGATGGAAATTTTTAATTTTAAAAACATTCATATCACGAGCAATCGAGACGATGAGGTAAGGATGGGGGGCAGAGTTGCGTGCTTGCTGGAAAAAGTGTAAGTGCCCGAGGTGTAAACCGTCGAAAGTCCCAAAAACCATAATTTTTGTTTTCAAAATTCCCATATTAAAAGAGAGTTTCTAAAACAAAGACAAGGCCCAAGGTAGTGGTATAGATAGAAGCATTAATACGGCACCCAGAAGACCGAGGTTTTTATAGAAGTTAACCTCTTCTCCCATTCTCTGCATCGGATCGGCAATTTTCCAGAATTGATGCATATTGAAAGTTACGCCAACGAGAAATACTACCAACAGTTTGACAGCGTATGTCACATAAACTCCCAAGAGGATTCCCGCTCCTCCGAGTAACAACATCAAACCAGTGATCGAGACCGCTAGCTTCGGCATTGGTACACCCTTACTTGCCGCATAGCCAGTCATGTTTTGTAAATGCTTAAAATGGTTAAAACCATTCATCATAAAATATCCTCCTAATAATACCCGCCCTAAAATAAATAAGTATTCCATAAATTAAATTTTAAAATAATAATAAACTATTATACCCTATTTCTTGTATTCTACCACTTTGCCAGCTTTTATTTCTATTTTGTCAGCTTTACGTAATTTTTTTATATATTTTTTCGGCACGAAGTCGTAGTGTTTGATTTTATCGAGTTCTTCATCGATACCCCACAAGTCACCATCTTCATTCGGCCCACTGTCTTCAAAAATATTTAAATTAAGCGGAGCTGAATATCTCCTCAATGTCTTCACGCCATTGTCTAGGAAATATTCGTGGAAATACGACATCGCTAGCTCGCGAATATTGCGATAAATCGGTTCACGGTATCGGAGGACTCCGTGATTCGTCTTCGACAACGCTCCCCAGAGACCGCCCACCTTAAAAGGTGCTACCACGTGGTCGTAATCATCACGCGAAGCTTCGAGGTGCATAAGTAGTGGCGGAAAATTGTGTAGGGACAAAATGTAGGCTCCGAGCATCGCCCCTTCGAGACAGTGGGCACTTCCCCCTCTCAAAACTAAAACGGGCGACCGGCACGTCTCACGCTTAATTCCTTTTTCGTTCTCAAAATTAAATTTCAAACTATTTAAAAAGTCCTGCACCTTGCTCGGTGTATTTAATCTCTTCATTAAATTTATTTCTTTTTTAGTGAAACTTAACATCTAATTTTTATTCGAACTCGGTAGTAGCTGGAGGTTTCGACGTGTAGTCGAAGAAAATACGCACAATATGAGGGTACCTAGACAGAGTACT
>JBAZWP010000025.1:0-13556 GCA_041660345.1 Minisyncoccota bacterium
GTGAGTTTTTAAAAAAAGATGGCAGGATAGTTTTAGAATTTAATGAGGATTCAGGATTAAATAGCCTACTTGTTTCTAGTATTTTAACTAGCAATAAATGTAAAATTACATATACAGGGCAACCATTTGTAAAAGATAACAGTATAAGAATCGAGGGTGTGAAATGTTAGTATCAGTTGTAATTCCAACATGGAATAGAGCGGAAATTTTAAGGTATAGGACTATACCATCGATATTAGAACAAACATATAAAGATTTTGAAATAGTGGTTGTTGGTGATTGCTGCACAGATAATACACCACAATTATTAGCTGAGTTTAAAGACCCAAGAATTAGATGGCAGAATTTAACTAAAAGAGGACCTTACCCTGATAACCCTGTTCTTCGTTGGTATGTAGCTGGTACTCACCCTTTGAATCGAGGATATGAACTTGCTAAAGGTGATTGGATATTTGATTTAGATGATGATGATGAGTTCTATCCTAATCATATAAAAGATTTATTAGATACTGCAAATGCCGCTAAAGCTGATTTTGTTTATGGCAAATGTAAGATGGTATCTATTAAGCTTATAAAGAATATAGGCAGGTATTGTGGTCAATGGCCGCCTGTTAGAGGTAGAATAACAAGATGTACTCTAGCACATAAAAGGTCATTGAATATAAGAGCTAATATAGATGCTTGGAAATTAAAAGAACCAGGTGATTGGAATCTTATTAGAACTCAAATGGAAAGAAAAGTTAAGATGGCTTTCTGTGATAAAGTTGTATCGATTCATTATGATGAAAACTCTAATATGCGTAAAGAAATGGGTAAGAAGTGATAGCTGTAATATTACCATTTTACAATAATTTTGATAATACGGTATACCCATTACTTGATTCAATATATCGTAATACTCAAAATCAGATTAGTTTATATTTAGTAAATGATGGATCTAAAGAAAAATTCAATTTACCAGCTAATCCACCTAATATTACTGTAAAATATATTGAGCATGAAAATTATGGCTATTTAAAGAGTGCTAACGAAGCTTATAAAGTTGCATCAAATGATAGGAAGAACGATCAATTTATATTTATTAATTCAGATACTATAGTATCACCTAAGTGGGCGTATAAATTATCTAATGCACTTTTTATTAATAAACAGATAGGAATTGTATGTCCATGTTCAAATAATTCACAGCAATTCTCAATTTATTATAATCCTAAATATACAATCGAACAATGGTCATCGTTTATTGACAAATTGATAGGTAACAATAGCTTTGGGATGTACTCCAGACTGCCCCATGGCTCGTGTATGCTCATAACTAGACGATGTGCTGATGCTGTTATGAAAACGTATAAAAGAGATGTCATATTCGACCCTATCTATTTAAAAGGTTATGGGGAAGAGAACGACTTTGGTATGGCTGCATATAAGCTTGGATTTTTAACATTTTGTGCAGTAAATACATTTATTATTCATAAAGGTAAGGGATCATTTAATCAGTTATCTGAAAATGAACTCCAAAAATTATTCTTAAATGCTCGAACTGTGTTTAAATCCAGATGGTCTAAAGACTTATCTATACCAATAAGTGTTAAAGCGGTTAACCCAAGTATAAACGCAAAATATTTATCTTTGAAATTAAAGGGGTTATACAGTTAATTGTTTGCTAAAATATATAAATAGGTAAAGGAGAATAAGATGAAGTGTTTTATATGTAATTCTGATATGCACTATTATTTTTCAAAAGATTTTGAACGATATAACTTAAAAGAATTGAAGAAAGCTGATTATTGGGTTTGTGAGAATTGTGGTTTTGTATCATCTAAAACACATGCTGAAATGTCTGACGACCAGTGGGGCAGTCTTAATCATAGCTATCATGGTGAATTTTTAAAGAATAGCCCTATTAAAACAGACGATCCTAAATGGGACGATAGATTACAAAAACAGTGTGATTTTATTGTAAATTTAGTTAATGCAGGTATACTAAAAAAAGGAAATTGGGTTGATTGGGGTTGTGGTGGGGGTGATTTAGCCGATAAACTTAATGAACATAATATATATTTACAGAAGTATGATAGATATTTCCCGCATATTAGTGAAGAACAATTAAAGAGTATTAAATATGATCTTGTTATTAATACATCTGTTTTAGAACATGTTAGAGATATGAACCCATTTATAGAAATGAATGGGTTACTAAAAGATGATGGTATTATGGCTGTACATACTTTAGTAAGGGAAGAAATACCTTATGACCCTAATTGGTTTTATTTATTACCAGTTCATTGTTCTTTTTATACAAATAAAGCAATGCAAATAATATTTGATAAGTTTGGGTATAAAACATCTATATACCATTATGAATCAAGCTTATGGTTATGGTTTAAAGTTCAGGAATATAAAACAGAATTTTTAGAAATAGCTAAAAAATACAAAGATGAACTTAAAACTTTACCAAGTTTTAGTTGTAAAGAAAATGGATTCATGGACTACTGGAAATTAAAAAAATGGGATATTGCGAGGTAGTTATATGATTTATATGACTAAACAAGATATCGATATAATAAAAGAACAAAGAAGATACTTTTTAAGTGCCTTTTATCATAAAAGGGGTTTAAATAATTATAAAAATCTAGCCGAATCTTTTAAAAAGGTTATTAAATTTGATGACCAGTTCAATGAGTATTTAGAAAAAATAGAAAAGAAAGAACCTTTTTTTTATAATAGATATAATGACGGTGAATGGATGGATGTTTTTGGATTAAATCGTAATAACTATTATTTACATGCAAGAGTTCAAAAACAATCAGACGAATTTATAGAAGCACTAAATGGTTATAAATATGATAATTTTATAATGGCATTACAACCTGACGCATATATAAAAATGGGTGATAGAATAGATAATTTTTTAAAAGAGAAGCAATTAGATATAAATTGGGTTAATTCAGATTTATTCGCATATGCCTCAATGGTAGGGTCTTTAAACCCATTTGTACAGTTATTACGTAAAAATAATGTAGTATTTATAGCACCTTATTATTTTAGGAATATGTACCTTATGTTTAGGTATAATAGATTAATAACTACACCAATGACTAATTGTTATAATGCAAAAGAAACTGTAAAAAAAATGATAATTGATTATCATGAACAAAATAAAAATGATTTTACATTATATTTATTTTCGGCGTGTACTTTATCAAAGGTATTAATATATGAGCTTTATCCTGTTCTTAAGGGTAATATTGTTATGGATATGGGTTCTTTGTGGGATGTTTATGCTGGATTTAAAACAAGATTTTATCATCATAATATTCCTGTTGATATAATTCAAAAAAATATAAAATAATGAAAGGATTAGGATATGAGATATTTACAAGATATAAATAAAAAACAAGTTGATGGTTTAACTAAACTATGTAGTTATTTAAAAAATAGCGATGTAATAGTTGAAATAGGTTCTTACGCTGGGCATTCTTCATTAATTTTTGCAAATCATGTTAAGCATATATCATGTGTAGATCCGTGGTTAGATCAGGATTGGTGTAAAATATATAAAATAACACCCAAAGATTTAGGTGCATTCTGGTCTTTCCCAATGAGTGAAGTTGAAAAAGAATTTGATAATAAAATGAGTGCATTTAAAAATTTTACAAAATTAAAAATGACAAGTAAGGAAGCATCCAAACTTTATAATAATGAAAGTTTAGACTTTGTATATATAGATGGATTACATACATATGATGCTGTTAAAGAAGATTTTAGTTTATGGTATCCTAAAATAAAGAAAACAGGATATATAGGTGGTCATGATTTTCAGTACCCACCTGTTAAAAAAGCTATAATAGATTGTTTAGGTCAACCAAAAGAAATTTTTATAGACTTCAGTTGGATTATTAAGGTTAAGTAAGGGAGTAATTTATGCTAAATTTACATTTAGGTTGTGGTAGTAATTATATTAAAGGATGGGTTAATATAGACCTTAATAAAGGCGATGTTAAATATGATTTAAGAAAACCTTTACCTTATAAAAACAATACTGTTAATTTTATTTTTAATGAAGCTTTTTATGAGCACTTAAATTATTTAGAGCAAATAAGCTTTTTAAAAGATTGTTATAGGGTGTTAGCTCCTAATGGTGTATTAAGAACTGCATGTCCCGACTTAGATTTTTGTGTTAAGCTATATTTAAATAAAGAGTTTTTAAAAGAGCCATGGACTCAAAGTGTTGGGACATACTGCCATACAAATTGCCAGGCTTTAAATGCAGCTTTTTATTTATGGGGTCATAAATATATACCCGATTATGAAGACTATACTATGAAATTAAAAGGGGCTGGTTTTTCTAATTACTATAGATGTGAATTTAAAAAATCATCATATGATATTTTAAATAATCTTGAAACAAGAGACACTAGTCAAGATTCATTAATTGTAGAGGCTGTGAAATAATATGAAATTACATTTAGGTTGTGGTAGTAATATTTTTAAAGGTTGGGTTAATATCGATCTAAAAAAGGGTGACGTTAAACATGATTTGAGAAAACCTTTACCTTATAATAATAGCACTATTGATATTATATATAATGAACACTTTATCGAACATTTAAGTAATAATGATCAAAAAAAGTTTTTAAATGAATGCTATCGTGTTTTAAAACCTAATGGTATTATTAGGATAGCATGTCCAGATTTAGAGTTATGCATACAACTATATTTAAATAAAACTTTTATAAAAGAGTCATGGGCTCAAAAAGCCGGGTGTAAAACAAATTGCCATTGTTTAAATACATCTTTTTATGCATGGGAGCATAAGCACTTACCTGATTATGAAGATATTGAAATTAAATTAAAAGAGGTAGGGTATAAAAGTGTATATCGATGTCAATATAAAGTTTCTAAATATAAAGAATTAGCTAATTTAGAAACAAGACCGCCTAATCAAGATTCGCTAATTGTAGAGGCAATAAAGTAATATGAGTTATAATTTTGGTAGTATTGGAACAAATGTATTTATAAGTCCTAAGTCATCAATATATGGCGCTGAGCATATTTTTATTGGTAACAATGTTCGCATAGACGACTTTGTTATTATATCAGCTAAAGAACCTGTCATCATTGGTAATTATGTTCATATTGCGCCTTACTGTGGTCTTTACGGTGCGTGTGGTATTGAAATGAAAGACTTTTCTGGTATGTCATCTCGTGTTGCTATATATTCTATTAGTGATGATTATTCAGGTGAAAGCCTAACTAACCCAACAGTTCCAGATGAATATAAGCATTTAGTTAAAGGTAAAGTTACTATAGGGCGCCACGTTGATATTGGATGTGGTTCTTTAATACTACCTGGTGTTGAAATAGGGGACGGTTCGTCTGTTATGGCAATGAGTTTATTAAATAAGAGTTTTGAATGTGGTTTTATAATAGGCGGAAATCCAGCTAGAAAGATTAAGGAGCGCTCACAAAAAATTTTTGAATTAGAAAAGGAATTCCTTGGAAAATTATGATTTAAAATTGCATCACTTTGGTTTAGCTTCGGCTGATTTTGAAAAAGCGGATAGGTTTCTTACAAGAACAGGTTATTTAGCTATAACTAAAGTACAGCTACCTAATCAAGGTGTTGCGCTTACAATGTACACTAAGACTAATGAATCTAATATAGAAACTATAACAAAAGTATCGACACCTTCAGTTATTGATAATATCTTAAAAAATGGTGGTATGATATACCATATTTGTTATACTACAAAAAATGTAAAGAGCACTATGGATATTATTAAAAAGGATTTGAGGGTTATACCTGTTTCTGTTTTTGATTCACCACTTTTTAATAAGAAGGTTTATTTTTACCAAATACAAGGATTTGGACTTATAGAAATTTTTGAGGATTAAATGGTTATAATTATGGAAACAATATTTCAAATAAAAAAGAAATTAGCTGATTTAAGAAAAAGAGATTTTCCTAAATTAAAAATAGGTATTTTGCGAAATTGTACAGTTGAACCTTTACTATATTTAGAATCTGCAGTAATGGATGTTGGGTTTATTCCAGAGATAGTTGAAGGTCATTTTAATAATATGCTGATAGACGCTAATACTTACGATGATTTACTTAAATGCGATATTATATTAGTCTATTGTAATTTAAAATATTTAGATGTTACAGATAAAAATGAGAATGAAATTGAGGATTATATCACGAGTCTTCTTTTCGCATTAAATAAAGTAAAAGGTATCGTTTTGTTTCACGGTTTTGAATCTAATTGTTACCCAACTGTAAGCTTAAATATTAATGATATTGCAGACTTATTAAATAATTTAATTAAAGGAAATATAAAAGATAGTAATATCTATTTTGTTGACAATGATCTTGTTTTAAAGCGATTAGGATATGAAGACTACTTTAGTAATGATATGTATTCAATTCCTTATTCTAATAAGGCAATGTATTATTTATTTAGAGAAGATGCTAAATATATTAGAGCTTTAAAAGGCAAGACTAAAAAATGTATTGCTTTAGATTGTGATAATACACTATGGCAAGGTATTATCGGAGAAGATGGTTTAGATGGTATAAAAATTAACAAAGCATTTCAAAAAGAGTTAGTTAATCTTTATAATAGAGGCGTTGTACTTACGCTTGTTAGTAAGAATAATGAAGCTGATGTATGGGAAGTGTTTGATAAGCATCCGGATATGATTCTAAAAAGAGAACATATTCTTTATGCTAAAATTAATTGGGAAAATAAAGAAACCAATATAAGAAATTTAGCTAAGACAATTAATATAGGCTTGGATAGTTTTGTTTTCATTGATGATAGCTCATTTGAGATACAGCTTATTTCAACAAATATACCTGAAGTTACTTGTATTCAAGTCGATGATGATTTAGTTAAGTTCCCATTCTTACAGGATTCAGGTTTATTTGAAGTACTTAAGGTAACATCAGAAGATTTAAAACGAAATCAAATGTATAAAGAAGATATTAAGCGACAGGAGATCAAAGATTCTACTACTAATATCGATGACTATTTAAAGAAGCTTAATATTAAAGTTAAATTATATTTAGCTACAAAATCAGACCTCATTATCGAGCGTGTATCTCAGTTAACACAGCGTACTAATCAATTTAATTTAACGACAGTGCGGTTTTCTAAGGATGAATTACTATCTTTACTACCTACACATGATATTATTTATGTAAGTGTTTCTGATAATATTGGTGATTATGGTATTACAGGAGTGGTTATTATTAAAAAAATTGAAAAAAGTGTTGAAATAATTAATTTATTACTTTCTTGTAGAATATTAGGTAGAGGTGTTGAAGATATTATTATGAAAGAGATTTTAGAAGTATATAATGGTTTTGAAATCACTTGTAAATATATACCATCTAAAAAGAATGCAATGGTTTCAAACTTTTATGATAAGTATTTTAAATTAGAAAAGGTGGAAAATGAGACCAAATTTTATAGGAATTGATATTGTAAAAGTATCAAGAATGAAAAAGCTATCAACAAGTTATAAGGTTTTTAATGAACTTGAGCATAAACACTGTAAAAATTTAGCTAGTTATGCTGGTGTTTATGCAGCTAAAGAGGCTATTAGAAAGATAGACCCATCATTAAAAATGAGCGATATTGAAGTTTTATATACTGATGACGGTGAACCGTTTACTAATATTCCTTTTATTGAGATTTCAATATCACATGAAAAAGATTATGCTGTTGCTGTAGCAATATCGAGGTTAAGACTAAGTGTTAAATAGAATATTAAATATAATGGCTGTTGTATTTGAAGTTCCAGTTGAAACTTTAAATGAAGATATATCTATGGAAAACTTTGAAGCGTGGGATTCTTTAGGTCATATTACACTAATGATTAGTATTGAAGAAGAATTCAATATCACAGTGGATGAAGATGAAATCCCAAATTTAACTTCTGTTAAATTACTAGTAGAGTATTTAGAAAAGGTATATGTATGAAAATTCCATTTTTTAGACCGCAACTTCCTAATAAAAAAGAAGTTATAAAAAATTTAGCTCAAATTTATAAGAGCAAGTGGGTTAGTAATTTTGGTCCTTTTTGTGAAAAGTTTGAAGAAAAGGCTAAAGAAATTACAGGTGCAAAGTATGTTTTTGGTGTAACATCAGCAGATATTGGTTTGATGATTGCACTAAGAGTACTTCGACAAATACATAAGGATCGATTACATGTAGCTGTCCCATCATTTACATTTGCGTCTACTGTTAATATTGTCAGGTGGAATGAGTGTAATATATATCTACTTGATATAAACAAAGATACGTTATGCATTGATAGTGTGCCGACTTTTGTAGATGTTATTATACCTGTGCATACTTTCGGTAACCTAATAAAGTATAAAGACTTAGGTGTAGCAAGTCACCAGTTTGTTATATGGGATGCTGCTCATGCATTTGGTGTATCTGGTAATCAAAAAGATATACAAGTCTTTAGCTTTAGCGGTACAAAGTTAGTAACAAGTGGCGAAGGTGGTATTATTACAACCAATGATGCTGATATAGCTGAAGCAATACAACTAGCTAGAGGTTATGGATTTAAAAACGATTACAATGTAAAATTTAATGGTATCAATGGTAAAATATCTGAATTTAACGCATTGATGGGTTATTTATCGTGCGATTTATTAGAATCAGCATTAGCTAGACGACAAGAAATTGTAAATATTTATAAAGAAACTTTAGGTGATAGTTTTAAATATCAAAAAGTCCCGTATAAATCTGCATATAAAGATTTTATTGTAATGTTCGACAAACCTATTGTTGAAGATATAGCAAAAAGAATGCTTGCAAATGAAATTGAAACAAAGCGTTATTTCTTCCCAGTACATATGATGAATGCATATAAAGATTTGGATAATGGCAAATTAGAAAATACTGAATGGGTTTATGATCATTCACTTTGTTTGCCAATGTATAATGAAATGAAAAATAAAGATATAGTAATAGTGGCAAAAACATTCAAAAAATTGTATGATAACATATGAAAAAGAAAGAATACGTCGATTATATTATAGACAGTGTTGAAAGAAGCACTGATAAAAAAGGTTATATTGTTGGGCATAGTGGTGCATGGTGTATATATGTTGAAGATGTGGGTGTAGTACCTGAAGTTGGTGATATTTTACGTGGATATGGTAAAGGTATTGGTTACACTGTTAAAAGCATTGATATTATAAAAAATAATATAGCCATTAGAGTGAGATAATGATAAATTTAGATATAGGTTGTGGGACTAATAAAGAAAAGGGTTATTTAGGGTTAGATTGCTTTAAACATGATAATATTGATATTGTAATCGACCTTAATAAAGATAAAATACCTTTTAATGATAATGTTGTTGACCATATAGTATCATATCACGCATTAGAACATATTGCTAACTTGCATTTCCTTTTATCTGAAATGTACCGTATTTCAAAACCAAATGCTCAATGGTTTATATCAGTTCCGTATTATGCAAATTCTATTGATATGACGAATCCTTTTCATTTGCATAAATTTAGTGAACATTTTTTTAGGTTCTATTCAAGTGAAAGTGATTCTACATTACCTTTATCTCTTTGGAATAGACACCCAACACCTGAATGGGGATTAAAACATTCGGCTAATTCTAATTTTGAAGTTGAACTTAGAACACTCGATATTGAATTTGATTATTATGAAGACTACTGGGAAGTTTCAAATGATGTTCGCAATGCGCTAAGACGAAAAAGTTGGAATATATGCCATACTGTTAATTTTTATTTACAAGTAATTAAAGGAAATTCTATTGAGATTTCCACACCAATAATACCACAAAAAAGAAAAGAATGGATAGGTGCTTTCCCAAAAAGTATAGGATATATATGAGTTATACTACACAGTTAACACGCGAAGATGTTATTAAAATTGCACAGGAAACTTTACATAGAGCTGAAAAAGAACGGTTAGAGTCATCTGAAGATAGTATTGTATTTAAGTACAATGAATTAGTGGATTTTACAGCTGAACTATTAAGAATAGTTGAATTAATGATGAAAAGTACATACTGTGCTGGTAATTGTATCGATATGAACCAAATTTATACTATTTTAAAGAGCAAATGTAATGAGTAACCCAATAACAGACCAATTAAAAGAAACATGTAAAGACCAAGAACTATTAGATATTCTTGATAAATTTTTTGATTTAGTTGAGAAAAATGATTATAATGTAGGATTATTAATCCAATTAAGTGATAAAGTTCCTGTTGATGTTGCTATAAGAATATCTGGTGATCAAGGTCACGATAGTCTCTTTGATATGCTACTAGATACTATTGAAAATGATACAGAACAAATATCCATTAATTAAAATTTGCTAAAAAAACTTATAGAAAGGAATATAAAATGAAGAAAGATCCTAATTTAGTGAAACATATTGTAACAGGCAAGAGTAATGATATATCAAACTCTGAGACAATGATATCTATTAATGAGCACGGTTTTGTTAAATGTAAAAACTGTGGTGATAGACTCGACCTTAGCGATTTGACAGGTGAAAAATTAGTTTGTGCCTGTGGTAATGTCGGCGTATATAAGGAAGACGGAAATAGTACATTTAAGGGTAACCCAGACTATGTTTATTTTAAGTCTGCGGTTAAAAAACCAGTTTCATAATGAATAAAGAAGTATTTAAAATTATAGCAGATAGTGTAGGGACTTCATATGAGTCCAACATTACATCTCTATACTTTAAACACTTTAATCTTATTCCATTAATTAAAGATTTTCCTATAGTATCATCGCTTGAATATAAAAGAAGAATACCTGAGTATTATAATATAATAGCTTCGAGTGAGCCTTATGATTTAAAGACATATGCCTTTAAAAAGGATATGATGAAGCTATTACAATTAGGTCATCAAAAAAGCGCCACTAATTTTAAAGATGTTGTTAGAGGTGAAAATCCCGTATTAGTTGGTAATGCGTGGTCGTGTAGCGCTAATCCAGGCAAATATGATGATATTAAATTATTATATGCTTTTAATGTTCAATGCACAGATGGTAATAGAACAGTTTTAGTTAAAGGTAATTTACCTGATGAAGTATTAGACCCTAATCGTGAATTCGATGATGTTCTGCAATACGACTTAACAGATATTGATGTACAGTTAAATTGTACTTGTCCTCATTGGGTTTATGGTGGTGCTGAATATTTTGCTAGACAACGTAACTATTTATATGGTAATCCTCGAGGACCCGCTACTAAACCTACAAGAGATTGGAATCAACGTAATTATGTATGTAAGCATGTTTATGCTGTTTATACATATTTATCAAGACAACCAATTGTAATTGAGGTTTAATATGGGTTACTATGACCAAAATCCTAAAGAACTTGAACGATTAGTTAAGCAAGATCGAAAAAGGTTAGAACGAGAAGATCAAAAAGTTCTAAAAAAAGAAGAGCAACAAAACCGTGAATTTGATGTAAGATATGAGCGTGAGCTTAAAAGAAGACGTCAAACTACAAAATGGGCTCAACTTGAAAGTATACTATATAAATTAGGTGGTAAACGCATTGTATTAATGCCTGAGCCTAAAAGAGAAATAGATAATCTTGTTTCTCGTGGTAAGATTTTTAAGCTACATATTAGAAGAATGAATGGTGCTCAATCACAATGTCATACTAATACTGCTAAGTTATGGTATAAATATGATGGTTTTATTATTTGTACTGGGTATGTATTAAATGATGATGGATTATGGAGGCAGCATAGTTGGGGTATTTATCGTAAGAAATTAATTGAAACTACAGACGAAAGAGATATATACTTTGGCTATGAAATGAATGATAACGAAGCTGCAGACTTTTATGAGGAAAATGTATGAATTTAGAATTTAAATATCATTGGCATGAAAGTGGTGACCCATCTGTTGGTATAGATAAAATAGATGAAGTTATTACTGTTAATGTATCAATTAATAGTGATAATGATGCATTACGGTATTTTGAAGAAGATGAAGGAACTACTTATATAAATGATGATTTAAAAGAATTAATAAAAGGCGCACTAGATAGATATTTAATTGATTCAGGTTATATTGAAACATATGAAGAATGGTAAGATGAGATTGCAGCTGAAGAAGCATATTATAAAAGAATGGAAGAAGAAGGGTTAGATGATACTTAATATAACAAAAGACGAATCCGACCGTGCAGTTAAAGAGCTTAGAGAGCGAATGGATGAGTATGGTCCTTTTTCCCCCAAGTCTAAAATAATAATGGGTGCTATTAAAGGTATAACCAATTTAGAAAACGCAGAGAATTTAGTTAACCATGAAATAGATATGCTTGAAAGAAAACTAGGCGTTCCTAACGATATGGTTTATTCGACAGTTGCTTATGAAGATGAATTAATATTATACTTAATACCAAACATATACTTTTTTAAAGGAACAGATACAGCGACTATTATAATTAATAGAGATTATTATGATACAGCGTTTATGCATCCTTGGTGGCAGAATGGTGGTATGTCTTTATGGAACAACTATTTCTTTCATGAAGTTGGATTTGATAAAGGTGAAATAGAAGTACCTGAAAATATTGCTGAAAAGTTTATAAGTGAAGCAATTAAGATTGATGATTGGCAAGACGATATGTTTTATATATTTTAAGGGGATATAAATGATACTTTGTATAAATTGTCCAAAGCGATTTTTAAAAAGTTATTATGATAGTGAACGACTATTAAGAGATGGTAGTATAGCGATAGAGCATAATAAAATGAAAAAATGGTATTATTATTGTGATGTAACAAACGTTGTAGTAGATGATAGGTCATTTGGATGTGCTTACTATCCTGATAAAGATTATGTAGATGGTTACACGCTAGACCAAGAGGAACCTAAATTAAAATGAGTAATACATCGAATAAAACATATTGGCCACTTAATAAAGAAAAAATTATAACTCTTAGGGCTATGCCTAAACCTGGGCAATGGATATCAATACCATATGATATTGAATTAGAAAGACTTAAAAGAGAAAATTTAGAAGCTAATGGCTTTTATGATTATCTTAAAGAATACAATCGAACTGACGGATTAGAGGATTAACTATGGAAAAAGAACGAACTCAAGAAATAATTGATATGTTAAAAGAAAACCCTTTCCCATCTATAAACTCAATAAGAGAATGGGTAATTAAAAAAGGTTATAATTTTGATGATGTTGAAAGAGTAGCTTTTGGTTTAGCTACTTATGCAGTTCAGCTTATTACTGAAGGTAAATCAAAAGAAGAAGAAAAGAAGCGTAAAATACCTAAAGACCAAATTGAAAAAGGTATTGAAGTTGAGCAGGAACATACATCAAATAAATTAATTGCACGTAAAATAGCGCTAGACCATTTATATGAGTTTCCTAATTACTATACAGCGCTTGATACAATGGAAGAAATGTTAAGACGCGATCCAAAGTACTTTGAAAAACTACGTAGAAAAGAAAGTATGGATTAGTTTTAAAATTTTTTTGTATACTAAAT
>JBAZWP010000026.1:0-6024 GCA_041660345.1 Minisyncoccota bacterium
GACCCAAGACTCACATTATCCATGTAGTGATGATCACAAGGCACATCATACCCTACTCCAAATCAACACCCAGGGAGACGGACGCGAGGGCGCTAGGTTTGAATTCTCAGATGATGACTTCTCTTTCATCGATACCGAGGAAGCATTGAAGACATTTAAAGATATCAAGGAAGCAGTCACCAATACGAAAAAGGTTGCCGATATGTGCAACCTAGAATTAGAACTCGGTAAATGGGTTTTCCCTGATTTCAAGATTGAAGATGGTAAGACTTATGACCAGAAGTTGCGTGAGATGACTTTCGCTGGTTTCGAAAGATTGGAGTTGAAGGCTACACCAGAAATTTTAGAGCGAGTTGAATATGAATTGAAAATAATTTTCGATAAAGGCTATTCCCCTTATTTCTTAGTAGTGGGAGACTTACTCAATTACGCTAAACAAAACAACATTTTGACAACGATTCGAGGTTCGGTCGCTGGCTCAATGGTCACATACTTGCTCGGCATCACCAATGTAGACCCATTAGAATACAAACTCCCCTTCGAGAGATTCCTGAACCCATTCCGTCCTTCCGCGCCCGATATCGATATGGACTATGCCGACAACAGACGCGACGAAATGATTGAATATGCCAAGCAAAAGTATGGCGAAGATAAAGTCGCCCAAATCGGAACATTCGGTACGATGATGGCACGTGGTTCGGTACGTGATGTGGCTCGAGCTCTGGGGCATCCCTACGCTATCGGTGACAGACTTTCTAAAATGATTCCCATGGGCTCTCAAGGTATGCCGATGACAATCGACCATGCGATGGAAATAGTCCCAGAATTAAAGGATGCATATAAGAAAGAAAAAGACACAAAGGAAATTCTAGATTTGGCGAAAAAGTTGGAAGGTTGTGCACGACACATCTCGGTGCATGCAGCGGGCGTGGTCATCTCTCCACTACCACTCGTAGAATACGTCCCGACCCAGCTCGACCCCAAGGGTGGAAAAATTATCACCCAGTACGATATGTACAGTGTCGAAGATGCGGGACTACTCAAATTCGACTTCTTGGGCATCCGCAACCTGGCTATCTTGGGAGACGCCATAAGTTTGGTGAAAAAGTTTTACAACATTGATATCGACATTGAGCGCATACCACTTGATGACAAGAAAACTTTCGAACTTCTCGCGAGTGGCCAGACCGAAGGACTCTTCCAGTTGAACGGCTCGGGTATGACGAGATATCTGAAAGAATTGAAACCAACATCCATTCACGACATCAATGCGATGGTCGCTTTGTATCGCCCAGGGCCGATGGAGACGATTCCAGAATACATCAAGCGCAAACACAATCCAAAGTTGATAAAGTATATGGACCCCCGGATGAAGAAATTCTTGGGTGACTCTTACGGACTCATCGTTTACCAGGACGACTTGCTCTTCTGTGCACTGGAGTTGGCTGGCTACAACTGGGAAGAAGCGGATAAATTCCGTAAGGCGGTGGGTAAAAAGATTCCGAAGGAGATGGCAGCTCAATATGAGAAATTCACTCAAGGAATTATTAAAAACGGCCAAACCCCAGAATTCGCCGAGAAACTCTGGAAACTCTTCGAGCCATTCCAGGCTTACGGTTTCAACAAAGCTCACGCTGCCTCCTACGGACGGGTCGCCTATCAGACAGCTTATATGAAAGCAAATTATCCAGTGGAATATATGGCCGCCATCCTGACTGCCGAGTCTGGTGACATCGAGAAGATTTCTGAAATAATCGAAGAATGTAAAAATATGAATATCCCCGTCTTGCCACCAGACATCAATGAAAGTTTCGGTGGCTTCACTTGTCTACCTGAAGGTGAAGGCATAGTAATCGACAACGAACACAAAAGCAAAAAAATTCGATTCGGATTTTATACAATTAAAAATTTGGGTACGGACATAGGCGATGCCATTATCACTGAGAGGAAGAAGGGTGGCAAATTCAAATCCATCACTGATTTTTTGGATCGCATCAAGCACAAAAACTTGAACAAGAAATCCATGGAAGCCTTAATCAAGTCTGGTAGCTTCGATACTTTGGCCGAGCGAGGAGTATTGCTCTACAACCTGGAAGATATGCTCGCTTACAACCATCAGTCGAGTCAAAACGAAAACCAGGTTTCCCTTTTCGGCGGTCTGTCCGAAGAACACGCACCGGGTTTCAAATTGAAAAAAGCCGAGGAGGCAAAAATGGCGGACAAATTGCTCTGGGAAAAAGAATTATTAGGACTTTATGTTTCTGGCCATCCGCTAGATAGACTACGAGAGAAATTAGAAAGCCGAGATATCAATATTAAAAAGATAAAAGAAGAATTGGGAAACGGTTTCCCCGTCACCATCGCGGGCATCATCGAGAATGTCCGCCAAGTGGTCACCCGAGGAAATGAAAGAATGGCTTTCTTGAAAATAGCTGACCTGACGGGCTCGATTGAAGCAGTCGTCTTCCCTTCCATTTTTAAAGATTCAGTGGACATCATCGTCGCTGAGAAGTGCATTGCCCTCTCTGGAAAAGTCTCTCTCCGCAACGGCGAAAAAAGCCTTATAATCGAAGCCTTGAAAGAGATTTAATTTACTCCCCTCCTTTCTGAAAGAATTTCTTGGATATCTTCAATCATACCCATAATTTTAGTTTGTTCACCTTCAGAAGACGCGCCTGAAAGGTGGGATTGCAAACCAAATAAAAGACCGCCCAATTCTTCTGTGCTTTTGGCACTGCACTCGATTTTAAACTTCATAGAATCTTCGTTGGCATTAGATAAAATATCGTGAAGTCTAGCTTCAAAACTGTCACCACCAGATTGCCTAATGAAGGCTGCCTTGGAGCGACCATAGTTAGACACTTTCGCCATATCTTGCGCCAAGTCTGGATCAGCGACGCGATCTTTTGTTTTTAGAGCAAGCACGCCATTTATAATATCTATTTTGTGTCCAATATCTTCTTTAATAGAGTGGATTTCTAGGGACCGTGCTTTCTCTAGCATAACCTTTAGCTCTTCGACACTCTTAGTGCGACATGATTCTTCGAACAGGGCTAAATCATGAGCCACGTTCTTATCTTTAATTCTACCTTCCATTGTCATAGATTTTTATTTAATTATAAAGACTCATGGCCTTATCCTTGCCTTCGGTGAAAATCATTTCAACTGCTTCGGCCACTTTTTTCGAAAGCTTTTTCAATGTTTCAAGTTCGGGCTTCTTAAATTCACCAAGTAAAAATTTAAGGACGGCTTTCTCTCCCTTCGGCTTTCTTAATTTACCCGACGGAGTGCTTGGAGAGATACCGATTCTAATACGGACGAATTCTTCGCTCTTCAACGCTTTAATGATTGACCCCAGACCATTGTGCCCGCCGGAAGAACGGTTGAAAGAGATGCGCATCTTACCAAGTGGTAGGTCGACATCGTCGTAAATCACTACCAAATCTTTCAAATCTTTCTTCGTCTTGATAAATGGAGCCACAGTCTTGCCAGAGTTGTTCATAAAGTTGTCTGGGGTGATAAATTTTATCTTGCTATTATTTATTTTTGCTTCCAGCTTTTTCTCAATAAAAGAAACCATAATACGTCCAGTATTATGTCTGGTATTTTCATATTCTTTACCTGGGTTACCCAAACCAACCACGATTTTCATGGATATATAATAGCACGTCATCAAACAATCTTAAAGATATGCTTTTCGCAGGGGTTTCGAGCGCGAAGGCGCGAGAACTTCAGGATTTTTCAAGCTTCGAAAAATCCGTACCGAAGAAAAGCCATATCTTTAAGATTCTTAATTGCATTTCACAACATAAAAAGACACACTGTCAAGGAACTTTTGTGTTAAAATGTTGCCATGGAAGAACAAATTGCCCCCAAAGTAGGGCAGAAAGAAAAAAAATCATTCTGGCAATCCTCTCGTGAGCTTATATTCTTTGCCCTCCTATCACTCGCTATCGTCGCTCCGATACGCATATTTATAGCTCAACCCTTCATCGTGTCCGGCTCCTCGATGTATCCCACTTTTAGCAACAATGACTATCTCATAGTCGACGAGATTTCCTATCGATTGGGAGAACCGGAGAGATATGATGTGGTTATATTTCATTATCCTGTCGACACTTCAAAATTTTTCATCAAAAGAATAATCGGCTTACCCGGAGAAACAGTAGATATTAAGGGTAAAGACGTAACTATCCAAAACAACGAAAATCCAAATGGATTCAAACTCGACCAATCTTTCATCAATAATGAAATGAACAGCACGAAACACTATGTCTTGAAAGATGACGAATACTTCGTCTTGGGAGACAATCGCAACGCCAGTTCTGACTCCAGAGTCTGGGGAGCGGTGCCGAAGAAGCTTCTTATCGGTAAAGCATTTGTAAGGTTGTATCCATTTAATAAAATTGATTTCAAGCCAGGAGATTATAAATTAACTAAATAATATGACCCTTCGACAAACTCAGGGTCATGGTGAGTAAACATCGAACCATGAAAAAAGTAAAAAAAGAAAAAGCAAAAACGAAAGAGCCCGCTTCACCGAAAGGCATGCGAGACATTATGAATGAGGAGTATTATAACTTCCAAGGCTTTTTCGAGAAGGCGCAGGAAGTCGCAGTCTACTACGGTTTCAAACCCATTGAAACACCAATCCTCGAACATGAAGAAATCTTAACTTCAAGTATTGGCGAGGGTACTGACATCATCGACAAAGAAATGTATACCCTCCGCACCAAAGGTGGAGACCACCTAGCGATGCGTCCAGAACACACCGCTCCACTCGTACGTGCTTACCTAGAGCACGGTATGCAGAATACTCCCCAACCTGTGATGTTTTATCAATACGGACCTATTTTCCGACACGACAACCCCCAGAAGGGTCGCTACCGTCAGTTTTATCAATTCGATGTTGATTGTCTGGGTAGCGATAAAAGTATTTTAGACGCACTTGTTATTAAGGTCGGTATGACCATCCTCGAGGAAGCCGGGGCGCAAGACCTCTCTATTGACATCAATTCGATTGGTGATAAAGAGTGTCGTAATGGTTACATCAAGGAACTTACAAGTTACTATCGCAAACAAATTAATAATCTACCCACCATCGATCGCGAACGGCTGAAGACCAATCCCCTCCGCATTCTAGATTCTAAAGAAGAAAAAACAAAAGAGATAAATGAAAATGCGCCAGACTCTATCAGCTTCCTGTGCGCTTCTTGTAAAAAGCATTTCAAAGAAGTCCTAGAATACCTAGAAGAGATGAATATACCTTATACGATAAACAAGAACCTGGTACGAGGTCTCTCATACTACACTCGTACTGTTTTCGAAGTTGTCGAGACTGGTGAAGACGGCATATCCCGAGCCATCGCTGGTGGTGGACGCTATGATTATCTAGCGAAGCAAATCGGAGGCAAGAAAGACGTCCCCGCTGTCGGGCTCTCTATCGGTGTCGACCGTATTGTCGAAGCTCCTTGGTATAAGAAACTTTCTCCCCGAATTATCAAGAAGCCAAAAATATATTTCATCCAACTTGGCACGGAGGCGAAATTAAAGAGTCTAAATATTATTGAAATTTTAAGGAAGGCTCATGTGCCGATAGCTCAATCGTTGTCGAAAGACAGCCTGGGTTCCCAGCTCGCCATCGCTGAAAAATTAAACATCCCTTACACCCTCATCTTTGGAGTTAAAGAAGCGATAGAGAATTCGGTGATAGTCAGAGATATGTCCAACCGTTCTCAAGAAACTGTGAAATTAAACAAACTTCTAGAATATATAAAAGAGCTAAAATAAAACTATGAAGAAAATTCTTCAAAAAGAAGAAAAAGTTCTCCGCAAGATAGCCAAAGAAGTACTGATTAAAGATATCAAGACTCCTAAAATAAAAAAGGTGTTGAAAGAAATGTCTGCCTCACTCAAGAGTCAGGGTGACGGTGTCGCCATCGCGGCTCCACAGATAGGATACAGCCTACGAATATTCGTCGTTGCGGGTAAAATTTTTGAGAAAGATTTTATGCGGAATGGACA